>JAIEQB010000050.1 GCA_019748065.1 Alphaproteobacteria bacterium | reverse complement strand
CCCTGAGTCGCTGAAAGTAGTAGGCTGCGCTATTCTTATTAATTCCTACTAAACTTGAGGCACATCGAGCTGTTGTAACAGCTACAAAATGCTCCATTAATCGTACCTGTTTGGCTTTGCTTAATCCACTCTTTCTCATATGTCCCTTTATAACACTTTCTCATGTTATCTAGGACAGCCCCAAATTTTTTTATTCGCGAGCAATCTTCCTATTAAAGCTCAGAGGAAAGTTGTAACCACAGGCGTTCAAAAAGAGACGTACCTAAGCGTAGACTGTTTTGATATGCTTGTAACATACATGATGCCTCTTGTGGCTTATAGTAAGTTCTTTCGGTCGTCCATTCTTCACCAAAAAATTTGAAGGAGAAACCTCTAAAAAGATAATCTGCTGTTTCTAAACAAAAACACATCCTTTCGTGAGGAGCATAGTTTACATAAAAGTAGGGACTCATCAGTTCACAAGAAATAGTGCTTAGAGCTTCATGAATATATGGCTCTGGTTCAACTCCATATTTGCACCTATACTTCAGATAGAGTTGCTGAAATATACGAAATTTTTCTTCACTATAGCCTCTGTAAAGGTAATGATTTCGAAGGTTGGAAAAGGTTTCAGACAGAAGTTCTTTTTCTGCAAGTCGCAATTCTTCTTGTGCACGAACAAAGAGTTCACTAGGAGAGTAATTTAGAATTAAACGTCCTTCAATTGAAGCAAGCATCTCTGCTTTTATCAAAGCCGCATAAGATTTCTCTTGATCACTTAGATTCATAAACTCTTCCCAACCTTTAATGAGTTGGCGAATTTCACGGACTCGCCTGATTTCATAGCGGGCCCGTTGAAGGCAACGTTCCAATGCTTCTGGATCGGTTAGTAACGCAAATAGGTTTCACGTTCAGCCTTTGTTGAGCGAAGGTATTCTTCTGCTTTGGATGCTACCCTCTTTAGAGTATTATCAGCAGATTGTGTAAGAGGTATAGCTGTAGGAGGTGCTTTTCTTAGCATATCCATATAATAATACTTTTCTATCGCTGAAGGCCTAGTGCCTCTTCGCAAAACTCCAATATTTGTGTGAAATTTTAAATTTTGGCGATCAGCTAGAGGTGATATGTCTGTGACGGCTGTATCTCTCAAGTCAAGAGCGCGTAAATTTGGTAAACTAGCCAACAATGGTATCCCTGCATCTGTGATGGCTGTACCACTCAAGTCAAGAGCGCCCAAATTTGGTAAACTAGCCAACAATGGTATCCCTGCATCTGTGATGGGTGTCCCACTCAGATCAAGAGTGCTCAAATTTGTGAAACTAACCAAAGGTGATATGTCTGTAACGGCTGTGTCGCTCAGGTCAAGCTCTTCCAATTCTGTTAAACTAAACAAAGGGGATATGTCTTTAATCTTTGTATTGTTCAGGTAAAGACAGTAGAGATTTATTAAATTAGTCAAAGATAATACGTCTGTGATTTTTGTATTTTTCAGATCAAGAGTCACTAATTTTTCAGGTAAATATGATACATCTGTAACAGCTGTATCGCTCAGGTTAAGATGATACAAATTTGTTACCCCACCCAAAGATGATGCTTCTGCGTTTGTGATGGCTGTACCGCTCAAGTCAAGTTCACTCAATGCGGGGAATTCAGAAAAATATGATAGATCTGAGATGGCTGTTCTCCTCAGCTTAAGTTCTCCCAGTGCTGGTAACTTAGAAAGAGGGGATACATCTGAGATGGGTGTTCCGCTCAGATCAATAAGCCTCAAATGAGGTTGCATCATTAAGATATGCTGAAGTTGCTTTAAGGAGGGAGCATATAAAAAAGTTAGCTCTCCCCATTTTCTGTCCCTTGGCTCATTAGCTGAATTATTTAATTTTTCATAAAGTTCTTCTGGAGTGCTTACCCTTAGCTGATTCAGGCGAATAAAACCGTCAAAATATTCTTCTGGCACCTCTTCTTCGGCAACAAGAGGCGCTCGAATCGTGTATTGTAAGTTAATACTTAAATTTGGATGAGAGGAGGGGCGAAGGACATTATTTTCTAATTCTAAAGTTGCAGTTTCCTGACCTTGGCTATTAAAAATAGCTTCTACATTTCTTACATTTGTGGAGCTCAAATCAAGATATTTCAGATTGTCCAACGTAAGCAGAGGCCGTATTTCGTCATTTGTCACGTCTGTGGCACTCAAGTCAAGAGCACTTAAAAATGGAACTTGCTTTGTGAGGAAAGAGAGCTGATCTACAGTCGGCGTAAAATTAAATTTCAATCTTGAAATGCTGGCCGCTGGATTCTCTAAAACAGCATTAAAATCAAGAAGAGAGTTTAATGTGTGAACTTCTGAAAAGAAAGGTTCTGGTATGTCTGTACTACTGGAAGAGGCCGCACAAGAAGAACTCGGCTGTTGTTCGCGAGTAGATTCTGTTCCCTTATTCCTTGAGCGTTTAGCACTTCCACCCTCAGGTGAAGAATCAGAGCCTTGTGAAAAGGGCCTCTTCCCACTTTCATCTTTATCATCCATCAAAGCCATTGAGGAGGAGCTGGCAAAAAGGCAAAACAAAAACAAGTAGTATTTCATAAAAAAACCCTTCTTTTTTAAAGATAAATTAAGTATCATAGAAGTACATAGTAAATTATTTTGAAAAATTCAATGGTTTTCTTATAAAAAAAGACACAAATACCAGGAAAGCTAGGAAAAATGTGTTTTAAAGCGTAATTAGATTTGCCATTTACTTCACTTGCATAAAAGCAGGGATATCGTCTCCAAAGCCCACGGGACTGGGTTCATTATCAGCCTTAGGCTGAGGCACATGCTTTGTACGAGGTGCTGTTTGTGCCGGCTTTTTTGCACCTTTAGGGTGAACTACCGCTTTTTCAGGCATAATTTCCACGGAATACTCTTCAATGGTTTTCTTTGATGCTTTTAAGATAGGATCCAGATATTTTTTTTCATGAGGCGAGACAAAGGTAAAGGCTTTGCCTTCTTTTCCTGCTCGCCCGGTGCGACCAATGCGGTGGACGTAATCCTCAGGATTGGTGGGCACATGAAAGTTAACCACACCGGGAAGATTTTCAACATCAATACCGCGCGCAGCAACGTCGCTGGCTATTAAGAGATCAATCTCCCCTGCCTTAAATTCCTTTAATGTTTGGTTACGCGCGGATTGAGTGATATCCCCATGAAGAGCGCCTACCTTAAAACCATAGCGTTTCATTGAGTTATAAACAACATCTACTTCCCGCTTACGATTGCAAAAAACAATGACCTGGTGAAGATTTTCTTTCTTTAAAAGCGAACGCAGCGCATTTCGTTTCTCTTTTTCCGGAACGCGAACAATGTATTCGGTAATTTGAGCAGATTCCTTAGAAGAGGCTGCGATGGTAATTTCCTCGGGATCTTTAAGAAATTGCTCCGTCAGCTTTCGAATAGGCGCTGGCATGGTGGCTGAAAAAAGAGCCGTTTGATGAGGGGGCAGAAGGCTTGCGATCTTTTCAATATCAGGAATAAAACCCATGTCCAACATGCGATCAGCCTCATCAATGACCAACATTTTTACATCATTTAAAAGAATTTTTCCACGCTCATGAAGATCCAAAAGACGCCCAGGCGTTGCAATTAATACATCCACCCCCTTGAGGAGCTTTTTCTCTTGATCTACAAAAGACTCTCCGCCAATGAGAAGAGCCACTGTAAAGTTGTGATACTTGCCGTAAATGGCAAAATCTTCAGCCACTTGAGCGGCAAGCTCACGGGTAGGCTCCATAATCAAGGAGCGGGGCATGCGCGCCTTTGCTCTGCCGCGGGTCAATAAGTCCAAAAGAGGGAGAATAAAAGAAGCCGTCTTTCCCGAGCCCGTTTGCGCCAGCGCAATAACATCGCGTCCCGCCAAAAGCAGGGGGACAGCTTTTTCCTGAATAGGGGTTGGCGCTGTATAACCAACTTCACTAATAGCTTGAAGGGTTTTGGGATTCAATCCCAATTTTTCAAATGACATACGGTCCTGACTCTAAAATCATGTAACACAGCTATCTTAAAGGAGCATCTATTAACAAAAGTCAAATACTTCTTTAAAAAAAAGTTAATTTGTAAAAGAAAGCGGCTTTTTTGTAACAGAGGGATAAGAATTTCCGGAATTGCAGAAAATAACTTTATTTCCCCATTATTTTTTTCTCAAGCTGTAGACGAGCATTCAGTTTATCTTGAATTCCAGAAGATAAATTTTTGCAACCCGTCGCCAAGCTATTAACCTCCCTTCCCATCTCACTCAACGTTTTGTTAGAAGTTTCATTATTATATGTACTAATTTTTGAGTTTATTTTATAATCATTCTTTTTTATATAAGATGAAAACTGATTCATAGTATCATTGTAATGCTGATAATTAAATTTTAGTTGTTTTAATTTATTACAATCACTACGGTACCTCAATTTACATCTCCACCAACTAGGAGTCTCCCAAATAGTTTTTTTATTTCCTAAAGTTTGAATAGCGCTATACTTCTCTTGGCAGATTTGCTCTGCTTTTGAAAATGCATGCTTTAACTTCTGTAAAGTTTTACTATCCGCATGGCATGACACATTCAAAGTGAACTCAAAGAAGAATGACTTTCTGAGAATAACCAAAGCGCATTTGCGTTGTATTTGATTTCGGCTTGAGGTTTGAACCCTGCATCTTTCTTATACTCTTGCATATTAGGATTCCTTTTAATTTAAAATACGTAAAGCTTACGCTAATACTATAGCGTTATTATAGATCAATAAGTCGCTAGCAATCGATCTTCAGATAAAGCTCCCTTCACACTCAAGCTTATACAATACAAAGAAACCCAAGCGACAATCCCTCCTGAAATAAGGTAAAGTGCAGGAGAAAGGGGCGATCGTGTCCACTCAACAAGGACATGGGCAATTAAAGGCGTAAAACCTCCAAAGAGGGACGCTCCGACAGAATAACTAAACGATAAACCACTATAGCGTACGCGTACCGGAAAAATCTCTGGAAGAAAGCTTAATGATGGCGCTGCATAGGCCGTGCCTATAATAGTTAAAATCGTTTGTCCCACCAAAATATAGGTCCAATCATACGTACTATAAAGCATAAATACAGGCATAGCGCAAAGCACAAACCCTATAGCCGCCCCTGACATCATTTTTTGCTTACCAATCTTATCGGCAAAATATCCCATGAGAGGGAATAGTAATGACCACAACGACAGGATATAGGTATTAATAAGAAATATATGAGAGGGAGAAAAATGAAGATCTTTGGTTAAAATTACAGTAGGATAAATAAAAGAAAGATACACAGGCATAAAAACTGCTCCTCCAATAAAAACAACGGAGAGAGAAAGAAGCTTATAATTTACGAGGGTATCCCATAAAGGATGAGTGGAAACTTCATTTTTTTCCTGTAACTTTAAAAAATCTGGGGATTCTTTGGCGGTAAAGCGGATATAAAATCCAACAAGCCCAACAACAGCTCCAATAATAAAAGCCCCTCTCCATGCCCAGGAAGGAAGTTGAGGAAGTGTAAGTAAAAATCCTATAAAAGTTGCAATAACTGAACCAACAAAGCTGGCACCCCCTATCATTCCTCCCAAAAATCCTGCGTTATTTTTTTCTGCATGCTCATTAACAAAAATAGCCGCCCCAGTAAATTCGCCTCCCACACAAAAACCTTGCATTAAACGGCATAAAATTAATGTAATGGGCGCCAGAATACCAATCGTTTCATACGTTGGCAGCACCCCCATAATTAAGGTCGGGATGACAACTAAAAGGACTGAAAGTGATAACGCATTCTTTCTTCCCCATTTATCCCCTAAATGTCCAAAAAAGATGCCTCCAAGAGGCCTCATAAGAAACCCTGTGGCAAAGGCTACTAAACTTCCAAAATAAGAAAGGAAAATACTCTCTGAGGGAAAAAAAGAGGCGTTAAAATAGGAATAAAAAAGCCATAAAGTGTCCAATCATAATACTCTAACAGATTCCCCATCATGGCTGAGAGTAATGTTTTGCTATATTTTTTGTTATTTATTATGAGCATACACCCCTTTTAAAAAGTCGACGAAAACTCTAACTCTTTTAGAATTTTCTAAGGCCTTAGAGAAATTGCAATAAGTATTGACAGATGGACCACTCACTTCTGATAACACTCTGACAAGTTTTAGTTTTTGAATGTTTGGGTTGTTATTCATAGTAGTTATAATTCCAACGCCAGCTTTAGCAAGTTGGAACATGCCATGAAAAGAACTAAAATCTATAAATGGCTTACGCACTTGACCATGCTTGCATCCTAGGCGAAGAAACCAATTGACCATATTATAAGGGTGGTCAATTCTATCTCCAAAACTAAGAAGTCGATGATGATCTAAGTCTTGAACTGTTTTAGGTTCTCCAAATTCTTTTAGATAATCCACACTCGCATACAACCCCAAAGGAGCCCCCATAACTTTTTCATTGATAAAATGAGGCTCAGGAAGAGGTTCAATTCCAATTAAAATATCACAATGTTTGTTATAAAGACTTTGTAGATTATCCAGTATAACAACACTCAAACTTATTTCTGGATAAAGTTTTAGAAATTTGGGAACGTGGTCAACCATCCACATGTTAGCAAAAGCATGTGTTGTCCCAATGATTAGGCTTCCCTTGGGTTTTTTGTCTTCTTCATCGATAAGTGTTCTTGCCATTTTCGTTTGCTCTATCATTTGAGAGACCGATTCAAAAAGAATTTGCCCCTTAGGTGTTAAGGAAAGTTTTTCTGACCCTCTAATAAAAAGCTGAGAATTCAGCTGATACTCTATAATAGAAATTTGTCGACTAAGCGCCGGCTGTGTAATATTCATTTGAAGGCTTGCTTTCGTAAAACTTTGATTTACGGCAACCATATAAAAAGACTTTAATTTATCCCAATCAAGACGATCCAAATAGCTAGGCATAAATTTATAAATTACTTCCTATTATCCCTGTGTACTTTACTCATAAACCAAAAATAATTAGTTTTCAAGCTTTGAGAAAAACTTACAAAAAAATAATTTTTCTTATATTCACTGTGCGTTTTTCTTGGATCAGCTCCACAATCAAGTCGTGGGGTATCATATGGGATAATTATTATAGCTCTCAGTAATTTTTTTAATATACCTTATTTAAAAATAGCATTAGCTAAAACTATTTATCTTGATATCGTTTTATAAGCAGCTGCAAGCCTCCACTTATAGCCTGCTTTGTGCTTCTCAAACTAACAAGAAGCAAAGAGAGAGTGTGTGGTAAAGTTGGTTCTCTCTCTTTCTTTTATGGCATATGAACAAAGTACCATCAGCCCCTATTGACACTCTTATCTTGGAGGATCTTTAAAAACCATTACAAGCATTTTTAGGCTCTCCATAGATCTATACTTTTTTATTCCTGCACTTTGTGCATCTTCTAAAAGTTTAATTTCCTTATCAACTCCTCCTTTTTGGATAGAGCGTAGTCTTTCTAGTTCTTCTTTAACAAAATAATGAGAAGGGGCTAATGAGCTAGCTGGTGAGGAAGATGCGCTGGCTTGTGTGGAAGGTTTGCCTATCTGTAATTCGCTTTCTAAGCTTTGAATTCGCTGCTTTAAAGATGCTCTCTCTTCTTTAACTAGACCTCCCATTGTGAGAATAACTCGCAGACTCAAGAGTTCTTCTTGGAGGCGTTCTTTCTCGGTATCAGACATAGCTAATACAGAGGGTGTAATAAAAAGAGTAATTACTAGTGTCTTATTTAAAATTTTCAAAAAATCACACATAAAAAAATAAAACTATCATTTTCTCTATTAAATCTTACTTAAAAATTTTTTAATTCACTTTGCACAGTTTTTATATCTTAAAAGGCAACATACCTCTATCTTTTAGCCACTCAGTTTTACTTATCCCTATCATTTTTGACAAGAGCTAAAAAATGACGAATGATCAAACGCTTTTATTAACAATTAAAAATTTAATCATTAATTAAATAATAATACTTATAAATTTAAAAAATATTTTTTTAATTTCATAAGTACAGAATGAAAATCAAATTTTTAAAAAAGAGACTCTGTAGAGAAAGTTATCAGATTAACTTATTTTATTGGAGTATAAATTATTATGAAGCAATAGCTTTTTCTTTTTTCCTTTTTAATGGCAGTTAGTTCTGCTCACGCTTTTAATCCTGACTTTGATGATCTAAATGAAGATGGAGTGAGAACAATTTTAAGTGCGGGAGCGAACGTATTTGGGGGAGAAAATTATGCAGAGCCTGTCAGGCTAGACATTTCTGGAGAAGATCCTCAAGGAATACTTACTTCTTCGACACTCTCTTTTCAGCACGGCATACCAGATTTTCTAGAAGATAAATATAATCTCTATCCTAAGCTTGTTTTGTCGGATGCCAGTATAATAAACAAGATGGTTGAAACATTGAGAAACGGCAAAATGTTTCTTCCTACAGGAGGAGAGAGTTCAGACGATAAAATCTTAGTAGACACTGTATATACTCACCTTCTTAATCATTTTGATTGAAGTCCGGAAAAAGGATACAGTACAAACATAATGCCCACTGAGGTTGCAACTACGCTTGTGACCAGGGCTCGCCTTGAAATACTTAAGGTCCTTTGGCAATAAAACGACTTGCTTCAATTAAAGGCAAATACTGAAGAGTGCACTATCTTAGTGCACTCTTTGTATTTGCTGCAGCATACACTACCCCTTGGAGCGCATCAGACGTCCTTTTTCCCGCTGCCAATCTCGCTCTTTTTCAACGGCGCGTTTATCCGCTTTTTTCTTTCCTGACGCAAAGCCCAACTCTAACTTTGCGATACCGCGCTCATTAAAATAAAGAGAAAGGGGGACTAAGGTCATTCCCTTACGACGAATCGCTACCCAAATGCGATTTAACTCCCGCTTGTGCACCAAAAGCTTGCGGCGACGCTTGGGATTGTGATTAAAGCGGCTAGCCTCATTGTATTCAGGAATAAAGGAATTCACCAGATAAAGTGCGCCCTCTTCTTCCGTAGCATAAGATTCTGTAATACTCCCCTGTCCTTGGCGTAAGGATTTAACCTCACTCCCCTGAAGGATAATCCCTGCCTCAAGAGTCTCTTCAATATAATAATCAAAGCGGGCCCGTTTATTCAGGGCCACCACTTTTCTTGTCGATGTCATCGCACCCTCTCAGAAGTCAGAGGCGTCCATAAACCCAGATTCTCTAAGGCGCCTTCAATAGCCTTTTTCGTAGATTCTAGAAGAGGGGCATAGGGAAGACGATTTTCAGGGGATACGTCATACACAAGACTCATGGCGTATTTAATGGGAGCAGGGTTGCTCTCCCGCGTTAAAGCGAGCAGCAAAGGAAACACCCTTTTCCATTGAGCCTTGAATGCAGAAAGGTTACCCTCTCGCCAGCTTGTCATTAATTTAACAAAATGGACAGGGGCCACATTGGAGACGACCAAAATACCGCCATCGCCCCCCATGGCTAAAAAGGCAGCCAGTGGATCGTCATTTCCTGCCAGCAAACTTAAACGATCTCCCAGCTGCCGTTTGAGATCAGAAATCATGACAAAATTTGAAGAAGAATCCTTATAGCCTTGAATCGTGGGACATTCCATAAGGCGCAGGAGCGTCTCCAGAGACATATCAACGGCTGTCCGAGCGGGATTGTTATAGATAATAATAGGGAGCTCAACGTTCTGACTGACCTTTTTATAATGGAGATAAAGCCCCTCTTGAGACGGTCTCACATACCAGGGACTTATGATAAGAGCAGCGGTAGCACCAGCTTTTTGAGCTCTTTGGATTTGAGAGATTGTCTCTTCAGTCGAGACAGCCCCTGTGCCCGCAATCACTTGTGCTTTTCCTTTACAAACATTTGCGCAAACCTCAATAATGCGTGTTTGCTCTTCAGGCGTTAGAAATAAGAATTCTCCCGTTGTTCCACAAGGAACCACCCCCTTAACGCCGACCTCAATTTGACACGAGACTAGCTCTTCTAATTTTTTTTCATCTACCTTCCCGTTTTTGAATGGTGTAATGATAGCGGTATAAACATCTCGAAACATGGAGACCCTTTTAAATGAAGAGAATTGCTTGTTTAATATTACCCCTCTTTCAAAAACTCTACAAGCCACTCTCCATCATTTTATGTCTCTCCACCCCTCTTTTTGCCCTTTCTCCTCAAATGGAACTTCAAAAATGTAAGCCGGCTCTTTTAGCTCAGCTCAATCAGCAAAAGCGAATCAAAGCTGAGGGCTGCCCTGTTTCGCAAAAGCTGATCATATGGCTTGGAATTCTAAGGGATGCGGATCAATTTACACCAAAAGAGCTGGCAACCTTTCTGAATGCAAATAGTCACTGGCCTCACCATGAAAAGCTTTGCCGTCTTGCGGAAGAAACCATTACAAAAAAAGGCTCTCCCGAAGAAATCTTTCTGTGGTTTGAAAATCATCCTCCCCAAACTCCTTTAGGTGCCCTGGCCTACGCCAAAGCCCATATGCGTCTGAAGGAAAAAACAAAAGCCGCTAAGGTGATTCTCACTGCCTGGCGTACCATGGATATGACAAAAGCAGAAGAAAGCAAGTATGTCACTAGCTTTGGTCATTTGCTCCAAGAAAAGGAGCACCTCGCACGGCTGAATATGCTTTTATGGAATGGGGATATTCCCACAGCAAAACGCCTGCTGGTGCATATTCCTATTGCAACACGCAAAGTCGCTGAAATACGTCTTGCCTTTTTAGAGGGGAAAGCAACAGAGGCGCTAAAAAGGATGCAGGCCCTCCCCGCTCAACTGCGTGACAATGAAGGCCTTTTATATGAAAAAGTAAAATACTATCGGAAACAAGATGAGGTTCAGCCGGCAGTTGAAATTCTCCTCAAAACCTCCGTAAGTCCCGCCCATGCGTCCCAATGGTGGAAAGAGAGAAACTACTTTGCTCGTGAACTTATCGCGCTAAAAGACTATCAAGCTGCTTATAAACTCCTCAAAAATCATCGTCTTGAAGCAGGCTGCGAAGATTTTGCCAATGCGGAATGGCTTATGGGCTGGCTTTCCTTGCGCTTTTTAAACCGTCCCAATGAAGCTAAGCAGCATTTTGAAACCTTCCTTGCCAACGTCAAAGGGGCTATCAGTAAAGCCCGTGGGGCTTATTGGATGGGGCGTGTTTATGAAGCTCAGCATAAAAATGAGCCTGCTGCCAAGTGGTATAGCAAGGCAGCTAAATATAAAACAACCTATTATGGACAGCTGGCCGCGGCAAAAATACACGATGCCCCCTACCCTTCCCTTGCTAAAGCTCCTTCTGCAACAGCAGAAGAGAAAAAGCGTTTTGAGAAAAAAGATATCGTACAAGCTGCCCACATTTTAAAGGGTCTCGGCAGCAGTGCGTCTCATGAGTTAAGTAAATTTCTCCTGCACATAGCTGACACAGCGGATAATAAGGCGGAAAGAGAATTATCCGTCCTCTTAGCTCACGCCTATTCTCCTTATGATGTGGTGTGGACGGCGAAAAAGGCTGGCTATGCAGAGCCTGTTACCCTTGCCAAAGCCTATCCCACGGTTGCCATCCCCAAAAGAGGTCAACAAATTCCGGAAAAAGCATTCGTCATGGCAATAACCTATCAAGAAAGTCGCTTCAACCCTATGGCCGTCAGCTCGGCGGGAGCAACAGGATTAATGCAGTTTATGCCCTCGACTGCATCTGAGGAAGCCAAACGCATTGGCATCGAACATTCGGACAAAAAGCTGACTGACCCCCAGCACAATGTAACTTTGGGCTCATCCCATCTTTCCTATCTTTTAGGTAAATTTGACAATTCCTATATCCTTGCCGCAGCGGCCTATAATGCAGGGACGACGCCTGTCTATCGTTGGATTGAAGAACGCGGCAACCCTCACACAGGTCCCATTGACGTTGTGGATTGGGTCGAACTTATTCCTTATTCACAAACTCGTGATTATGTCATGCGAGTTTTGGAAAACGTAACCCTTTACCGCAGCCTTGACGGCGCGCCGAAGAAAACACTCATTGAGGACCTGAGTAATCAGATTTTCTCCATTAGAGTTTTGTATTTGGTTCTATGATATTGAATCCTTTTGCAATTTTACTGATTTTATTCAGACCTGTATCCACTATAAAGCTGGTCACCTTCAGAGTCGGCAGAAGATTCGCTATCAGAATCACTTACAGGTGTTTTTAGATAGAAGAGCGTAAGAGAACATCCCTCGGAACTGAGTCGCGTAGATGGGAAATCTTCTTCAATTATACTTAAATTATAGCTGTCATCATCAACCCCATATATATGCGAGAAAACCTTCTCAGGATAAACAACCTCGAGGGCGTAGATTTTCTTACGAAAATAAGGAATTTTATCAAAATCAGTTACGGATTTTAAAGCAACAACTCTCCCATTCTTATATCCTCGAAGCTTAATAGCTCCTTCATAACCAGCAGAGAAATCTTCCAGCTCGGATTTTTGATCAGGTATGACATCAAAAAAATGACCTAATCCTAATTCTACAATAGCATTTTGAACAACACCATCAAGGTTATCCCAAGCTGTAGCAATGACAACAGAGATTCCTTCTTCTTTAAAATAGTTAAGAGCTTCTAAAATATTATCTTTTAATGTATGCACAGGAGCATGTTGTGTTTCCCTTGTTAGGACACCATGACAATCAAGGATGATACCGATATCCTTAGCTTTTACCCCTGTTTTCCGAAGAGAACGAACGTGGGTTATGACTTCATCGATTGATTCGATAGGTACAGGATCTGCATGGAGTGGCAGGAAGTTAATATTGAGGGCAAAAAGAAGGGTTACTGTAGCAAATATCTTTGATAAAGACACAACAAATTCCTTTAAGTTTAATTAAAATTTCAAATCACTCTTCTAGTGCCTTAATGATCTCTTCGCACATCTTTTTGGCATCTCCAAAGAGCATCAAGGTGTGATCCTGATAGAAAAGATCATTATCCACGCCTGCATAGCCAGGAGCCATGGAGCGCTTCACAAACAAAACGGTTTTGGCCTTATCCACATCCAAAATAGGCATTCCATAAATGGGGCTTTTGGGATCGGTTTTCGCTGAAGGGTTGGTCACATCATTGGCACCAATGACAAAGGCTACATCCGTCTGGGCAAAATCACGGTTAATATCTTCAAGTTCCAAAACATCCTCATAGGGCACGTTGGCTTCTGCAAGGAGAACATTCATATGTCCGGGCATACGACCTGCCACAGGATGAATAGCGTAACGCACTTGGACGCCTTCATTTTTAAGGATATCTCCCATCTCACGCAAAGCATGCTGCGCTTGAGCCACAGCCATCCCATAACCGGGCACGATAATAACGGATTTCGCATTTTTCATGATAAAGCCAGCATCCTCTGCACTACCCGCCTTGTAGGGACGTTGTTCCTTGCCACCACCTACAGAAGCAACAGCTTGATCTCCGCCAAATCCTCCCAAAATAATATTGAATATGGAACGGTTCATGCCCTTACACATAATGTAGCTCAGAATGGCCCCTGAGGCGCCTACCAGAGCCCCAGTGATAATCAAAAGGCTGTTGCCTAGGGTAAATCCAATGCCGGCCGCAGCCCATCCTGAATAAGAGTTCAACATAGAAATCACAACAGGCATATCCGCGCCGCCAATAGGAAGAATTAAAAGGAAACCCAAAAGCAGGGACACAAAAGTCACTGCCCAAAAAAGAGTATGAGATTCAGAGACCGCAAAGAGCCCAATCAACACCACAAGACCAATGCCTAAGAATGCATTGAGAGAATGCTGTCCTGTAAAGGTCAGTGGATTACCGGAAACAAGCCCCTGAAGTTTAGCAAACGCCACAACGGATCCTGTAAAGGTAATGGCACCAATGGCTACGCCAAGCCCCATTTCCACAAGGGAGCCAACAGCAATGGAGCCTACATTTCCAATATTAAAGGCTTGGGGTTCGAGAAGGGCGGCGGCTGCCACACACACAGCGGCAAGGCCCACAAGGCTGTGAAAAGCGGCGACTAACTGGGGTAAAGCCGTCATTTGAATTTTTTTAGCAATTACGGTTCCTATAATGCCGCCCACGATAATACCAGAGATGATCCACCCATAACTGGAAACGATGGGAGACGCGAGTGTTGTCCCAACGGCCAGGAGCATTCCTACAATCCCAAAAGTAAGGCCTCGCTGGGATGTCTTGGCTGAAGAAAGGCCTTGGAGCGCCAGGATAAAACAAACGGAGGAGATAAGGTAGGATAAGGCTGATAAATTTGCACTCACGATCACATTCCTATTTCTTTTTATTAAACATTTCAAGCATACGGCGAGTCACAACAAAACCGCCAAAAATATTAATGGAAGCCATAACAACAGCCCCAAAGGCAAAAATTTGAGTCAGGATGTCTTGAGCCGATCCAGCGGCAAGCACAGCCCCCACAACAATCACACTCGAAATGGCGTTAGTCACCGACATCAAAGGAGAGTGAAGCGCGGGCGTGACTTTCCACACAACATAATAGCCCACAAACACCGCCAAGATGAAGACGGTCAGGCCTAAAAGAAAGGGGGAAATCATTTCCATTATACAGCTCCTTTTTTCTCATTCCGCGTTTTACCTTCATGGGTCAACGCAATGGCTTGGATGATTTCATCATCCCAATTAATTTTTAATGTTTTTGAATCCTTATCCATGCAAAGGGTTAAAAGGTTCAAAAGGTTACGAGCATAAACGGCACTGGCATCAGTCGGGATGCGTCCGGGCATATTGGCATACCCTAAGATTTTCACGCCATCTTTTTCAACCACTTCTCCAGCGACGCTGCCCTCACAGTTTCCCCCGGATTCAACGGCCAAATCCACAATGACGGAGCCAGGCTTCATTCCCTTTACCATATCAGCTGTAATAAGGCGCGGCGCGGGCTTTCCAGGAATCAACGCCGTTGTAATGACTACGTCCGACTTTCCAATGACTTCCTTGATTTTTGCCGCTTGGCGCTCCTTGTAATCCTTGCTCATTTCCTTGGCATAACCGCCAGCGGCATCACCTGATTCTTCTGATTCTACTTCAACGAAAGTAGCGCCAAGGCTTTCTACTTGTTCTTTCGCAGCGGCGCGCACATCAAAGACGCTCACAATGGCCCCAAGGCGCTTGGCCGTAGCTATGGCTTGAAGACCAGCAACACCTGCTCCTAAAATCAAAACTCGCGCTGGAGCAATGGTACCAGCTGCTGTCATCATCATAGGAAAGGCTCTATGGAGGGCATTGACCGCCTCAATTACTGCTCGATATCCCGCAAGGTTACTTTGGGAAGAAAGCACATCGATGGCTTGGGCACGAGTGATGCGCGGTGCAAGTTCAAGAGAAAAAGCTGTGATTTTGCGTTTGTTGTATTCTTCAATCAGTTCTGCTTTAACATAAGGTTGAAGCATACCAATGAGAAGTGCACCCTCGGGCAAAAGCTTAACCTCATCCTCACCTCCATCCTTTTTGGTCATAGGTGGCAAAACTTTGAGAACGATTTTCGCCTTATCCAGGGTTTTTTCAGGACTCGCGGCAACCTTAGCTCCCGCAGCTTCATATTGACTATCAGGATATTGGGAACTGTCCCCTGCTCCTTTTTCAACGGTCACAGAAAAGCCAAGAGCGATTAGTTTTTTTATCGTCTCAGGCGTGGCCGCAACGCGAGTTTCATAAGGTCTTTTTTCTTTTAAAACAGCAATCTGCATACCAGTCTCATTTCATGAATTCATGTTGATCCTGACCCTAACACAGGGATTTAAATTTGTGGAGAGGGTTGAGCATCATTTTTTAAATTTCTTCTTGATTAGGTTGAAATGTGAGTTTATTTTTTCATAAAGCTTTAATTAAAAATTATAATAAATGGAAAAAAATAAAACCGCACCGTCAATAAAAAATATGGAGATTGGTTAGTGGAGTTGAAAATACAAGGATTTTAAACATGAAGCATATCTTATCAATGATTTCGTTAATATTAGCTTGTAATAAGTCTTTGTTTGCACTTGAGCAGCCTTTTACTCCCCTGCTCCCAAAAGAATTAATATATAATAAACAACCAATAGAAGCCTACTGTATCTGTGAACTTATCCAAACAACATTTTCAAAATTTCGACCCCTTGATATCAAAAGATGCCAGGAAGTCATAAGGATAAAAGACCCTTTAAAAGAATTTGACAGTGAATATTTTAAAGGATTTTCTGGCTATACTTATAATTATAAAGCGCAGGATGGCTTGCCTGTTCATGAGTCATGTTATTGGAAATATTTAGGCTCCCCTCTAGCTGGCCAACTCCTAATTTATTCAGTTTATAGTGGAGGCGGTTCAGGAACATTCTCGGATCTTTCTTTTGTTAGCAGAAAGGGGGACTTTCTCTATCTTGAGAGAAAAATTGATGGAGGTGATCGAGCTGAAGGAGGGATTACTGAGCCAGTTTTGAAAGGTAATAAGTTAATGTATAAAAAAGCTGTAACCCCAGCTCCTGACTTTCGCACTTTATATAGTGGGGAGGTGAAATAGACGAGGAAAAGAGCCACGCTAGTGTAGCAGAGGTA
>JAIEQB010000046.1 GCA_019748065.1 Alphaproteobacteria bacterium | reverse complement strand
ACTTGGGACAAGCGCAGCTTGAACTCGGCCTCTGGGCCGACTAGATACCACGGGGCTTGCCCCGTGGAGGTTCACTATTTTATGTTGATTTTATTAATTTTATTTTTCAATTGCTTTAGTAGAGGGTGGTTTGAATCACTGCCGGAAGTGATAGATAATGCTTTTTCGTAGTTTTCTTTTGCTTTGACCAAAAACTTCATTTTTTCTTCAGAATCACATTTTTCTGATTTAATCAAATAATAATCTCCTTTTTGTTCATAAAGTAATGAAAAATCATGATTATTATTATCCTTCCATATATTCTCTGCTTTTTCCTCGTATTTTGCTGCCTCTTTTTCTTGATCAGCCTCCAAGTACATGTGGGCAATACGTCGATAAAGTCCTGCAAAACAAAAAAGATCAATATTCATAAGGTTCTCAAGCTTTATGACTGCCTCTTTTGCAGACTCAAGAGCTTGAGTATGCCCTAAGAGGTATTCTGTATAGGCTAGATTAAACGTAGTTAGAAGGTATAGGAAATAATATGCTTTATGGGTGTTCTCATCTTTATTCTCTTTTTCAAAAATTTTTAAACCCCTATTTAAATAATCAGAAGCCATTTTAAGATTTTCTTTTTGCTTTCCTTCAAAAAGATATATTCCCATATAGGCTGAGCCAACATTATTTAAAGCTGAAAGAGTCTCTATATGATCTTTTCCATAATAGTCCTCAAGGGATTTTAAAGATAATAAATAGCTATTTACTGCATTTTTATAGTTACGTTCATTCGAGAAAATATATCCTTGTAATGTATAAATTCTTCCTAAAATTTTCTTATCTTCAATTTTATTGTTTCTATACATTCTCAAAGCGTTTTCGCAATATCCTTTAGCTTTATCAAGCTGACTTATATTAGAAAATAAAACGCCTAAAACTCTATAAAAATTTATAATAATAGAAGGGTTTATTTCTTGTAACATCTTCTCTTCAGCAACAAATCTTAAGAAACTTTCTCCATGACGTATAAACATTCTAAGTGTAGAAACATCTAACTTAGCAAAATCAGTTATATATGGAAAAATTGAATCTGCCATAAGGCTTAGCGATTCTTTTATATCGGCAACAACATGGAGATCTCGATTTTCCAGAATAGAGTTGTGTCTAGAATTTATTATTTCTTTAGAAGAGGAGCGCATAAAGTGCTTTCTTAATTCTTCCTGAATACTGCGATGAAAAGTTATTTTTTCTTCAGCGTTGTCTTGAGTATACCTTGACGAAATGAGAGAGTGTTTATCCATCTCAATTTTAAATAAATATACCAAAGCTTCCGATTCTTTTAATTTCTGAACATAACTTTGAAGAATAGATATGGGAATTTCATATGAATCAAGAAAGGAGCAAAATAGAAGAAGAGTTTCTAATTGAGGTACGTCCGTTAAAATTTTTTTAATAGTGAGTTCAATAAGTTCAGCCCTTGTAAATTTATAGTCTGTAATATTTTTAAGAGTTTCTTGCTGTCCTTGATCAAGATGTTTGTCATCACTTTGCCTACACTTTAAGTACATTGCATATGACATTCCACTCACTTTAAGAAGAGAAGCCGCAAGAGATACGTCTAAAGGAAAGGATGGAAGATGGTTTAAAAATTCTTGAGCCTGAGCCTTCTGTAAGGAAGTCCATTCATAAGGCTTATTCAAAATTTTCATAAAAAGTTCAAGCTTTTCTTGAGAGGATAATTCCTCTACTAGGAGTGTGTTAGTGATGTGATTGTTGTTTCTGATATTATTATCTCTTGATGTAAGAATAATTTTTCCATTGCCCCAGGCCGTCGTATCATGGGGAAGGTGATTTTGAATATCTGACAATATCTCTACGTTATCGAAAATCAATAACCAAGATGTATGTGATTTTAACTTATCTTTTATAAATTGGGTGATTTGTATATTTCTTTCATTGATATCTTTTATATTATGAATTCTCTTTATGTCTTTCTTCTCTTCTTCTGACTTTGCAAGTGCTTGAGCTAGTTCTTCAAATGATTCATTAAGACTTTCACGGGTTTCGGCATTAATTTCCCAAGCAACGGAAAATTTTTGCATACGAGCATATTGCCGCGCTAAAGTCGTCTTACCCGCCCCTCCTGGTCCAACCAAAGCAACAGTTTGAATGCCACCTTGATGCTTAAATTTATCGTCTATTTGGGAAGTAAATTTTGGTCTAGAAAGGAGAAAAGGTTCAGCTATTGCGATCCGATTAGATTGAAGAGAATGTGTTTCTTCTTTTCCTTGAGGTATGTAACTCTGTGATTGGTCATTCCTATTTTTAAAAGTGAGATATATAATATTTATTCCGCTTAAAAATAAAAAAATAAAAAACAAATACCATTTTTTACTTTTTAAAAACTGTATCATATGAAAGAAAAAAATATTTTTTTGACTTCTTAAGCTTCTATTATCTTGATAATTCCTAGAGTGTTTATTCCCAGAGATGTTTTGCATTTCATCATATTTTTCTCTAAAACTCGTAAGTATAGTATCTAGGTTAATATTAGGAAATAAGCTCGCAATAATTTTTAAAAAAGCGAAATAATAGTTTTTTTCATCATGTAATTTTACAGAATTAAAAATTAAAAGATCTTTGGAAAATTCCTGTCGATATTTCTCTTCAACAAAAAGCAAGAGAGTTTTGTTTTCGCTGGTGATATTTTCTACTTTTTCATCTAACTTTTGTTCTTGAAGCTCAACTTTAATCCCTGAATCATTTAAATGGCTTTTTAGATGAGATAGAAGAGCATTTTTTAAAGTTCTTTCTTTCCAGAAGACAAACAAACATGTTGAATTATCTTCTTTTTTTAGCTTTGAAACTTCCTTTAGGAGTTTTTCGAAGGCCAACTTAATAAGTAGGCTTGAATAGTACTCTCTCAAAATATGAAGTTTATGAGACCGTTCAATAAAACTTATGATTCCTTCTTGAGAATTGCACCCAAGCCTTAACATAATGTTACGAAAGTGTGTTGTCACTGTTCTTGGAGAAATAGATAAGATGGATGCGATCTGACTTGTTCTTCGCGCATTTAAAAGACATGCAATAACATCAATTTCACGAGGAGTAAAATTTACATCATTAATAATGGATAGGTGCTCTAAGTAAATCTCTTCAGGGAAGAGAAGATCTTTTTCTTCCATAAACTTTCTTATCCAGACATCTGCTAAAAAGCAAAAGGTATTGGAAAATAATATTTTTTATTAACTCTAAACAACACTTAATTCTCTGTAAAGAGATCTATGTAAATTCATACTAATCATTCTGTTTACGTCACTTATGTGGATGGGTTTTGCTGAATTTCTCTCCTACGCTTCAAGTGTTAGGACGCAATAATTTTAACCAGAAATCATAGCTCCTAGCAAAAATGGGAGTCCCCGAAAGTTCTCCCATTTAAACCCTAAGAAAGGCTGCAACCTTTCTTAATTAACACTCAACAAGGAGATTATAATATGACTAATTTTAAACATCAAGGTTTAGCAAAAACCATACTCTGCTTAAGTATGTTACTTAATGCAGGATCAATAAATGCAGATCCTTTGGATCTTGAAGGACCAAATCTCATTGGCCCCAAAAGGCCTAGTCGTCCAAAACAAGATTGGGAAAATAAAAAACCTGAAGAACAGAGGAAAAATTATATAACAACTCATAATGCAATGGCAGTTAAGTATGAACTTACTCAGCATATACTTGACCCTCAAACGTCTCATAGGGGAATATCTCTAACAAAAGCTGCTGAAGATTTTAAAAATGAATCTATTGAATTGAACCTTAAACTGCAAGAAGAGGGTGCAAAGATCGATAGTCTTGAACAAGTAGTTGTACATACAAGTAAAACCGTTGCTAAGACACTCGTTGAAACCAACGTGGAAGGAGAAGAAACAAAAAGCGTTCTCACACAGTTTATTGTTAGTTGTACACTTTTGTAAGGAGTTTCTTTAATAATTAAGTACGTTTTTCTGATGGGTCTTAGGCATCTTTAGTGTTTAAGCCCATCAGTCAAATTTTGAAATAATATAATAAAATGGCGATCCAGTTTTCATTGTGTGGTATCTCTGTCTCTCCACCTTGTTCAGGCGTTGGCTTGTGATTTTTACTCTTGTGGTAAGCTTTGTGAGGAGAGTTGAGAAATATACCCGCACATGTTGCCCATTCTTTCTTTTGTGTTTTTGAAGCCGCACTTCAAGAATCTTTTAAGATAATTAAAGCTGTTTCTGGAGAGAACTCGTCTTTCAGAAAAAGCTGTTGAAGTTTTACAAATTGTAAAAAAGCGAATACCTAAGGCCTCTGCATATGTTTTTTCTGGCCGTATCGAGGGACAGCCTTTGAGAGAAATTAAAACGTTTTAGAAAACTGCTCTTAAGGGAGTGTTGCAATCTGAAAGGATGACTCTATAAAGTTGGCCATATATATCTTTATTTATCAATAGCTTAATAATAAGCGTTTGGTTGATATATTTCGGTTTGCAACGCCCCCCTTAAAGAAGCCAGGTTGGAAAATGTTCGCATCCATGATCTACGCCATACCCATGCGTCTCGCTTAGTATCAAGTGGACTCAGTCTTAGCATTGTTGGAAAACTTTTGGGACATACACAAGCTTCAACAACTCAGAGATACGCTCATTTAGCGGACGAGCCTTTACGATACGCAGCAGAGTTATTTGGAGGCGAGGTTGAAAAAGAATAGAGAAAGAGCATTAATCAAGAAAAAGGGATTTTAAACAAGCATACATTCAAAATATTTCTTCTTTATGCTGCGGTAAGAGCATAGATTTACGCCCACTGCCGGGGGTATTGAAAGTAATTCTTCAATGCCAAAGAGGTCATAGCTCTGTACCCACTTTCGGACTATCTTAATAGTTGCTTCCATAAGGTCAGCAACCTCCTGAAAAGTTGTAGGTAATGCATACCCAATAACCTTAGTCCGTATTTTTGTTGTCCTCTCTTTTTCAAGAGAAACTTAAAATTTTCTTTCTTAAAATCCTCTGATAAATTTAGTCTTTGAGTATTAAAGAACCTGATTACCAAGTAGATTCAGTTAAAAATCTAGGATATCCTCTTCCTATAAAAGTTAGAAAAAGTAGGAGATAGAGTATGGCGAAAAACAAAATTCAATTTCAGAAAGGTCTCAGTATACCTTATTTTCTGGAGATCTATGGCGCCGATGCTAAGTGCTATTCAGAGCTGATTAAAATGAGATGGCCGTCAGGATTTGAGTGTCCTCACTGTAGCCATAAGGAGTATTGCCAGTTAAAAACAAGGAAAAATCTATTTCAATGCAAGTCCTGTCAATCCCAGGTCTCCGTAACCGCAGGAACAATTTTTCACTCAACAAAGTTACCCTTAACGAAGTGGTTTTTAGCCATCCATTTATTGACTCAGGGGAAAAACGGCATTTCTCAACTGGAATTGGCACGGCAGCTTGGTGTATCTGCAAACACAGGAGCCATGATCTATCACAAGCTCGCTCAAGTTATGTTAGAGCGAGAGACTACAAAACCCCTGAGAGATAAAGTTGAAATTGATGATGCCTATTGGGGAGGAAGGAAAAAAGGGAAACGGGGTCGTGGATCTGAAAATAAAACCTCCTTTGTAGCTGCCGTTGAGAAGAATAAGGAAGGACACCCTTTGAGGATTAAGTTGAATGTTTTGGGCAGT
This sequence comes from Alphaproteobacteria bacterium, assembly GCA_019748065.1. Taxonomy (GTDB): domain Bacteria; phylum Pseudomonadota; class Alphaproteobacteria; order UBA9655; family UBA9655; genus UBA9655. The sequence goes on along the minus strand of JAIEQB010000046.1, from coordinate 10,184 downwards.
CTCAAAAAAGAAGAAATTAAAAAGTGGGCCAAAAAGCATATTCAGCAGGGAACTCATGTTCTTTCAGATGCTTTACCGTGTTTTCTGGGGCTTGAAGAAGCTGGGCTCATTCGCGAGTCTCTCGTTGTAGGAAATAGTAAAGATCCCAAGAAAACAGCTCCTTTTAATTGGGTTAATACCATTTTAGGAAACCTTAAGACAGCGTTAGCTGGAACTTACCATAAACTTTCACGCAATCATCTTCCTCGTCATCTTGCGACCTTTCAATATCGCTTTAACAGACGGTTTTCACTCAAAGACCTTGTTTTAAGGCTAACTTGGGTTTCTCTTCGGACCCCTCCTATGCCAACAAGGCTTCTAAAATTATCTGAATCTCGTTGGTAATCAGGTTAAAGAATGCTTTTTATATCTCATTGAAATAATTTCTTGACTTTCACGGCAGGTCCATACATGAAATAATTATGGCCTTTACAGGATCTGAGAATAGTGATTAAGTAAAGCAACTGATAAGGGTATGATGGTGAGGAAAATGAAAAATTTTCTGATAAAAATAAAAACAATATCGCAAGGTTTATGGATGATTTAAACTTATCGTTCCCAGAAAACATTTATGAAAACCACTTGAACTTCATAGATGGCGTTTATTTCACGGAAAGAGAGATAGACGTTATTGCCTGCCTCTTGAATGGACGGCGCGGTAGTGCAATTGCATCAGTTCTTTCCATTGCTCCTCGAACGGTAACAACCCATTTACGTAATATTATGCTAAAGCTTGACTGCAATTCTCAGGATGGGATTATCAGTTTTGTTGAGAAGACTTCAGCACTTTTTTTCCTACGTCGATATTATTCAAAATTAATGACTCATTCAGCCTTTGAGAAAAACCTTAGAGAACTCGCAAGACAAAAAGGGAATCTCTCTTCTGAGTGGTTATGTACCTATTTAGAAAATGATTCTTTAAAAGCAACCTTTCTCAAGCACCTTTCTCAGCATTTGGGCCAAGCAGGAATAAAAGCCAAGGTCCAAAAAAGCACTCAAGACATTTCAAAAAAAGAAGATGAGCTTCTGATTCTTCTCTGCCATAAAGAAGAAGCTCAAACTAATTTTCCAGAGTTTGAAAGGTTTAGCATCCTCGACCTCACAGACCAAAAAGATTATTATCTCGCAGTTTTCGGAATAATTGGAGCTCTCTACCCTAATTTGAATACTGGCGAGATCCGAGCTTCTTTTGAAAAAAAATTAAAAGGACTTCAAAACCTTCCTCAAGAGGAAAATCAAGCTCACAGAAAGCAACAGGGTATTTCAGCCACATTTCAAGAAAGACTGAGCAAGAAAGGAGTTCTCTTAGCAGGTTTATGTTTTTTGACTGCTACTGGACTAGGAACAGTTGGCGTAGTTAAGCTTTCACAAGCGAGCTCAACAGGATTCGCTGTCCGATCCGTTTTACCCATTCCTCATGAGCATTCTTTTCTTAATCGCCCAGACTTACTAAAGAAAATAGAGGCGGCTATCAGCGAACATTCAGAAATTCGGAGTATTGCTCTTATTGGAATTGGAGGAGCAGGGAAAACAACTCTCGCTCGTTTTTACTCTCAGAAGCAAAATTTACCAGTTGTATGGGAAATAAATGCTGAAACTGAGCAGAGCTTACTTTCATCTTTTGAAAAATTGGCTGACGAGCTGGCTACAGGATTCAATGAAGAAAAGAAATTAGATTCCATAAAAGATATAGATGATCCAAAAATACGAAAAGAGGGAATCTTGAAATATGTTAAATCCTCATTAAAACGGTGTTCGGAATGGTTACTTTTGTTTGATAATGTTAAGAACTATTCCGAAGTTCTACCGTACCTTCCCCGCGATTACCAAACATGGGGAACGGGAAGAATAATCCTAACAACGCGAGATGCCCATATGACCAACAATAGTTTCATCAAACACGCTATTCCTGTAACACAATTAAGCCCCCAGCAAAAAACAGCACTTTTTAAAAAAATAATACACCATCGAGAGGGACAATTTTTAACCAAGTATACAGATGAAGATGTAGACAGGTTTTTAGCCAGTATTCCCTCATTTCCACTCGACGTGTCTATTGCTGCACACTACCTTTTAGCTACCAGTAAATCACCCGATCAATACTTGCACCTCTTAAGCCAGAATGAGAGGGAATTATCTACTTTCCAGGAAGAACAAGCCAAAAGCGCAGGGGACTATGATAAAACCCGTTACAGTATCATCACATTAGTTTTGCAAGAAATGCTGGGGGAAGAGCCCGATTTTGACACCCTTCTTTTAGCGTCCAGTCTTCTTGACTCTCAAAACATTCCCCGCGATTTACTTAGCGCATATACGTCCGAAATGCTTACAGATAAGTTCTTATACGCTCTTCAAAAATATTCTCTCATTACAGATGAAACATGGACAAAAGACCATAATTACCATTTTTCGATTCATAGAAGCACAATGCGTATCATGCATGACTTTATCCGGAAACATCTCCCCACTCAAAAGTTAGATAAAGCCATTCAATCTTTTGGAACTACCTTTGAAAGATACCTACCCAACATTATAAAGAAAGAGGATCTTTCCCAGATGAGTATATTTACAAGCCATTGCGAAATGTTTCTTACCCACAATGATGTGGTCCCCTCTTCTGTGCAAGCGGCTATTAAAGGCGAATTGGGACATATTTTCTATCATATGAGAGATGATTTGAAGGCGAAGTCCATTTTAGAAGACAGTCTTTCTCAATTGATAAAGTTCCCAGCCAAAAACTATAAACTCATCGTTGAAATATTGGGCTACCTTGCTAATATCAACATGGAGCTTGGACAAGTAGGCGTAGCTGAACAATACCTCGATCAAGTTCGCAAAGACTTTCCACAATATTTTAATGAAACAGGAGTTGATATTGCTAAAACTATTGGTTTTATGGGGGATGTGTATGTTTATATTGGGAACTTAAAAGCCTCAAGGACCTTTCTTGAAATGTCCCGGGATTTATATTTGCTTCATCCCGAAGATCAGGTGGGTTATGCACGTGTCATGGGGTTTCTTGCCAATGCTTACTGGAAGATGGGACTTTTAAAAGAAGCACTAGCACATGGGGAAAAAAGCCTTGCCATTTATCGAGAAAGGTTCCCGGATTCCTCAATTGGGTATGCTTGGGTCCTTGTCTATCTCGGCAATATATATCACAGTTTCGGTAACTACAATCAAGCCCTTGCATACCTTCAGAAAGCCGTGGATATTTATAAGACAAACTTCCCATATTATCATGCTGATAAAGCGTGGGCCATGATTTTTTTGGGTAATCTGTTGATTGATATGCAAGATTACCAAAAGGCAGAAGATGTTTTGCAAGAAAGTCTGAAGATACATGAAAAGGTTTTTCCAGCTGAAAACTCAAGAATAGCTGAAGTCTATATTGTACTCGCCAATTTACATACCCATTTGTCTCAATCGGATAAAGCCCTTGCCTATCTTGAACACGCACGACAAATATTTAGTACACCCCAGGCTCCCAAGGATTTTATGACAGAGGCCTATAGATGGCGAGTTTTAGGATATCACTATTTTAAAAAGGGAGACTTTTCTGAGGCTCAAAGGTGCTTTTTGAAAGCACGAGATATTTTTGAAGCCAATTCAAATCCAAGAGCTTTTGCGCTTAACGAAGATTTGGCGTGTCTCTATATGGAACAAGCCACTCAATATGAGCAAAAGAGAAATCCTGCCCAAGCCACGCAACTCAAAAATCAAGCTCTCAATCATTTATCAAAGGCTCTCATGTACTTAAAGACCTATTACCCTGAGGATAGCCCCCATCGTATGAGGGTTGAAGGAACTTATGCTACTTTAAATCACACTCGTTAGAGGTAATGACAAAAGGAGAACACAATTGTTAGGACAGCTTCGAACAGGGCGTTACTTTTTCCTTTTAACGTTGATTATAATGTCTATCGGCCCCAGTGGGGTGTTGAAGGCTGGAACATTCGTGAAAGCCATCGTTTCTAACCCTAAAGAAGGGGGGGCAATGCTAGACACTATATCACTTCCCGACTACCCCCCCCAGGGGTATTATAGAGTCAAAATGATTCGTTCTCAGATTTGTAATGCCGACAGACGTGCTCTTGGAGGGACGAAAAAAAATGAACTTCGTACGCAGAAAATCGTCCTCGGGCATGAAGGCCTTGGGGTTATTGTCGAATCATCCATTAAGACTTCAACGAGATACAATATTGGCGATTTGGTGGTTTTGTGTCCTCACCTCCTGTCACCTGATGACCAAATGCACACTTATAATCTTCCCAATCTAAGTCCTCATATGAAACATATGGGAATCCATACAGATGGTGTGTTTGCCGACGTTTTAGACTACCCCGAATATAATGTTTATAAAATTCCTAAAGCCCAGGATATCATTCAACGAGTGGGGAAAGAGGCCTATTACAATCAAATGGTGTTAGTCGAACCTCTAGCCTGTGTTCAAAGGGGTATTAAGCTTGTCGTTCAACGGGAGCTGATTAGGGACCAGGATGAGTTTAAGATTCTTATTCTTGGGGGTGGGCCTATGGGGATTCTCCATGCTATGCATCTTCAAAACACATTTCCGCATACAGATGTCAGTCTCTATGATCCTGATCCCTTAAGACAGGACCTAGCTACTCATATCCCTGGGCTTCACACGAATATCCTTTCCTATCTTGAACCTAGTTTAGGATTGTATGATCTTGTAATTGTTGCCACCAGTAATTTTCGAGCCAATGTGCAAGATTGTTTTCAAATGTGTAAACATGACGGAACCGTGTTATTATTTTCCGGCATTGATCTGCTTGCGACTCAACATTACCCTGTAATCAATGGCATTGATATCGAAGTTCTTCATCGATATGAGGGGTTTGCACAAATTTTGGATAGAAGAAATGAGTCCCATATTGTTCGGATTAACATTGTGGGGACATCAGGATATGTAAAAGAGGATTTTGCAACAGCTATAGAGGAGCTACATACAGATTTAATGCGAAATCCTCAACCGTTATTTAAAGGTGTTGCGACGGCATATGTGAACCATCTGGATGGAAAAATTTTAAGAGATCTCTCGGGAAGGGCAAAGGATGCTATTTTTCTAACTCCAGCGCTGCTTCCTATGTTAGCCCTTTACAATGAACGGATGGAAGATCAATTTAACGTGCGACGCTATCTCAAAATATACGTGAAACATTAAGTCTTTAAATACTTTCCTGTAAGTTTGAAGCTGTTTAAGTTTTTCCTGGTCGTATTGAGGGACAGCCTTTGAAAGAAATTAAAACATTTTGGAAAAGGGTTTTTAAAGAAGCAAAGTTGAAAAACGTTCGCATCCATGATTTGCGCCATACTCATGCGCTTTGTATCTACAAAAAAGCATTTATTGATTTGATAATTCAAAACCGATATAATGTTATATCAAATTAATTATGATGTTGATTGACATCGTGTTGTTTGGGCTTATACTTTAGTGATAAAGCTTTAGAGGAAAACACTCATGAATATATGTTTTAAATGCAAAAAAGATTCAGAAGTTACTCAACCAAAACATGGCCTTCACAAACAGTGCTTTAAAGAATGGTTTAATCTCGTTGATGAAGAGGACGATTTTCAGAACTTGATTCTTAGAAAAGAGGCAAGCACTGATGAAGAGGAAAAACACTTTCATAATACAAGCTTTTTTCATGGAAAATTTGAAAAGTACTCGGCGGAGCTTGGAAAGAAAAACTATATTTTGAAATTATCTCGTGAGTATCCGGAACTCGCAAGAACTGAATATCTATGCAATGAAATTGGAAAGACTTTAGGACTTGATATCCCAAAAAACCATCTCATTTGTTTGTTTAATGAGAGAGATTCCTTCATAAGCTACAATTTCATGCAGGATTATAAAGGTTCAAACTTAGAACATATTTGGCACTTTTTGACGAAAAATGATCATTTCACCTTAGAGACCCTCCTGAAGATCATTGAAAAACAAACCGGCAGACTCTCAGAAATACGAAAATTTATAAAAATTTGTTTATTTGACGCTCTTATTGGTAATCATGATCGTCATGGTCGCAACCTTGGATTGATCTCTACGGTTAATGGATACGTTCTAGCGCCTTCCTATGATAATCCCTCTTATTTTGCCATGGCAGAATTTCTTGCTGCCTCCCATTCTCCAAAATGCGCTATTGCAACTTCATTCACACAAGAGCCAATGATGGAAGATTATGTCAAAGAATTTATACGTCTCGGTTATGGTGAGGAGATTCGAAAGTTTAAAGCTAACCTGGATTATGAAACATTAAACTCGTTAATCAAATCTTCTTTTATTTCTGAAGAAAGAAAAAATGCATTACTGAATTTTATTAAGAGACAATATCAGGAGATGGATAATGTTTCATAAACTTGATTATTCTAAAGTCATTGGAATTAATGTCTTCTTAGAGCGGAGTTCAACACGTATCCTTGTGGGAAAACTGGAACGAAAGCAAGACCAATACTTCTTTACCTACAGTGAGAAATATCTGAATTATAAGAAAGCAATTCCTTTGGGACACGAGCTGCCTCTCACAAAACAGTATTTTGAGGCTAAAGAGTTATTCCCTTTCTTTTTTGACCGAATTCCTGCAAAGGAAAACCCGGCTTATCCTGAGTATTGCAAGCAATTTGGCATATCCCCGACAGAGAAAAATGTTATTATTTTACTCGCAACGATAGGAAGAAAGGGGCCTTCTTGGTTTGTCTTTGAGCCGATATGGGAAGATAGTTTTTCCTCGAAAGATCTTAAAACGTTTAGACAAAACCTTGGTTTATCAACAAGAGACTTAGCCATATGCTTTGGCATCTCTCAAGCAACCATTGTGCGCATTGAGAACAGTAAAGCAAGCGGCACAGAAGTTCTCAAATTCTTGGATGTTTTAAATGAATTTCCTGAGGCAGCTGCTTATTATATCGAAAAGTATGCGAGCGCGCTTCACTCAAAAACAAAAGAAAAAGTTCTTAATAAATTGAAAGAAAAAAATTGGAGATGACAGCTGATGACTTATTTCTGAAGTGAGATTTTACGAATTAAAAATATGGGAATGAAAAGAAGAGGGGAACAAGATGAGTAACATCCTAAAAGAAGAATCCGTTAAAGAAATGCTCAATATGCTAAAAGGAGACTATAATTTTCCTGTGAAATTATGGGCTTGGGGAAAAGTTGTTAAAGAATGGGCAGGAATTATCATAGGTTTAGCCATATTCTTTCTGATCGCATTGTTCATCGTGCTTTCAATAATAAGAGGAGAATCACACGTTAAATCACAGCCGATGGAAATGATACAAATACAAAGCATAGAGGAAAAAGAAAAAACAGAGAATGAGGATGCACTTAAAGCTCATCTCAAAGAAATTGCAGAGTTCCTGAAAGCAAATTCAGAATCTGTGACGAATCGGCAAAAAATCACAGAAAGGCTCAGCCAAGAAATTATCTTGTATGCTGGCCACACTTTGGATCAAACTCAATTAGAGAACAAGCTCAAAACCCTCTCCTCCATTCTTAGGACGTGCAATGAGTACCGAGGAATGTATTTGAATAGGTCAGCAAAGAATATTAACCCTTTTGACGATCCTCAAATCTCTCGGGCTTTTGATGCGTTTGTCGTAGGTCATTTTTTCATAGACCGTCATGTTCTGGACCCTCAAGAAGAAAACAAACGATGGGAAACTCTCTGCGCATTCTGTCGTCAAGAAACGAATAAGGCAAATGATGAGCTGGTTCAACTTCTGAAAGCAGGAAGCCCTAAAGCAACGGAGAAAACCAAAGGAACTGAGGAGAAAAGCTCGATCTTCAATTTAAACACTTTAAGTAACTGACTCCCGGTAAAATTAAGGAATTTTGTAAACACAAGAATCGCTTAAAACTGCGACAAGTTATCGCGGAAATTCTTTGAGTACAGCGCTTAGTTATTTTAAATAACTGATGATTTATATTTTATATAAAATCCATTGGGACCATTTGTATCTTTAAATTTCTTTTAAACTCCTGTTCTTTTACGGTTTTAAATCTTCTATTCTGCATGATTTTTTAATAAAAATACTTGCATACTTCACTGGAAGAGATATACTTAAATGAGAGGAGAGTAGTTATGCGCACATTAGATCAAGTGGAAAAGCATCTTCATCCAGGAGCCGTTTATAGACGATCCGACCTTGAAAAATGGTCGAAAGCGGTTGATCGTCATTTGCAGCAATTGCAAAAAAAAGGGGTATTAACCAAGCTTTCTGGTGGTCTTTATTACTATCCAAAAAAGACCGTTTTTGGTGAAGCTCCAGCTAATGATCAAGCGTTGGTAGCGTCCTTCTTGAAAGACACTCGATTTCTTCTCACCACACCAAATGCTTATAACAGTTTAGATGTGGGCACGACTCAACTTTATAATGAGACCATAGTCTATAATCACAAACGACATGGCCGCTTTCAATTGGGTGGACGTGTCTTTGATTTTCGAATGAAACCCCATTTTCCGTCAAAGTTAAGTCCCGAATTTCTCCTTGTTGATCTTGTAAACAACATAGAGAGGCTCGCGGAAGACAAAGAGCAGGTTCTCAACAATGCTAAAAAGAAAGCCCTTTCTATGAATACAAAGGCTTTATCCAAAGCTGTCCTTCAGTATGGGGGAACACGTACAAGAAAGTTCTTCGCTGAAGTGTTGGAAAAGGATAGCTTAAGATATGTCTCTTAACTACCTTCATAATCATCCTGATTTTTCTGAACTCATTCGTATTGTGGGAGAAGAAAGGTCGATCGACCCTGCACTTATCGAGAAAGACTATTGGATTATGCATTGTCTTTTCGGACTGCAGCAAACAGGCATGACCTTCGAACTCAAAGGAGGTACCTCTTTATCGAAAGGGTACGGTATTATTCATCGCTTTTCAGAAGATAGTGTGCCACGCAAGCAAGGAGGCTTCTAATGAATACATAAATTAGCAGCTAATTTGCGTAGCTATGTATGAGATGAGGGTGGGCCCCTCGCAATCAAGGGATAGGCTGGATTGCAAACTACCATAAGCGGCTGTGATAAAGAGTCATGGTCGTGAGCGTTATGGAAAAGGCATGGCAAGATCATGTTATGTAAGTGTTCGAAGAGATGAGCGCAAGCGAATCACCGTTGAGGCATCGAAAGATAGAGATGACATCAAAACGAGGAAGTGTCTTCGCCTCGGAAAAGTTCAAGCGTAACCTATAGACGGCTTGAACGGTGTCCGGTGTAAAGGTGGCGTGACTTGAACACAGGCTTGTACATGGAACGTGGGAACCTGTCGTTCTCATGCTCTAAGGGAAACGCACAAGTGGAGACCCCACAAGGCTAAAGTACCGAGGGAGAGCACAGGGGCGGAAGATCTCGTAGTAGTGATGAAGTTTCTGTAATGGAGATGGAGCGAAGGGGATCAATTGTTCCGTTGTCAAAATAAGTCAACCAGTAATGGGAGGAACTTATGGCCACAACAAGGCCGTTTAACATACCCAAACAAATGGTTTGGGAAGCGTATAAAAGGGTTCGCGTGAAAGGTGGATCAGCGGGGATAGATGATCAATCTATTCTGGATTTTGAGAAGGATTTGAAAAATAATCTATACAAACTCTGGAATCGAATGGCATCAGGTTCTTACTTTCCTCCACCGGTAAAGAGGGTTGAAATCCCAAAAGCCGGAGGAGGAGTAAGAGCACTTGGAATACCGACTGTATCAGACCGGATCGCGCAGACGGTTGTCAAAATGGCGTTTGAGCCTGAAGTGGAACCTCATTTCCACGAGGACTCATATGGCTATAGGCCCAATAAATCAGCTCATCAGGCAGTTAGAGTTGCTCGGCAGAGATGCTGGCGTTTCAACTTTGTAGTTGATGTTGATATAAAGGGTTTCTTTGATAATCTGAACCATGAACTACTGATGAAGGCTGTGCGAAAGCACACAACGTGTAAATGGGTAATATTGTACATTGAACGATGGTTAATAGCTCCATTACAGCAAGAAGATGGATCAATGGTACAGAGAGATAAAGGGACGCCTCAAGGATCTTTATGGGAAGCTTCCCATAAAGATCCTTATGAGAAGTAAAGCGTTATGGGAAGTAACTGACTTAATATCTTGTAAATCAATGATTCTAATTTCATTTACTT
>JAIEQB010000054.1 GCA_019748065.1 Alphaproteobacteria bacterium | reverse complement strand
TAAAAAATAATTATACTTCCAAGACCTTGGCATTTTTTCTGCGTCCTTAAAATCTACTTTCGCAGCAGGTTCAATAATACTCCTCATTTTTTTCTAGGCTTGGAAAACTAGATGCACTATTTATATGCGACTCTTCTGCATTTGTATTTTTAGGGTTGATAGCCTTTGATGCTTCCTGCCACTTTTGATCTAGAGAGCATTTCAAATCTTTGATGGTTCTGCTTGCCCCAGTGTATTGTCGTTTAGGGTTAAGAATATTAATTTGGTCTTCATAAGCTCCTAATAAAATAATCTCGTTCGTCAGAAAAAGGGTCATGAATAGGGATTTTTCTGTAAAACTCTCTAAGAAGGTTAAATTTTTCTTCTTTTTTTGCTATAACAGCCTTCACCTGATGACTTAATTTAAGTTCTTCGAGATCGAGCAGCCTTTCTAAACCATTTTTTGCTTGTAAAAGGGAAGAGCTTGAAAGTAAAAAATAAGCTAATGCAAAATATTTTTTATAATAACAAATTTCATTTTAAATATAACGATAAAAGTCGTGTAATTATGTTGAGTTAAATTTTCAAGAGGAAATTAAAATTATTCAAGAATCCGTTCTTGGAGAGCGGCTGATTTTACGGCTTTTTGAATTTTTTCAAAAGCACGAATTTCCAGTTGTCGGACGCGCTCACGAGAAATGCCTAAGGTTTCGGAGAGGGATTCAAGAGTTTCTGGGGGCTCCTTAAGACGGCGTTCTTTGATAATTAAGTATTCCCTTTCGTTTAAAGACCGCATGGCAGTTTCTAGAAGGGCATTTTTATGTTGGCTTTCATTGTGATCCATGATTTTTGTTTCATGGCTTGATTCTTCATCTACGAGCCAATCCTGCCACTCTTCATTGCCTTCTGCCTTTAAGGGGGCATTCAGAGATTGGTCTTGACCTCCGAGGCGTTTGCTCATTTCAATAACTTCTTCTTCAGAAACATTCAATTCACTTGCAATATCCTTGATGGTTTTATCGGAAATAATAACTTCATCAGCGGTCTGCATTTCTCCTTTGAGGCGCCTTAAATTAAAGAACAACTTCTTTTGAGCGGCTGTCGTCCCGATTTTTACGAGGGACCAGGAATGGAGGATATATTCTTGCATGCTGGCACGAATCCACCACATGGCATAGGTTGAAAAGCGAAATCCCTTATCTGGGTCAAATTTGCGCAATGCTTGCATTAAGCCTACGTTACCTTCTGCGATTAAATCAATGATCGGCAGACCATAGCCACGATAGCCCCCAGCAATTTTAGCCACCAGGCGCAAGTGGGAACCTACCAGGCGTTCTGCGGCTTTGGGATCCTGGTGCTCTTGCCAGCGCTTGGCGAGCATGTACTCTTCATCGGGCTCTAAAATGGGAAAGCGGCGAATTTCCATCAGATAGCGCGTCAAACCGTCTGCCATACTAGGAAGAACGGTGGCTTTCGCAAGGCTGGGTAAATTATTTTCCTTTTCTTCAGACACGTTGTTTTGACCTTAAACGCTATTCAAGACTCAAGTTTAACACATCTAGAAGATTTCGTATATCCTGAGGAAGATCCGTTGAAAATGTCAGCTTTTCCTGGGTAGTGGGATGTATAAAAGAGAGTTCCTTGGCATGCAACGCTTGGCGTTTTTTTGGCCACTGGGTATCAAGAGTATTCTTCAAGAGAGCAGGGATAACTCTAGGGCGTTTTCCATAAAGAGGATCGCCCAGAAGAGAATGGCCCTTTGCGGCTAGGTGAACTCTGATTTGATGGGTGCGCCCTGTGTCAAGACGGCATTCCACAAGGCTTGCCATACGACCAAACATTTTCAAGGTTTTGTAATGAGTGCGCGCAAATTTTCCCTTTTCACGAAGGGCCATGCGTTGGCGATGGCGAGGGTCGCGACCAATTGCACCTTCAATAACTCCCTCAAGGGGACTTAACACTCCCCACACAATGGCTTGGTATAAACGGCTCATTTCGCGAGTGGCAAGTTGGTGAGCCAAGGATTGGTGAGCCTTATCATTTTTGGCAGCCACCATCAGACCACTTGTTTCCTTATCCAACCGGTGCACGATTCCTGGGCGACGGACGCCATTAATTCCTGAAAGACTTGCTCCGCAATGACTCAGAAGCGCATTTACAAGAGTTCCTTCTGGATTGCCTGGGGCAGGGTGGACCACGAGACCTGCGGGTTTGTTGATGACAATTAGGTCGTCATCTTCATAAAGGATATCCAATGGAATATCCTGGGGAGCCGGCGTTGAATCAACAAGGGGCGGAATTTCAATTTGAATGACCTGACCTTCTTTCACTTTTAAGGAAACGTCCTGGATGAGTTGGCCGTTGATGTGAACGAATCCTGTTTGAATCAGCTCTTTGATGCGGGTGCGGGAGAGCTCAGGGGATTTATCTGCCAAAAATTTATCGAGGCGCAAAAACTGGTCATCTTTTTCAACCTTATAGCTAAAAGAAGGGGGGGGAGTGAGCATAGTTATTCGATCTCTGTTAAATTATTCTTCAACCAATGCGGCAATCGTCTCCCGGAGTTCCTCAAATCCTTGATCCTCCCGAGAGCTGGTTAAAAGTACGTGAGGAAAGGCCGCGGGATGGTTTTTTAAGGTTTTTATTATAGGATCAGTTAATTCTTGAAGATGTTGAGCGCTCGACTTATCCGCCTTTGTTAGCACGATTTGATAGGAGACTGCTGCTTTATCAAGTTCTTCCATAACTGTAAGATCAGTTGTCTTCAAGCCGTGACGGCTGTCGATCAAGAGGAAGACCCGCTTTAAAGGAACGCGACCTCTTAAATAATCGTGGATAAGCTGTGTCCAGATTTTGACTTTAGATTTTGAAACGGCAGCATAGCCGTAGCCCGGCATGTCCACAATATAGCATTCTTTCCCCAAGCGAAAAAAGTTCAGCTGTTGAGTGCGCCCTGGGGTATGGGAGACGCGGGCCAAGCTTTTACGGCCTAAAAGGGCATTGATAAGGCTTGATTTGCCTACATTTGAGCGACCCACAAAGGCAATCTCAGGAAGGGTCGGGTCAGGCAGATCTCCGAGCTTGGCCGCGCCTGTGACAAATGTGCAAGGTTGAACAAAAAGCCAGCGTGTGAAATCCTCTTTATTTAACAGAGCTTTTACCATGACGTTTGTTTTTCTGCTCTGTGCGCTTCATGATAACCCACTGTTGTGCAATGGAGAGGATATTGTTCCATGCCCAATAAATAACCAATCCTGCAGGGAATTGCGCTAAAAGGTAAGTAAATATAAGGGGCATGAAAAGGAACATCTTCGCTTGTGTTGGATCTGCCGGTGGAGGGCTTAACTTTTGCTGAAGGAACATGGTGCCTCCCATGATAATTGGCCAAGCGCCAAGCATGAGGAAGGAAGGAGGATCCCAAGGAATCAACCCAAAGAGGTTGAAAATGGTCGTTGGATCCGGCGCAGATAAGTCATGAATCCACCCATAGAAAGGCGCTTGGCGCATTTCTATGGAGACGAAAAGAACTTTATATAAAGCAAAGAAGACAGGAATTTGAATGATCATCGGCAAACAGCCGGTCATGGGATTTACCTTTTCCTTTTTGTAAAGCTCCATCACCTTTTCATTCATTTTCATACGGTCGTCTTTATAGCGTTCACGGATTTTTTCAATTTCCGGTTGCAGCATTTTCATTTTTCCCATGGAACTGTAGGATTTGTTAGCAAGAGGGAAGAAAAGAAGCTTGATAAGAACCGTGAGGGCCAAGATCGCAAGGCCAAAATTTCCGAGGATTCCCTTTAAAAACTCCAGGGCATAGAAAATAGGTTTGGTTAGGAAATAAAACCATCCAAAGTCCACCGCAAGGTCAAAGTGATTCATGCCAATGGTTTCTTCATAACCATCGAGGAGGTTCAATATCTTAGCACCTGCAAAGAAATAATCCGTACTTTCAAGGCTTTGGCCCGGAGCCAGAACAAAAGGATCTCTTTGGTATTGCGCCGTAATAAGGGTGTTTTCTCCTGTTCCTGTTTGCCCATAGGAGGAAGTAATGGGAGCTTTGGGATCGGGAACAAAGGCGGTAAGCCAGTACTTGTCTGTCAGCCCAAACCAGCCCGTACTTTTAGGATTTTGAATGAGATTGGTTTTAGCAAGATCTTCATAACTGGGGTCATGAAGTTTTCCATCAAAGACGCCAACGGGACCGAGGTGAAGGATAAAAAAGCCCGAGGATTTAGGCTCGCCACGCTTGGCAAGGTATCCTTGAGGGCTTAAGGAGAGGGGTGCCTCACTTGTATTTTTAACGCGCTGAGTAATGGTAAACATATAGTTTTCATCAAGAGAAAAAACTTGGGAGAAGGAAAGGCCTTGTCCGTTATCCCAGTTTAAGGTTACGGGCGATTGAGGGGAGAGAGTTGTTCCATGGGCTTGCCATAAGGTTTTCTCGTTGGGGAGCGATCCTTGCGAGCTCGCCCATCCAAAGCGTGCAAAATAGGCATTGGATGTGTTTTCAGGCGATAGGAGAACAATTTCAGGGCTGTTTGGATTCACGGTTTCACGATATTTAGTGAGTACGAGGTCATCAAGAGTTGCCCCTTGTAGATTGATAGATCCCTTTAAGGTTCCTGATTGGATTTGAATACGTTGGGGTTGGCTTGTTAAGGCTTCTTCACGGGTGAGAAGAGGAGCTGCTGTAGCTAATTGTTGAGCAGATGTCCCAATTTGTTGTTGGGATGAAGCTTGCGTTTGAACGGGCGACTGCGTTGTGGAAGGAAAAAAATAATGAAATCCAAATAGAATGATTATGGAGAAAACAACGGCAATAATAAGATTCTGTTGA
Organism: Alphaproteobacteria bacterium; assembly: GCA_019748065.1. Lineage (GTDB taxonomy): Bacteria > Pseudomonadota > Alphaproteobacteria > UBA9655 > UBA9655 > UBA9655. Next base: position 10,703 of record JAIEQB010000054.1, on the reverse strand, counting down.
TTGTTCATTTGTCCTCTTCTACTTTTATCTTCTCTACAGGGTCAAACCCATGTCCCCCCCAAGGGTGACAACGAATAAGCCTTTTAAAGGCTAAAATACATCCCCTATAAGGACCATAAAGGTCAATGGCGTCAAGGGCATATTCAGAGCAGGTCGGTAAAAAACGGCATTTGGGGCGAAGCCAAGGGGAAATAAAGAGGCGATAAAAATATATGGGCAATTTAAGAAGCATACGGCTCATATTTTATTCCTCTTGATGAGTGGTGCAAGCGCTTTTTGAAGATCCTCCGCCATAAGAGCATAAGCCCTTGTTAAGGCTTCCTTGCGGGCAATGAGGACATAATCAGTCCCCTGGCAAGCAAGAGGAGTTAGAAATTGGTGCGCTAAAGCTCGAAGGCGCCTTTTGGCTCGGTTTCGTTCAACAGCGCTGCCAACTTTACGACTGGCCGTAAAACCAATCCGGGCAGCATTCTCAGAGGTTTTGTGATGTACTTGAAGAATAAAAGCAGGCGTAACAAAACGTTGGCCTGCTTTTGTAACAATAAGGTAGTCTGATCGCTTTTTAAGCCGTTCCAATGGACGGTTAGGCGCTCAAACGCGCCCTTCCTTTAGCACGGCGGCGAGCGATAATCTTTCGACCTCCAACGGTGGCCATGCGGGCTCGAAACCCATGACGACGCTTGCGAATAAGATTGCTGGGTTGAAAAGTGCGTTTCACGTTCCTATCTCCTAATTAATACATATTGATTGCTGTATAAGCTACTTTATAGGGAGAAGTCAATTCCAAGAACAAAAATAAAGATTATCTCTCTTCCCTTGAGGGGAGAATTTAAGTAACGTGGTGTAGATGTTTTTGAGGGAAAGAGAATAGTTTATTATGAAAGAGTTTGGTCTTATTATTAAGCTTGCCGTTGCGATTACGTTAATTATCTTCTTTGGCGAGTGGATGCCTGAATGGGTTCAGCGTGCCTTTTTTACAGTGAGTATGCTCATGAAGGATACTCTTGTGTTCACCATGCCGCTTATTGTATTTTCCTTGATCTTTGCTTGTCTTGCGGGCTTTCAGCAAAAAGCGCCTCTTTTGATTTTGATGATTCTGGCTGTAGTTGTCTGCTCTAACTTTCTTTTCGTTCAATTAGGGTTTATCGCAGGAGACTTTTTCTTGCCTCTGCTGGGCTATCATGCCTCCAATGCTGTTGAAAAAGTAGCTTCAAACCTTCCCGAGCTCCAGCCCTACTTCTTAATTCCTTATCCCTATGTGATGGGAACGGACACAGCCCTTCTTATTGGTGTGGCTTTTGGCCTTTATGGAGCTTTCTTTGGAAGCGAGAGGCTGGCTTCATGGGGAAATTATTTAAGAGATCTTGTGCAATCAGGCCTTACAAATATATTTATTCCGATGGTGCCTCTTTATGTCATAGGTTTTTTGTTCAAGATTCAACATGATGAGCCTCTTGGCGAGATGTTTGCAGGATACGGTCCTATGATTGGACTTATTGTTGCGGTTCAATTGCTCTCAACGTTGTTATTTTACTTTAAGGCCAATATGGGGAATTTCAGAGATATCAAAAATTCCTTAGGAAATGCTTTCCCTTCAGGTCTTGTGGCTCTTTCCACCATGTCCAGTATGGCAACCCTGCCCCTTACTCTTGAAGCGGCCGAAGATAACACGAAAAACAAGGCTGTGGCTCAAATAATGATTCCTGCGACCACCAACATTCACCATGTGGGGGATTCAATTGCGATTCCCATTCTTTTAGCGGTAGTATTGGCGACAAATGGAATTCCAGCCATGGATTATGGTGCTTTCCTTTTCTTTACCCTATTTTACATGGTGGCTAAATTCGCCGTACCTTCTGTTCCAGGCGGTGAAGTGGTTGTCTTATGCCCAGTTCTCGTTGAGCATTTTGGCTTCTCTCCCACAATGGCAGGGCTTTTAACAACCCTTTATATTTTGATGGATCCGTTCATTACAACGACAAACGTGCTTTGTAATGGGGCATTGGCTATTCTCATGGATAAGATTTGTGGACGGATGAAAGCTTTTAAAGAGCCCGAAGCGGGAGAAGCGAAAGCTTCTGCATAAACAAAAAGAAGAAAGAGAAAATAATGAAAAATACATTTGGCTGGATGCAGATGGGTGCCTCAGATCCTAAAAAAGCAAAGGAATTTTATGGACATCTGTTCCATTGGACGATGACACCACAGCATAAAAAGGCTGGTGAAGTCATGCCCTACATTGAAATTGATGCAGGTGAGGGCCCTTGCGCTGGAATTGCGCAGGGAGGAAACAAGGATATTTCTCAATGGATTCCCTTTGTGAATGTCTCTGACATCCATGAATATACAGCAAAAGCAGAAAAGCTAGGTGCTAAGATTATTGTTCCCATCACTGATTTGGGAGGCAATGAGGGATTCTACAGTGTTTTCATTGATCCAACGGGAGCTGTCCTGGGCCTTTACGCGCCGCGGTGATCTTTTCTACTCCCTCTCAAAGCATTGAAATTTTCTAAATCCCTTCCTATATACTCAAGATAGGAAGGGAATTCTGATGATTGAAAGTCGTTTAGCCACACTATCGACGAATGTATCTCCAAAGCTTATTGGAGCCGGCTTTATGTTGCTTTGGGCGCTTAGCTTCAGTACCGCTATGGCGTTTGCAAAATCCCTTTCTCCGGAAGTAGACAGCATTATGGTGCTTTTTATGCGCTATTTCTTTGGCCTTGTTTTCTTCAGTCCTTTTATCCTACAGTCAGGGATTAAGAGTTTTGCGACAAGCCGGCCGTTCTTGCATTTTTTGCGGGTTATAGGCGTTGTTGCAGCTATGGGCTGTACTTACTATGCCTACCGTCATTTACCTCTTGCGCTGGCCACCTCCATTGGAATGACGGGGCCTCTTTTTACAACAGTTATTTCCTATATCCTTTTAAAGGACAATGTATCGCTACCAAAATGGATTTTAATTCTAGTGGGGTATTTTGGCGTACTTGTGATGGTTCGCCCCCATGAGATGGGCATTAGCTTTGGAGTGTGGATTGAATTGCTTGCAAACCTTTTTGCAGCTCTGACTATTGTGTGCACCAAGGTCCTCTCGCGAACGGAAAAAACCTTGACTATCATGTTTTATACCAACACGGTGACGACGCTTGTAGTAGGGCTTGTGGTATTAAGTGTTTGGAAGACGCCGGCCCTATCTGATATTCTTACCTTAATGGGAATTGGAGCTATGGGCGTTTTTTCTCAGTTTTGTTCTGTATCGTCCTTGAAATACGCCAATCCGTCTTTCTTAGCGCCTTTTGAATATACGCGCCTATGTTTTGCAATTCCCGTAGGTTACCTTGTTTTTCAAGAAACACCTACATGGTGGAGTATAGCAGGAAGTTTTATTATTGTTGGGGCTACCTATGGTCTGACCCGTCTTGAGCTCAGTTCTTCTCGAGGTCTACAATAGGTTGGAAAGAAATTTCAAGAGGGCTTAGCCCATAGGTTTCCTGAGGCTTGCCGCTGTTACAACTGGCCTTGCAGGTAAATAAATTATGATCGCAAGAATTGAAAGTGTGTGCTTTTTCAGCATTACAGCTGGCTTTGGCAGAATAACAAGAACTATGGCAGGAGGAGATACTTTTTGCATGTAGAGGTAAACTTAGACTGAGAATTGTGGTTGTTAAAGCTAAGTTTTTCATGATTTTTTCCTCCTTGTTAAGTGTTTATGAACTAGGAATAACAGAAAATAGTTAATAAATTCTTGATTCAAGGAGTGACTTCAGGTACAAGGCAAATGATGTCCCCTTCGTCTAGAGGCCTAGGACACCGCCCTCTCACGGCGGCAACACGGGTTCGAATCCCGTAGGGGACGCCATTTAGGTGGGGGGTAAAAATAAATATGCGCTCAATGGCCCTCAAAATTAATATTTCTAAAAATGACCAAGCTGCTCTTAACCATTTGCTCATGGGGAGTGGCTATAAGCCGCAAAATCGAAAATTTCATTGTACTCTTGGCTTTATTAACAAAATGATTCCTGAGGAAGAGCTTACCTCTTTTGGAGATGTCATAGTCCGTGAAATGCAAAAGGAAGTTTCAAAGATAAAGCCACTTTATGAAGTTGACGCAGCCCAGTTTCTCTTTGGACACATCATTGCCTTTACCCCTTCTGTCGCGACAGGCGGTATTTTAAATGAAATGCATAGATGGCTTTCGAACAAGGTTGTTGAGCTTTCAGAAAAAAGGTGGGTGATAGATGAAAAATACGTGCCTCACATGACTCTTTGGCGAACGCGTCATCTTGATACTCGTTTTGAAAAGTTAAAATTATTAGCCACAAAGCACCCAGTCTATAACCTGACGGAAGCGGCTTTTGTGCCCTTTAGACTAATGATAAATGAATAAGGGAATGTTCGTTGTCCGTAAAAAAGTCTTTGCGCACGAGCCCATGAAGAGATAGCTAATTCCCGCATGTCCAAAAGCGCCCATGACGATAAGAGAAGGCTCGATCTCTTCTGAAAGTTTCAAGAGAGCGTTTGCAGGCTTTTCTGAAGTTTTCAGGGGGTGCCCTTTGGCTTTGATGCTATGGAGGGCACAAAGCTTAACTGCGACCTCTACAGTATCCTTGGCTTCTTTTTCGTCAGGATTGATATTGGCGATGTGAACTTCTTTTCCTTTTAAAATTCCCACCAGTATAGCCATATGAAGGGCGCGAGAGGAGGCAAAGGTTCCATCAAAAGCAATAAGAATGTTTGCACTCTTTTCATAAGGAATTGTAGGACTCGTGACAATGACGGGACGTGGATTAGCTCGGATAATTTGTTTTACAGAAACGCCGGTTTCTTCGGTGTTTGTGAAATGAAAATTGGCGTCTTTACCAATAACCAGAAGATCATGTGCTGTTGCAAAATATTCGATTTCATAGGAAGGCACGCCAGTGGCGTCAATGATGGTACTGTCAACGTTTTCTGTGTTACAAAAAGCAGTAAATTCTTTTTCAAGCTTGTGTACGCGCCGCCGTGCATCTTGAAGGAGCTTCTCATCCAGCTCGACCTTAAAAGCCGCTCCTCCTAAAGGAATCGCTTCAGGGGCTGCAATCCAAGGTTGATCCAGAACTCCAATACCTGTAACAACGGCTTTGTGCTCTTTGGCAAGGCTAACGCCCAACTTTTTCGCAGAGACACTGGATTCAGAGTCGTCGAGCGTTACAAGAATACTTTTAATCATTGAAATCCCCTATTTTGCCCCTGTTATCTTTATTTAATTAGCTTATGGTTTATGATTCCTTATTGGACAAGGGGTGTCAAGAAAAAGAAGGTTGGAAGGTGATAAAAGGCCCGCAGCGTGTGAGGCTGCGGGACGAGGTCGTTTAGTGAACTTAATTGTGACTAAAAATACCTTTTACAGTACGTCCATTTCCACTAGTACCACAGTCGGGATTTAAATCTCTGTAGACAGGATCGAGGTCTTCTACAAGCTCGAAGTAAAACATTCTTCCCATAAGGTTAATGTATGTTCTTATATTTTCCTTAATACAAATATTTAATATTTCTTCAGCTTTTTTTTCAGGACTCTCTTCTAAAAACTTTGTTACACTTTTTTTGAAATTTTGTTCGATCCGTAAATCTTTAAGAACGGGATAATGTGTTTGAGCGCGATCTAAAAATCTTTCAAATTCTTCTGGTGGGATTGCGTTGACATTTCCTGAAAAGGTAATGGCAATAGCAAGAAACAAAACATATTTTTTAATCATAATATACTCCTAATGTTAACAACAAGACGTATATAAAGCTTTATTAAAAAATATGCAAATATTAAAAGTTTAATTAAATTTTATTAAAATTTTAAATATATAAAGGCAAAGAATGCTAATATCAGATGATGATAAAATTTAGATGTAAGTTTTGAGATAAAAAATTAAAAGCTTAGCTGCAGTATTTGTTGGAGACAGCAGCACAGAACGGAGTTGCAAATAAAAATATTACCAGTTAGGACAAGAAGAAAGAGAGAGCATCATAAGTCATTAAGGAGGATGGCGTCCCCTACGGGATTCGAACCCGTGTTGCCGCCGTGAAAGGGCGGTGTCCTAGGCCTCTAGACGAAGGGGACAGTGAGAATTTGTTTACAATGTGTTCCTTATAAAATCAAGAGAAATAAGTTCACATCTTAAAAATAGGATTCTTATAGAGGTTTTTCAACCCATGTAACAAATACATATGCTTACATCCGCAAGAATCTATACTTATAAGCATGAGCTACAGTAATGTAACCAAAAAAGGAATCCTCTTGCCTTAAATCCTTAGGGCAAGTAAAAGTGCAGACCTTGAAAGAGAAATAGCTGAAGCAAAAAGCGAAACTTGCTGCTGATCAAAAAGCTGTGGAAACCGCTCTTGCTGACCTAACTGCTAAAAGAAGAAAATAAAAGCACAAGGGGAGTCTCTTCAAAAACTGACAGCTCCACGTCTTTCAGGTATCTTTTCATTAAGTTTGAGCATTATTTCTTTAGGAATCGCCGCACTCAAAGTTGAAATGCAAAGAGGTTGCCTAACTTACATCTTTGAACACCCCTCTTTCATCAGTTCTTCTGCTATTGCTTCGCTAATTTTAAAGTCTAATGCTTCTTCAATCCATAGCCACTGACCGCCAGGATTGCACTCAAGAAAAATCTCATTTTCATTCTTATCTACAATAAAATCATAAGCAGCATAGGTTAAGCCCGCTAGCCGATGAAACTTTTTTAATTTTTTGAGTAAATCTGGAGTAATTTTTCCTGGTTTATACATGGGACGCAATTGATTTTTTCTCCAATCTACGGTAGTTTCTTTTGAGCTTTGAGAGTCTATGTGAGCTATAAATAATCTCTCCCCAACAATTGTTATTCGCAGTTCATAGCTTTTTTCTATGTATGCCTGGTAAATACCTGGAGCCATTGCAAACGTATCTTTGCTATTTTTAATATCATCTTTAGAAATTAAGGTAGAATAAATGACACGATTTGGTGGCATTATAAAAGAACTCAGGGTTTTATATATTAATTTCTCATATTTATCAAATAAAGATAAAACAGAAGACATTGAATTTCCAATAATTGTTTCTGGAATCGTCAGGCCGCATTCTTCTGCTAGCTTTAATTGATTAACTTTATATCCAATATGATGATTTCTATCGGGGTGATTGACCCACTTATTTGGTGAGAGCTCTTGCAAGAATGGTTTCATCAAGCTGTTCCACTCATAAACCATAAAACGTTCTTCTGTTGATCCTACACCTCCTGGAAATTCAGATAAGAGACTGGGTTTTAAACGCATCCATATACTTTTTATGTTCTTTGGAGCTATAGCTTTATCAGTTTTCAAGCTAACCTTAGTATCTTTAGAATTGTTAAAGTGAATTGATAGCTGATCATGGTTGTTATATCGTTGAAGGAAAGCTACGTTTTCTCCTTTTTCTTTTAAAATTTTTAATACTTTTTCAATATGCAAATCAGGTGTTTGACCTATAATAAGAATTGAATCTCTTTTCATTTTTCCTCTCTTGATCCAAATAACCCCTCGCCCATAGAGTGTTTATCATAAGGCGAGGCCGTTAATCCCATCTCACATATCTACATAAATTTAATTATCAATTGTCCATTGCGTATCATAGTCAACGTCTTTCCATGTAACTGTGAACCCTTCTTCTTCATTATTATGTGATTTTTCTACGTATCTAAGCCCAAAGGGAGCTTTAGACTCTGATGCCATTAAATTTTTTTCTATGAATAACAGACTGCTAGGAGCTACATTAGTTATTTCAGTATTCGATCTTGTTTTTAGTTCCTTCTCAAAATTTAAATCATATTGTGAAAGAAAATGGGCATGAGGATTTTTTGATTTATCCTCCTCGCCTTTGGAATAGACTCTAGTTTTTGAGTGATTTTCATTTAAATCCTCATTTATTAAATTAGTAGCACCAGAATCCGTGGGGGTTGCTGTGCTTAATGCTACAACTGTAGATAAAGCAAGTATTTCCTTTGAATTTTTCATCATTATCTCCTTTGATATTTTTTTTAATAGACGATCTGCAAAAGTTAAAATTGGTTTTTCAAAAACAAAAACTTTGAAACTCTTAAAAAATACTTTTGCAGATGATCTATTTTTTATCCTTAATGCTTTAGGAATTAATTGGTCTTAGCTATTGCTGTACCAGCTCCTGCTCCTATAGCACCTCCAATAGCTTTTCCAATCCAAGCGCCTGTTACTGCTCCTCCTGGTCCAAAAAGTGAACCAATGGCTCCTCCAATGACGCCTCCCAACCAAGCGCCTCCAGCAGCTCCGGCAGCTCCACCAACTCCTTCTGCAACTCTTGTGCCACCTCGACCCATTTCCATACCATCAGCAATTCCACCACCACCTCTGAGCCTGAAATTAGCATTGAGGCTGAATTTATTATCATCTTGTTGCTTTAAGGATAAATAGCCAACTTTTAGAAAACCCTTCAGTTGATCTTCTTTAATGCCTCGTAATTCCTGACTCAAATTCCATCGCTGAATTTGAATCTTTTCTTTACCATTAGATACAAAGAACTCATTATCTTTATAGGTTACCGCAAGTTTTCCTAAACTTTTTGGAACAAAAAGATTATCTTCTGAAAGTGTTATTTCTTTTGTATCCTTAGTACCAAGAGCATGAGATCTTGTAAGGTGAAGATCTTCTTCTGCTAAGAGTGGCTCTGAGTTACTAGGGGCAGTAAAAGTGCTTACCTCTCCACTATCTAAATCCGTAGAAGATAACGATGTTTGAGTTGATAATTTAACAGATTCATCTTCAGTAATTTCACTTAAGATGTCATCATGACTAACATTTTTCTTGTTCCCTTTACATATCCATGGAAAATTCTCTGAATTTTCAGAGAATCTTGGCGAAAGTCCAGATGGATGAGGAGCTCTTATTGAACTGTATGGATTACTCTCTTGCAGTTCATTAAAATGGCTTGTATCAGCATGAACTCCATAATTTATTAATATAAAAGAACTCGTCAATAAAATTTTATTAAGTTTACTCATTGTTTTCTCCTTTAGTGTTTTTATTAAATTGTCAGAAAGGTTCTCTTTCTGGTTGTTAAAAGGTCCTTATGGTTCAATCCATCTCAACAACAGGGTAAAACCTATTTCAAAAAGTTAACCCTCTCCTATCCAGGAAATATCAGTAAGCATTGACTAGGGAAAAATTACGTAGATTGATGTCTGAATAAAATTCTTGAGTTTTATCTATATGAAATCTATATGAAGCCTATAGGTAAGGATGAAAAATTAATTATTTATAAAACCTTGGCCTCTAGCTCTGATTTGATTATGATGAGGAAGGCTGGAGGTTACAACAAATGGCGCACTTTAAAACTCTCGATGATTTAAAGCCTGCAGGGAAGCGTATTTTAGTTAGACTTGATTTAAACCTTCCTTTGCAAGAGGGACAGGTGGCTGATTTAACGCGCCTTGAGCGTTCTATTCCCACTTTGAAAGAGTTAGCTGTAAAGAAGGCAAAAATCATTGTGCTGGCCCATCTCGGGCGCCCTAAGGGCCACGATAACGCCTTTACTCTTGCGCCCATAGCAGAAGCTTTAAAAAAGGCGATGGCGCCCATCCCTGTCTTCTTTTGTAAGGAATCTCAAGGCCTTCATGTTAAAGAGGCAATTGAGCATTTGGGGGAGGGGGAGATTCTCCTTCTGGAGAACATTCGTTTTGTGAAGGGGGAAGAGGAAAATGACCCTGCCTTTGCGAAAGAAATGGCCAGCTGGGCAGATGTTTATGTCAATGATGCTTTTTCTGTAGCCCATCGAGCCCATGTTTCCACGGAAGGCGTGGCTCACCTTTTACCATCATTTGCTGGACGCCTGATGGAACAGGAGCTCAAAACACTGGAAAGGGTGCTGGAGTACCCGGAAGCTCCTATGATGGCTATTGTGGGTGGGGCAAAGGTTTCTACAAAGCTGCCCCTTCTTAAGAATTTGCTTCCTAAAGTTGATTTTTTAGTGGTTGGCGGTGCTATGGCCAACACTTTTCTTGCGGCCAAAGGCTATGACATTGGGGCTTCCCTGTATGAGCCGGACCTTATAGAGGCGTCCCTTGAGTTGATGAGGGGAGAAAAAGTCCTTCTTCCTCTGGATGTGGTTATTGCGGATAGTTTGGAAGGTCTCAAAAATCATCATAACCGCGATCTTTCTTCCATCGGCTCTACGGAAAAAATCTTTGATATTGGCCCTGCTACAATTGCCCATATCCTTAAAACGATGAAGCGTTGCCATACGCTTCTTTGGAATGGCCCCTTAGGGTTTTTTGAGATGCCCCCCTTTGATTATGGCACTAATGCAGTGGCTCAAGGCGCGACTCACCTGACCGCAGAAGGGACTCTTCTCTCCATTGCGGGAGGTGGGGATACGGTGGCTGCCCTCAACCATGCGGGCGCGCTAAACGATTTTTCTTATGTTTCAACTGCAGGCGGGGCTTTCTTAGAATGGCTTGAAGGGAAACCCTTGCCAGGGGTTAAGGTGCTTGAGCGTGCGGCGTAGGTCGTTATCAGTAATTACTTTTTCCTTGCAGTTCGATTCATATTCTTTTAAGAAGAAGACATTCAAAGGCGCCCGTAGCTCAATTGGATAGAGCATCTGACTACGGATCAGAAGGCTAGGAGTTCGAATCTCTTCGGGCGCGCCAGGGAAACAAAGGGTTTTAGAGGGAGCCAAA
>JAIEQB010000032.1 GCA_019748065.1 Alphaproteobacteria bacterium | reverse complement strand
CTTGTATAAAAAAATAAAATAAAAAAGGAGAGAACCATGATTAAAGCTATCGATAAATCCCGTATTCATGCTAGCAATCTAGCTTTGAAAGCCACCCTTGTATAAATAGTGAATTTAAGTGGTTTTTGAATCATTGGTGTCAGAAGCTCTTCCCATTCCTGGAAGGGCTTCATCTTTAAGAAGGGATTTTAATCTTTCCCTTATTGAAAGCATTCAGTATCTCATAGAAGTTTGTAGCGAGGTTGTTCCTGCACCTCTTTTTACTCAAGTTCAGCAAAAAATGAAGACTATAAAACTCGACCTTAAGCTTTCGAGTTTTTTGAGTTTATTGCATTATGAGTTATTTAATGCAGCAGAGAAAAACGATATTAAACAAGTTAACTCTATTATTGATTGCCTCAATGTTGAGGAGCCTTATGCTGAAAATCTTAAGTTTTTAAGTTTATCAGATTTGGATGCGCGTTACTTGACTTCTGTAAAAACAATTTTTTCTCAAGAAATTAATCGTGAGGTTCAGTTTTTTCCTCTTTCCTCTTCAGAATTTAAAGTGATGGAAACGGCTCTTCAAAGAGGGCTTGGTCTCTATAAGGACGCATTTCCAGGTTTTTATGAGGAATTTGAACAACTTATTGGTGAAATACTTTTGTTAAAGGCCAAGGGACTCTACCAAGGGTCTAGTACAGATCTTTATGGAATGATTTATAAATCATTTTTTCATCAATGGGAAAAAGTAACGGATGTGTTTGAGTTTTTTGTTCATGAGCAATCTCACCATTATCTTTTTATTGTGAACAAAAATGATCCCTTACTTTTAAATCCTCGGGACATTCATTTTTCTCCTATAAGAAAAGAAAAAAGACCTCTTATGGGGATTTATCATGCCAACTTTATTTTGTCTCGCGTATGTTATGTTTTAGATAACGCCCTTTCCAATAACGTTATTCCTATGGAGGAAAGATCTTACTGCGTTGACTTTCTAGAAAAGTATAAAGAGTGTTTTTATGAAGGGTTAAAAACACTTGAAACCCATGGCCAATTCACTTCTTTAGGAAAAGCGATTTTAGAATCTGTGACCCAATTAGTTGAATCAATAACCCTTAAATCCACAAAAAAGACAGCATAAGAATCAAAAAACCAATTCCTAAAAAAATCCATCCCCAATTAGATCCCTTGGGAGGAGTATTATCGTTAGCAACTTTGCGGAGAATGTGAGGGGTGAACCTTAGTTTTGCGGGTGATTTTTTCTCTGGAGGGCGCACGAGCATCTAGTCTTTCCGTTGAGGCATGGGGGAATAGTGGCGTAAGGTGTGGCCCGTATAAAGCTGGCGAGGACGTCCTATTTTTTGAGAGGGATCTGCTAACATTTCCATCCACTGAGCGATCCAGCCCACGGTTCTAGCCACAGCAAAGAGCACAGTAAACATAGAGGTTGGAATTCCTATGGCTTTAAGGATAAGGCCTGAATAAAAATCAACATTGGGATAAAGTTTCTTTTCAATAAAGTAGGGATCTTCAAGAGCGATCTGTTCGAGTGCTTTTGCAAGGTCTAAAAGGGGGTCATTGTGATTTCCAAGCTCAGCCAAGACGTCCTGGCAAATGTTTCTCAGAACAGCTGCTCTGGGATCATAGTGTTTATAAACCCGATGACCAAATCCCATAAGGCGGAAAGGGTCATCTTTGTCTTTTGCTTTCTTGATAAATTCAGGGATGCGTTCTTTATAGCCGATCTTTTGAAGCATATTGATGACCGCCTCATTGGCTCCTCCATGGGCAGGACCCCATAGGCAAGCAATGCCAGCAGCGACACAAGCAAAAGGGTTTGCTCCAGTTGATCCTGCTAGGCGAACTGTGGAGGCTGAGGCGTTTTGTTCATGATCTGCATGAAGGATGAGAATTTTATCGAGAGCATTGGCAATGATGGGATTCACTTTATAAGGGGCTGCCGGCGTTGCAAACATCATATAAATCAGGTTTTCAGCATACCCTAAATTATTTTGAGGATACATAAAGGGCTGGCCAATGGAATATTTATGAGCCATGGCAGCAATGGTGGGCATTTTGGCAATGAGACGATGAGAAGCTATAAGGCGTTGTCTAGGGTCACGAATATCAAGGCTGTCATAATAAAATGCAGAGAGAGCTCCTACAACACCAACCATAACAGCCATGGGGTGAGCGTCTCTACGGAAACCACTATAGAAGTTTCGCAGTTGTTCATGAACCATTGTGTGAAGTGTTATACTTTCAACAAAGGTTTCATATTCTTTTTTCTGAGGAAGCTCTCCCTCCATTAAAAGGTAGGCGACTTCAAGAAAGTTGCTTTTTTTAGCAAGTTCTTCAATGGGATAACCACGGTGGAGTAAAATTCCTTGTTCGCCATCAATATAGGTAATTTTGGATTCACAGCTGGCAGTTGAGGTGTAACCAGGATCATAAGTGAAACAATCGGTCTCTGAGTAAAGTTTACGAATATCTAAAACAGAAGGGCCTAAGGTGCCTTGAAGGACAGGAAGATCAATATGTTGTGAACCTCCCGGTTGACCAGGCGTCACGTCTAGATGGGCGTGTTCATAATCTTCATCGAAAAAACGTTCAGTCATTTGTATATGATTCCCTTTCTCTCCCATGGTACCTGCCCGTTTATTAAGAATCAATTTACTTTGAAATCTTTGAAGAAATATTTTTTCTGAGGCGCTCTAAACTTTTGTCTTTTCCGAGAACATGGAGGATCTCAAAAACGCTTGGAGAGACAGTTTTTCCCGTAAGAGCGGCCCGCAAAGGCCCGGCAATTTTCCCTAATTTTAAATCATTTTCTTCTGCAATTTCTCGCGCGTAATCCTCAAGACCTTTTTCTGTCCATTGGATTTCGGGAAGAGAAGCGAGGTGCCCTTCCATCAATTGTAAAATGTCTTGTCCATCTGCTTCTAAAAGTTCTTGAGCTCCTTCTTCTAAGGAAAAAGGGGCGACGTAAAAGAGCGCATTTTCAGCTAACTCCTCCAATGTCTTCGCCCTTTGCTTTAATCCAGGCATGCCGCGTTTTAAGATGTTGATGGCCTCTATATTGAGTAAAATCCCTTTCGCTTCCATAAAGGGGATAAGAAGGTTTGCCAAGTGGTCATTACTTGTTTCGCGAATGTAATGGCCATTGAGATTCGCTAATTTGACAAAATCAAAGCGTGCAGGGGATTTTCCCACGTGATCAAGATCAAACCATTCAATGGCTTTCTCAGTTGAAATAATTTCCTCATCTCCATGGCTCCATCCCAAACGAAGAAGATAATTGCGAAGGGCTTCGGGGAGATATCCCATGTCACGATAGGCTTCAACGCCCAGGGCACCGTGACGTTTTGAAAGTTTAGCTCCATCTGCTCCGTGAATCAGAGGAATGTGCGCAAAATGGGGAATTTTCCAATCCATGGCTTTGTAAATTTGAAATTGACGAAACGTATTGGTAAGATGATCATCTCCACGGATGACATGGGTAATTCCCATGTCGTGGTCATCCACAATCACAGAAAGGTTATAGGTTGGGGTACCATCGGTTCTTAAAATGATGAGATCATCCAATTGGCTGTTTGAAACCTGAACTTCTCCTTGGACAAGATCATGAATGACCGTGCTCCCGTCTTGAGGGGCTTTAAAACGAATCACAGGTTTAATACCAGGAGGGGCTTCTTCAGGAGCTCTATCCCGCCACCTTCCGTCATAGCGGGGGGGTAAATTTTTAGCACGGGCGGCATCACGCATGGTGTCCAGCTCTTCTGGCGTGCAATAGCAAGGATAGGCCAGACCCTTTTTTAAGAGCTCTTGAGCCACCTCAACGTGACGTTCTATCCGATCGAACTGATGAACTGGCGTTTCATCCCAATCAATCCCCAGCCATTCGAGACCTTTGTAGATAGCCTCCACGGCTTCTTGAGTTGAGCGGGCCCGATCTGTGTCTTCCACACGAAGGAGCATTTTCCCTTTATGATGACGGGCAAAAAGCCAATTGAAAAGGGCCGTACGTGCGCTTCCAATGTGTAAGTAACCTGTGGGGGATGGTGCAAAACGAACAATGACTGACATAAAATTTCCTTGAATGTGGACTCTTTTCTTCTTTGTAGCTTATTTCCCTATCCTTGATAAGGAAAATTGCATATTCATCTTGAAAAAAATAAAATAATGCTTTTTGATAAAAATAAAAAACAAATTCATTTTAAATGAATATAAAAAATTTTATCTCTTCCTCCTTTTATGGAGATTTACACCGGTGGTTCCTATGGGTTCCTGTTTTCTTTGGCTGTGGGATTTCCGTTTATTTCTCTCTTTATGAAGAGCCCTCTATTTTGTGGGGATATGGAGGCGTTGTCATTTTTCTTCTCTCCCTCATTGTTGTTCGTCTTCAGTTGTTTAAAATCCTTTTTTTGGCCGTGGGGTTCATGATTTTTGGTTTTTCCGTAGCTTTGTTTCGCACTCATCTTTTAAGAACGACGATGCTTCATTATTCTTTGCCTTCTCTGATACTTGAAGGTGAGGTGGCCCAAGTTGAATTAAAACCGACTAAAGCCGGGAACCTTTATCAGCGCCTTCTGTTAACAAATTTGAAGGCAGAGACAGCTGAAAATCTTCCTCAAAAAGTGCGGCTGAGCCTGAAAGGAAAGAGAGAGCGCGTGTGGCCGGGACAAGTCATTCGCCTGAGAGCCAAGCTTATGCCCATCTCTGATCCAGGGATTCCTCAAGGTTTTGATTTCCGCAGGCAGGCTTACTTCAATGGTCTTGGGGCGACAGGTTTTGCTCTTTCGCCGCCTGAGGTGCTAAGAGAAACCTTCGGATGGCAGAGCCACCTTGCGAAAAAACGGGAGAAAATTACAGACTATTTTCTTAAGACAATGTCTCCTCCTTTAGGAGCCATTGCGGCGGCCTTAATTACGGGAGATAAGGCTGCCATCCCTGAAAAGGTTAGGGAAGATTTTATAAATTCGGGCCTGGCCCACATCTTGGCTATCTCGGGGCTGCACTTGACTATTATTGCAGGTGTTGTTTTTGCTGTGTTTCGGCGGGGTATTGCCCTGATTCCTCCCCTTTGCCTTGCTTTTAATAGTAAGAAGTTGGCTGCCGCTGCGACTATTTTTATGACCTTTTTATATTTGGTTCTCTCCGGCTTTGGGATTCCTGCCCAACGGGCCTTTATTATGATTACAGTTGTCATGGGCGCGATTCTTTTGGATCGAACGGCTCTTTCGATGAGGACGGTTGCTCTAGCGGCGTTTGTCATTTTACTCCTTATGCCTGAATCCCTCTTAGGCCCCAGCTTTCAGCTTTCCTTTGCGGCTGTTATAGTGCTGGTTGCAGGGTATGAAACCTGGAGAAATCCTCTTAGTAGCTGGATGGTTCGGGGCGGGATACTGCGTAAAAAAATTGCCTATTGTGGTGGTCTTATTTTTACCTCTCTTCTTGCCACCCTTGCGACCCTTCCCTTTACTATCTATTTGTTTCATCGCTTTAGTGTCCACGCCATTCTTGCAAATTTGGTTGCGGTTCCCTTGACAAGTCTTGTGATTATGCCTTTAGCTTTCCTGACATGTGTCCTTACGCCTCTAGGCTTGGGAGATTTTCCCCTATGGGTTTTTGAAAAATCACTTTCTCTTCTCCTTCAAATTGCTGAGGTAGTCTCTTCTTGGCCAGGAAGTCATATTTGGGTGTCCCATCCTCCTCTATCCGCCTTTATTCTGACCGTATTTGGTGGCCTTTGGTTTTGTCTGTGGCATCAACCGTGGCGAAGGTTGGGCCTCCTTCCACTCACTTTGGGGTGCGTCTTGGGCTTTCAAGGGAATCTTCCACAAGTTCTTATCGATGGGCAAGGAAAGCTTGTGGGACTGCATGAAGGAAATAATCTTTATGTCAGCTCAAGTCGAAAGGGAAAATTTACGGCTGAAACCTGGCAAAAATATTTGGCGGCTAAAGAGGTCAAACCCATGGCCTGTGATGAAGGCGTTTGCCAATCATCCCTTCAAGGTATTCCTCTGATTGTTTCCTCTGAAAAGGAGAGACAGCCTTGCGTTAAAGAGGCCATTTTAATTCGTTTAGAGCCCAGCGAGCAGGCCTGTCCTGAAGCGCGCCTAGTGATCGGTTGGTATGATATTTGGAAGGCGGGAGGCTATGCGCTCTGGCTGACAGAAAAAAACCTGCACATTGAAAAAGTACGTGAAAGTCAAGGCATGCGTCCCTGGACGGGAAGGGCCATTCGCCGGCGGGATAGGCCCTCTCAACTAGATTGAATACTTAGACAGAATTGTGATATTTCCGCAACTTTCTAGAAATGTTTTCAAAAAGTATAATTTTCTACTACAAATTATTACAAATTTTATCTATAGCGTAGCTTACATAACGCTTAAGAAAAGAGGCAAAGATGAAAAACTTTTTTTTACTTTCGGTGGCTATAATCCCCATGATGTGGGGCAGTGCAGTTGCTCAAAATGAGACAACCCCCGCTTGTTGCCAGTGTCCAAAAGCTTTTGAAGGATTTTATTTAGGCGCTAACATAGGATATGGCGTAGGGGGAGTGACAACTACGGCTAAAAGAGATGCAGCGACAGCGATAGGGGCAACTGCTGTTCATCAGACTGCACGGGTAAGTAGCCGGGATAATGTAAGAGGAGTTGATGGTGGTCTTAGCGTTGGTTACCTTCATCGGTTCTGTAATTTGGCAGCAGGGCTTGACTTTACAGCCAATTGGGTCGGATCAAGTGTGTCAGGCAGAGCAACGTCAACAACAGTTGCACATGGTCCCACTGCAAATGGATCAGTTACGGCTAATGCTTCTTATAAAGCGCGTTTAGAGAATTCACTTCAACTTGCTGCAAAATTGGGTTGGGTTATTGGCAACGCGCTTCCCTTTATAAAGCTAGGGTGGGATAATTCTCAATGGGACGTTAAGGGTACTGCAAGTTTTACGCCAAATGTTGGGCAAAATTTTGTAGTTCGTGGATCAAAAGACAAACGGTTTAATGCTTTTCTTTGGGGGGCTGGAGTGGACTTTCTTGCAGTAAGAAATGTTTCCCTTGGTCTTGAATATACAGGAACAGCTGCGGGTAGTAAAAAGATGATACAAAAAAACGGAAATTCCATTTCTATTAAGCCACAATATAATAAATTTGCTTTAACTGCTAAGTACATTTTTAACTAGTTAGAATTCTCGAGTTTTCTTAAGGTTCAATACCCCGTCGGCTTGCCGCGGGGTATTTTACTATATTTCTCTCCTAATTAATGAAATTGTGGATTTTGATATAGGTCAAGCCAAAGAGGTCGCTGATCTTTATTCTAAGATAAAGCATAAAGGGCTCTCTCTAGGTGACAGAGCTTGCTTAGCTTTAGGACTAAAATACAAAGCAAAAGTCTATACAGCTTAAGGTATGGAAAGATATACACCCTGAGCTTGATATAAGATTAATTCGCTAAGAGATCACGTCCTCTTCAAAAGGCCATGTCTCTTTTTGCCGGCGGAAAGTTTAAGGACTGATTCCTTTTCAAAGGCCACACCCTTAAGAACAAAAAGCTCATCAGAAATAGAAACATCATTCAGCCGCCCTCCACCCCCTTCAATCAGCCGACGAGCTTCTCCCTTTGAAGCGGTTAGATTGAGACGGCAGAAAAGCTCGAGAATAGGAATGCCGGCCTTTAGTTCTTCTTCCGACAAAATCAAGGTGGGGAGGGAGGTGTCATCAAGGGAAGCTGTGCTCGTTTCAAAAAGTTTTTGAGCCGTTACCCTGGCTTCTTTGACGGCCGATTCTCCATGAACAAAAGCCGTGGCATGGTCGGCCAAAATTTTCTTCGCCTCATTGATTTCTGCGCCCTCGAGTTTTTCAAGGCGCTTGATTTCATCAAGCGGAAGAAGGGTGAAAAAGCGCAAGAAACGCCCCACATCCGCATCTTCCGTGTTGCGCCAAAACTGCCAGTAATCATAAGAGGAGAGAAGATTTGCGTTGAGCCATATGGCGCCGCTGGCCGTCTTTCCCATCTTGCTGCCACTGGAGGTGGTAATAAGAGGAGTAGTTAAGCCATAAACCGTTTTGTGGAAAACCTTTCTGACCAGCTCAACACCATTGATAATGTTGCCCCATTGATCAGAGCCCCCGATTTGAAGAAGACAATTGTATTTTTTGTTGAGTTCCAGAAAATCATAGGCCTGAAGGATCATGTAGTTAAATTCAAGGAAGGTCATGGGATGTTCACGATCAAGGCGTTGGCGCACGCTTTCAAAGGTAAGCATACGATTGATCGTAAAATGGACTCCAAAATCCCGGAGAAAAGAAGGGTAATTCAAAGAATCAATCCAACCGGCATTGTTTAAAAGGATGGCATCCTTCGGGCTTTTTCCAAAGGAAAGGGTCCGCTCAAAAATGCTGGAAAGACTTTCAATGTTTTTTTGAATCTCTTGATCGTTTAAAAGTTTTCTTGACTCATCTTTTCCTGAAGGGTCGCCAATTTTCGTTGTGCCTCCGCCCATCAAAACGAGCGGGCGGTGACCGGTCTGTTGAAGCCAATACAAAACCATAATTTGCACAAGATTTCCCACATGAAAACTGCGGGCCGTGGCATCAAAGCCAAGATAGGCCGTGATAGATTCTTTGGCCATGAGGGCGTCAAGAGCGTCTAAATCTGTGGATTGATGGATAAAGCCGCGGTCTTTTAGGGTTTTTAAAAATTCAGATTTGAGAGACATTTTTTGCTATATCACTTTCTTGAAAGGGTTTTCCTGTGATCATGGTATAGACAGCTTCCGCAATATTTTGGGACTGATCTCCAATGCGTTCAATGTTTTTTGCAGCGAATAACAGCTGGGTATAGGCACCCACATTTTTAGGATCGTCAATCATGGCCTCAAAAATCTTTTGAAGGTAAGCTTTATAATACACATCGACTTCTTGATCCATATGCCAGACTGTAAGGGCAAGGTTAAGGTCGGAGGTTTCAAAAGCAATCAGTGCCGATTCAAACATTTGCTCTGGCATTTTGATGAGGATCGGGAGCTCCTTAATTTCAGGAAAAGACGGCAGGTCTTTTAAAGCTAAAGTAAATTTAGCAATGTTTACCGCATAATCGGCAATTCGTTCCACTTGGTTTGAAATCTTAAGGGAGGCTACAACGGTTCTTAAATCATAGGCTACCGGTTGACGAAGAGCCAGAATGCGAACGGCCAGTTCATCAACTTTGGTCTCAAGAAGATTAACCTCCCGATCACGGGTGATCAGCTCTTGAGCGAGAGCTACATCAAACGCCATAATGGATTTAATGGCGTTATTAATTTGAGAAAGGGTTAACTCTCCCATATACCCAATTAGGGCATGGAGGGCTTTAAGCTCATCATCATAGGCTTTAACAATATGTTTTATCATCCATAGCGTCCTGTAATGTATCCTTGCGTGCGTTCATCTTTTGGCATTGTAAAGAGCTCTCCCGTCTCTCCAACTTCCACAATATGCCCACTGTGAAAGAAGGCGGTTTTTTGGGAAACGCGGGCTGCTTGTTGAAGGTTATGGGTGACAATAACAATTGTAAATTTTTCCCGCAATTCATCAATTAATTCTTCTATTTTTGCGGTGGCAATGGGGTCAAGAGCTGAAGAAGGCTCATCCATTAAAATGACTTCTGGACTGACAGCAATGGCCCTTGCAATACAAAGCCGTTGTTGCTGCCCTCCAGAAAGGCGGGTTGCGGGTTGGTGAAGACGATCCTTAATTTCTTCCCAAAGGCCAGCTCGTGTGAGGCTAGTTTGAACAATTTCATCAAGAGCGCTTTTGTTTTTAAACAGTTTATGGATGCGGGGACCATAGGCCACGTTTTCGTAAATGGAGCGAGGGAAAGGATTGGGTTTTTGAAAAATCATGCCCACATGGGACCTTAATTCGACCACATCTACTGACGGGGCATAGATATCTTTTCCATCTAATAAGACTTTTCCGTCAATATGAATGTTGGGAACACTATCATTCATGCGATTAAGGCAGCGTAAGAAGGAGCTTTTTCCGCATCCTGAAGGGCCGATGAGAGCCGTTGTTTGTAATTTGGGCAATCCCAAGCTCACCTTAAAAAGGGCCTGTTTATCGCCATAAAAGAGGCTTAAATTTTTTACATCGATCTTAAAGGGCATATTGAGACTCAAACTTTTTACGAATAGTGATAGCAATACTATTCAAAAGAACCAAGACAAAAAGCAATACAAGGATAGCGCCCGATGTATTTTCAACAAATCCCATCTCAGGACTTCGGGACCAATTAAAAATTTGAACGGGAAGAACGGTTGTGGGATCGAGGAAAGATGAGGGAGGCGTTGCTATAAAGGCCACCATTCCAATCATCAAGAGAGGGGCCGTCTCTCCAAGGGCGCGAGCAAGGCTTAAAATAATACCCGTTACAATGCCGGGGAGGGCTGCGGGGATCACGTGGTGAAAGAGAACCTGAAGGGGCATTGCTCCCAATCCCATCGCCGCTTCCTTAAGGGCATAGGGGACAGCCGCAAGGGACGCTCGGGTGGTCACAACAATCACCGGAAGGCTCATTAATCCTAGGGTCAGTCCGCCTACAAGGGCTGAAGGCCTAGGGAATCCCATAAAGTGGATAAAAGCAACAAGCCCCAAAAGACCAAAGAGAATGGAGGGCACAGCTGCTAAATTATTAATGTTGGCTTCGATCAAGTGTACCAATCGATTTTTTGGGGCAAACTCTTCTAAATAAACGGCCGCCCCAATGCCTAAGGGAAAGGCAGTTAAGAAGGTGACGATAAGCGTTAATAGAGAGCCCAGAAGACCTCCCCAGATGCCGGCGACTTCAGGCTCGCGCGAATCGGAATGGGTTAAAAAAGCGCCATTAAATGCAAGGCGAATTTGGTCATGAGCTTCGAGCAATTGAATGGTTTTAAGTTGCTCTGGGGTCAGGTTGCCGGTCTCATCGTTTTTATAATACATATTCACTTCATCGGAGGCCGTCACCCACTTCTTCTCTCCATCAAATGCATATTGGGCATGGGGATTTAAGAAATCCGAAGGGACAGCCTTAGCTAAGACCTCAGTTTTAAAAAATGCAGGGACGCCGGTGATAATAATTTTGCCAAAAATGGTGCCCAGAAAAAGAAGTGCAAGGCAGAGGCTGGCAAACCCTAGCCCTTTAAAGTATTTTTCTCGGCGGTGGCGTTTTCTTAAGGTTTTTTTCATGTGAGCTTTCTAAAGATGAAATAAACCAGATTAAGCACAATCCCTATAATCAGGATAACGCCGGCCACAACGAGAAAGCCAAAGGCAAATAAAAGGCCCACGGCAACGAGAAGGGCAAGGATAAGCCAATGTTTCCAGGTAAAGCGCGGGGATTTTTCTTCCCATTGCCAACTTTCCACCTCAATGTGGATATTCTCTTCCTCTTTCTTTTTGGGAGCATGTTTTTTAGCCATAAATCCTCCTGTGACGTTTGACGCCCTGTAGAGCCAGTATATTCAAGAAAAAGGTTAAAATAAACAAAACAAATCCCAGCCCAAAAGCGGCCAGGGTTTTGGCATTGTCAAATTCCTGGTCGCCGGTCAAAAGACTGACCATTTGGACAGTCACGGTTGTAACCGCTTCTAAAGGATTAAACGTAAGATTAGCAGCAAGGCCTGCGGCCATGACCACAATCATGGTTTCGCCAATGGCTCGGGAGAGGGATAGAAGAAAGGCTGCCATAATGCTGGGGAAGGCAGCGGGAAGGAGAACGCGTATGATTGTTTCTGAGGATGTAGCGCCAAGGCCAATTGATCCCTCTCGCAAGCTGTTGGGAAGGCGGTGAAGGGCATCTTCGCACAGGGACGACATATAGGGCAAAATCATAATGCCCATGACAACCCCTGCACTGAGAGCGCTTTCCGTTGAAAGGGAAAGGTGAAACGCTTCTCCGACGCTGCGTAAAAAAGGGGCAAGGGTTGTGATAGCAAAAAAACCATAAACGAGGGTGGGAATCCCCGCTAAGGTTTCAAGAACTGGCTTGAAAATATTGCGCATTTTAGGAGTGGCATACTCAGATAAATAGACGGCTACCATAAGGCCGCACGGAAGCCCCACCGCCATGGCAATAAGGGTGATCAAAATTGTCCCCGTAAAAAGAGGCACGGCGCCAAAGCCCACGTCTTCTCCGGAAGGAAGAGTCTGCGGCGCCCAGGTCAGGCCAAAGAGAAAATCAATGATGGATACACGGGCAAAGAAGCGTAACGCTTCGCCCAGAAGGGTAACGCCAATGCTGATGGAGATCACAACGGCGCCAAGGGCGCAAAGGAAGAAGAATACACGGACAATTTTTTCAAGCCAAATGGATCTCATGCCGCGTCTCCTGCTGTTAAAAGCCCACGGGCGCGTTCATGGGTTTCCTTTTGTTCTGGAAGAGGAATCAACCCTTTTTTTCGAAGGTAACCTGTCTCACTTACTGCATCTGGGGAGGTAAATTCCATAACGTAGAGAACTCGGCTGAGATGCTGAGAAAGGTCGTTAAGCTTGATATACAAATAAAGGGGACGAGAGAGAGGATAGGTCCCCTCTTGGATGCTTGAAAAGGAAGGCGTTATTCCCTCAATAGGCAAGGCCAAAAGGCGGTTTTTATTTTTTTCATAAAAGCTAAAGGTGATAATGCCAACCGTATCAGGTGCATTTAAAACTTTTTGAATGATTAAATTTTCATTGGCCGGAGCCTCGATATATACGCCATCGTGCCTCAGGGAAGATCCACAGGGTCCCTTAATTTTTTCTGTGAGAACATCATAAGTTCCGGAAGCAGGAGCGGGGCCAAGAATGTGGAGAGGAGCTACCGGGAAAGAGGATTGAATTTGATTCCAAGTTTGGTTGGGATTTTTTTGACAAAGAGAGCCCATAAGAAGATTTTCGGCAATCGCTTTTCTCAAATCCTCGAGAGTTAAAGAAAAACCTTGAGATCCCTTGGTTTTGATGAGAATAAGACCGTCTTGTCCGATTTTAAACTCCTGGATCTGCACGCCTTGTTGTTCGCACTTTTTCTTTTCACTTTCCGTAAAAGGGCGAGAGGTAATAGCGCCATCAGGGCCTGATACTCCTTCACAAAGAAGCTTAATTCCAGCCCCTGTGCCAATACTTTCAACTATGGGCGTAGGTTCCTGGGTTTTATAGTGGAAATGTTCAGCAACCACAGCCGCAAAGGGAAAAACAGCGGAAGAACCCACGATGCGTAATGGAGGGGCGGCTTGAGTGAGTTGGGCTCCCACGCAGAGAATAAAAGACAGAAAGACTCCTCCCTTTTTAAGCATACATTGTCCTACATTTCCCGATGGAGAGAAAAATGGGCTAGCTCCTCCAATGCGGATTTTAGGGGAGAAGGCGGAAACTTGCTCAGACATGCAAGGGCTTCCTCCACATAAATTGCGGCCATTTGCTTGGATTCGGTCAAGGCATGTGATTCATTTAAGAGAGTGAGAGCCTTTTGAAGGTCATTGTCATTCCGGGTTTCTTTTGTCAGTACGTTTTCCCAAAATGAGTTTTGTCTTCCCTTCTGATAGGCAAGTATGAGTGGCAGCGTAACTTTACCTTCACGGAAATCATCCCCAATGGTCTTTCCTAGCTGTCCTTGGTTTGCTGTATAATCAAGGATATCATCCATCAATTGGAAGGCAATGCCAAGGGCCTTTCCAAATTGCGCAAGAGTCTTTCTTTGCTCACAGGACGCTTTTGCAACCACAGCTCCTACTTCTGTGGCCGCTGAGAAAAGACGGGCTGTTTTTGATTTAATGATCTTAAGATAAGTTTCTTGGGTCAGCTCTAGAGAATGACTCATGCTTAATTGTAAAACTTCGCCCTCAGAAATGGCTGAAGAGGCCTTGGACAAAATGTCGAGGACTTCAAAGGATCCATCGGCTACCATCAGCTCAAAGGCCCTGCTGAAAAGAAAATCACCAACCAGAACGCTGGCCTTATTGTTCCATAGGGAATTCGCTGTTTGCCGGCCGCGCCGGAGAGTACTTTCATCCACCACATCATCGTGAAGAAGAGTTGCTGTGTGGATAAACTCAACACATGCCGCAAGATGAATATGGCGCTCACCTTTGTACCCGCAAAGCTCAGCCGAGGCGATGGTGAGAAGGGGCCGCAAGCGTTTGCCTCCAAGAGAGATGAGATAGCCTGCAATCTCAGGGATGAGGGTCACAGGGCTCTCCATTTTTTGAAGGAGGCAAGTATTCACTGCGCTGAGTTGGTTTTGCAAAAGGGAAAGCAAAGGCTCAAATCCAGAGGAGGGAGTCAGGGAAGGTTTGAGCGAGGGCTGCATGTGGGTTTTTTCCTATCTTGCTTTTCAAGCCTAATCTACCCTAAATTAGGGTTAAGATGCCAGTCTTAATGTTATGCTTTACAGAAAGGAAGTAGTTTAGTTCGTGTAGTGTCCAGAAGCTATTCCAAGAAAGGGCACTGACATTTCAAAAATGCGCTAAAAGTAAATACCCTGCGGCAAAAGCCGACAGAGTATTTAGCTATAAAGTTAGTTTCCTATTGTAAAGTAGGAGCTGGAGCTGCTGAAGGTACGCGTGGTACCTCGATATATGGAAATGCAGTAACAGTAGGAACTCTACCAGAATTACCCACTATAAATATGTAATGAGCCCCACCCCAAAAAATATTTAAAGGGAATTGACTTGTTATGTCCCCCTTTGAACTAGCACGCCTCATAGTTCCAAGATAACCTGTTGGGCTATATGCATGTAGAGTCTCTTGCTCACCATCTTCCAATACTATAAGATCATGGCTACCAGCTTTTGGTGCAGGTATCCTAATAGTACCCGCTTTATTGACCGAATCATCTCCTTCTTTCTGTAAACGTTCTCCATCTAAAAGTTTCATATTTCCTAAAGAAGGAAAAAAAGGTGCTACTTTCTCAACATCAGGTTGCGTGGATGGAGCTGCCCTAGAAGCTGACGTTTTAGGGGCTCCTGCTTCATAATTCATAGCATAAGCTCCCATCGGGGAGAGTATAACTCCAGACATTAATAGAGTAAATATCAATTTTTTTGTCTGTATGAGTTCAGTACATATGAGACTCAAGCGGTCATAGGATAGGATTCATGAATATACTGCAAAGGAGTGAGTCCA
>JAIEQB010000026.1 GCA_019748065.1 Alphaproteobacteria bacterium | reverse complement strand
TTCTTATTCTTTAGCGACTGTAAGAAAGACTTAGCCTACTCTATTCTTTATCTCTTATCCAAAACTCAGGTTACTTATCTTCTGCGAGAGCATGGTATCTACCTATCTTTCTCAACCATATGGCGGCTTCTAAACAAGGCAGCAGTAAAGCCATTGAAACGCTACCGCTCTCCTCGCAAATCAAAACGCTACAGTCGAGGGATTCCGGGAGAACGTGTGCAAATGGATGTTACTAAGGTACAACCAAAATGTTATCAATGTACAGCTATTGATGATTGTACCCGACTACGTGTCTTACGCTTATATTCAGAAAAGACAGCTGCAAATGCTGTGTTCTTCTTTGGTGAAGTTTTAAGAGCGTTTCCTTTCCCCATTCAACGTATTCAGACAGACTGGGGGACTGAGTTTTTCAATGAGGCTTTGCTTATGGTTCATTATGTTAAGTTCCGCCCTATCAAACCAAGAACACCTCATTTAAATGGCAAAATAGAAAGGTCACAGCAAACAGATAAAGCAGAATTTTATAGCCTTCTTAATTTGAAGAATTCATAATATTGTGGAAATGAGATCCTGAATCACACGAGGAGGAGATAAGGATCTCTTCAATGCACGATTTCTGAACGACCTCTTCTGTGGGGCATGACACAGTCAGATTTTATGACTTGATCTCTCCAAACTTTGTTTACGGAGCCTGAAGTCCTTCCCCCCTCCCCTTAGATCCTCATTTTAGAAAGTTAGAAGGTTGTTGTTTTTGTGGAGGTTGTGGAGAACTCTTTCGAGTTCTCCACAACCTCCTTACTTCCTAAATATCAAGATATAAGGGGAAAAGTAAAGGGTCTTGATTTTACTTCCAAAATTTCATGAGGCGGCCTTGGTTCTTTCTTTCAACCTATCAAAAGAAGCCCATGTGCCTCCTTCCCCATGCCAATTGCCTTGAGAGGCAGCTTTTGAATATTCAGTTGCACGTGCTTCAAAGAAGTTGGCATGCTCAACGCCGTTGAGCATGGCGGTTAGCCATGGGAGGGGATGGGGTTGCTTCTGCTCATAATCACCAACATTTCCCGTAAAGTAGCCATAAACCGGTGTAAGATGAAGCTGAGTTAAGCGCCAATCCGCAATGTAGCGGACATAAGCTTGGATATCTTGCAATGTCATCCCTTCCACTTCACCAAGTTCAAAGGCAACTTCAATAAATTTATCTTCAAGGGACACCATTGTTTTAGCGACATCAATTATATCATCGCCAACAGAGGAGGAAGTGAGGGCACCCGTTTCTTCAGCCCATGTATGATAAAGCTTAATAATACTTTCGCAGTGCAAACTCTCGTCCCTCACTGACCAAGAAACAATTTGACCCATGCCTTTCATTTTGTTATGGCGCGGGAAGTTCATCAACATAGCAAAACTTGCAAAGAGAGCCATACCTTCTGTAAAAGCGCCAAACATGGCTAGTGTTCGCGCAACATCTGCACACGTTTTTATGCCAAAGCTTTTCATATAATCGGCTTTAGAACGCATAGCTGCGTAATCTCGGAAAGCTTCAAATTCAGATTTAGGCATGCCAAGAGTCTTTAACAATAACGCATAAGCATCGATATGTACGGTTTCAATGTTGGTAAAGGCTGCCATCATCATTTGTATTTCCAAGGGTTGGAAAATAGGGATGTAGCGTTTAAAATAATTATCACTGACTTCGACGTCCGACTGAGTAAAAAAACGGAAAATCTGGGTTAAGAGATTGCGCTCATTGCTTGTCAATGTATCTGACTGCCAGTCTTTAATATCCTCTCCCAGGGGGACTTCTTCACCCATCCAGTGAATTTGCTGCTGTCGTTTCCAGCACTGATAAGCCCATGGATAACGCTCTACGTCATAAGTGCCAGAGGTTTCTAGGAGACCAATTAATCCTTTGCCTTGTAAGTCTAGTGGATTTACATCTGCATATATCATGATAGCATTCTTTCTTTTTTAGTTATTGGCAGGCCAAACATTCTTCATAATCGGTTTGTTTGGACTGGACAGCTTTTTTCATTACTCCCTCTCCACCAGCGTATTCGGCCCTTTGAATAGATTTTGATCGGCAATAGTAGAGGCTCTTGATTCCTCTCTCCCAGGCAGACCAGTGCAGCATTAACACATCCCATTTATCAACGTCGGCAGATAAAAATAGATTAAGCGACTGTCCTTGACAAATATAAGGTGCACGATCTCCCGCGAGTTCAATGATCCAACGTTGATCGATTTCAAAGGCCGTTTTGAAAACATCTTTTTCCTCTTGAGAGAGCTCGGTTAGATGTTGCACCGAGCCTTCGTTTTCAAGAATCGATTGCCATGTGACTTCATTGTTAAGACCCTTGGTTTCCAATAACCTTTCCAAATGCTTGTTCTTGACGGCATAGTTGCCTGAAAGGGTTTTATGGTTATAGATATTAGCAGGAATGGGTTCAATGCAAGCGCTTGTTCCACCACAAATAATGCTGATGGACGCGGTTGGGGCAATGGCAAGTTTATGGCTAAAACGGGCTTTTATGAAACGATCAGCTGCATCTAGGCAAGGACCACGTTCTTCTGCCAGTTGAACAGAGGCTGCATCAGCTTCGCGCCTGATATGACGAAACATTTTCTTGTTCCAGGATTTGGCCATAGCGCTCTCAAATGGAATGCCCCGAGATTGAAGGAAAGAGTGGAAGCCCATCAAACCTAAGCCCACAGACCTCTCGCGCATAGCGGAGTATTTTGCTCTTGCCATCCCATCCGGTGCAGTATCGATAAACTCCTGTAGGACATTATCCAGGAAACGCATAACGTCCTCAATAATGTAGGGATTGTCATGCCATTCATCCCATGTTTCAGCATTGAGAGAAGATAAACAGCAGACAGCTGTGCGGTCTTTTCCAAATTGATCAGGGCCTGTTGGCAGGAAAATCTCACTGCACAAGTTTGACATGCGTACTTTTAAACCCAATTCACGCTGATGCTTGGGCATGGCCTTATTGACCGTATCAATGTAAATGAGATAGGGCTCGCCAGTTTGCAGACGTGTCTCCAGAATTTTTTGAAATAAATTCCGGGCGTTAATGGTGCGAATAATGGCGTTGGTTTTAGGGCTGCGCAACCCAAATTCTCTATTATCACGCACAGCTTCCATGAATTCATCTGTGATATTGATTCCGTGATGCAGATTTAGGCTTTTACGGTTGAAATCTCCAGAAGGTTTACGAACTTCTAAAAACTCTTCAATTTCAGGATGATGAATGTCTAAATAGACGGCAGCAGAACCGCGGCGCAGGGATCCTTGGCTGATGGCGAGGGTGAGGGAGTCCATCACGCGAACAAAGGGAATAATTCCAGAAGTCTTACCTGCACGACCTATCGTCTCACCAATACTGCGCACAAATCCCCAATAGGTTCCGACGCCTCCGCCATTGGATGCTAGTAATACGTTTTCATTCCATGTGGAAACGATACCATCCAAGCTGTCGGATACAGTATTGAGAAAGCAGGAAATAGGAAGGCCTCTCTTGGCTCCTCCGTTGGAGAGAATAGGGGTAGAGGGCATAAACCAAAGCTGGGAAATATAGTCATAAAGGCGCTGGGCATGGGCACGATCATCAGCATAATTGCAGGCAACACGTGCAAACATATCCTGATAGCTCTCTCCTTTAAGGAGGTAACGGTTATCTAAGGTTTCTTTACTAAATTGGATGAGGAGGTCATCACGTGTACGATCGAGGCAAAGTTGTTCTTTCGTAGGTTTAGGCTTCGGCGCGGGTTGTTCTTTTGGAAGAGTTTTTTTTTCTTGAACATTAGGGAATTTTAATAAAGTTCGGGTCGGATCAAAGTTGATCAAATGCCCATTTCGGTCAAAATCGTATGCATGGTTCATAGTTACACCCTCTATGGTTAGAGGGCAGGAGTCCTGAAAGGGAGAATACACGAGGTCTGCGTATTGGCCGCCCTCATCGGTGCGCCCCGCCCGACGTGTTTGCAGTGTTGTCCAGAGGCAGGTCTCCTGACTTACGGGTCGTTGCTGTTACAGATGACCTTCCCAGGAGTCAATCCCAGTGGCTTTGTATCTGCACAACTCACCGCCTACAGTTGCGGGGGCAGTTCCGGCATTGCATGATGCGCACCGGATTCCCTTTTCAGTATCGTCACATTATGTGATGGTACACCTTAAGACACTCTAATAATGTCTTTAATGTGAGGACTCTGTCAATAGGTTGCGGTCAGTGTTTTCTACTGATATATTTTCTGCTGGCCTTGACATAAAAATTATTAGGATTTAAGAAATTACATATACATAAATAGTATACAATGTAAGTATTTTGCTTCTTTAAAAGTGCTTCAAAAAGATAATATAGTTTAATAAAAGTGGTTTAATTTTGCGTATTTTCAATAAAAATGTTAATTATTTAGTAGTAGTGTTTTTTACTCTAGTTTCCCTTTTTAGTTCACTCAGTGTATGCGCCCAAGTAAATAACAATTTAAAACAAGAAATTCTTGAAGGAATAAATGAGGATCGTGCGAGGCGTCATAAGGCCCCTCTTAATGCAGCTTCTATTATTTCTGTCGAGAGTTTCCATCAGACTGGCCTTTATTCAAGTGCAATATATGAATATAAAGTTAAGTTTACGAAAGGGGGAATTACAAAAGAAAGGCCCATCATTTGCAAACAATTTAAAGATCCAAGGGAATATGAATTTGAAGCGCGGCGTCTTGAGTATTTGCGAGATCATTTCAAATGGCCAGACGATCAGAGGTTTGTTAATCAAGTTCCTCATTTTGTTAAGTATAAGGGGCGAGTAGAATATGTGGATGAGAATGCCCAGCTACAAAAGCTAATCCTATTAGAAAAAGCAGAAGGGAAGTCTCTTTTTCAGACAATAGAGGATTATGCTTGTCAGCAAAACGGTATTTTTTGGAATTCGAGACCAAACTTTTGGAGAAAAATTGGTACGAACATAGCTGATTTTCATCTTGCTTCTTACGAAATTAAGGGAAATAGGTGCTTTTCTTATACCCATGGAGATTTTCACATTATGAATATCTTTCTGAACCCTAGGTTTGATGATAAAAATCCTCTTACTTTGATTGATTATGCAACTTTTGCGTACTCTCCAGAGTCATCTCAATTTATCTCAAAGAGAGATATTTCAATTGATATACTTGGAATTTTTATGGCTAGCTATGAGTGGTTTGTTGATGAATTTTTTGAAGATTTTAAAGGCAAGGTTTATAGGAATCCAGCTTCTTACATTTATAGAAATCAAGATTCTTCTAAAAATTTACCGATATTTGAAAAAGTCTATCAATACCTTAATACATGTGCGTCCAGAATATACGATGCATTTTCAAAAATTATGGAAGGTTACTTTGATAAGTTTTCAGGTGAGGGAATTGATTTTGAACGTCTAAAATTGTTACCAATTTCACAAATTGCCAATAAAGATTCATTTTTTAGAGCAAATCCGCATCTTAAGCCTCAAGAAGCTCCAAAACCAGCTCAAAACCCTGCAGCAAAACCAGCTCCAAAGCGTCCTGTAGCAAAAGCAGCACCAAGGCGTCCTGCAGCAAAGGCAGCACCAAGGCGTCCTGCAGCAAAGGCAGCACCAAGGCGTCCTGCAGCAAAGGCAGCTCCAAAGCGTCCTGCAGCAAAGGCAGCTCCAAAGCGTCCTGTAGCAAAAGCAGCACCAAGGCGTCCTGCAGCAAAGGCAGCACCAAGGCGTCCTGCAGTAAAAGCGCCTCCAAGACGTTCTGTAATAAAACCAGTTCCAAAACGGCCTAGGGCAAAGGCAGCTCCAAGATCTAAGCAAAAAGCGCCCTTTGTTAAAAAAGGTTGGCGTTAAGGGAGCTCACAATGATTAACTGCTTGCTTTTCCCTCTTATCTCCTTTATGAATAAGACAACTCTTTGCCGGCAGAGCCCGGCTTGTGAAAGGCATTGGGCCTTTCATAATTAGCCATAAGGAGTCATAAGATGGCGTTATACGAAACCGTCTTCATTGCACGTCAAGATCTTTCAGCGGGTCAAGTTGAAACTTTGGCAACCACGATGACAGACATTCTTACCCAAGGTCAGGGTGAAGTGACCAAGACTGAATTCTGCGGCCTCCGCAACCTTGCCTACAGTATCAAGAAAAATCGCAAAGGGCACTATGTCCTTTTTAACATTGATGCTCCTGCACCTGCTGTCAAAGAAATGGAGCGGCAAATGGGGTTGAATGAAGATATCTTGCGCTTTTTGACCATAAGAGTTGAAGCACTTGATCCCGAGCCTTCTCCTTTAATGCAAAGCAAGCATTCCCGTGATCGCAATTACGAATCCTTTGAAGGACAAGATCCCTATGCGGCTTTTGCTCATATCAAACGAGATGATAGCGATGAAGACAGCGCTGATGAAGGAGATAAATAATGAGCAATATTCCAACGACCCGTAAACCTTTTTTTCGTCGCCGGAAGACCTGTCCCTTTTCAGGAGCTGACGGGATTAAGATTGACTACAAGGATGTCAAGCTTTTGCAAAAGTTTACCACAGAGCGGGGGAAAATCATCCCTAGCCGCATCACGGCTGTTTCTCAAAAGAAACAACGTGAGTTAGCTCAAGCTATTAAAAGGGCGCGGTTTATAGCTCTTATGCCGTACGTGCTTGACTAAAGCATTTATGAAAATGTCTCCCAACTGGGTAATTATCTTTCTGGGTGGCCTTTTAAGCGCCACCCTTTCCTTTTCTCCTGCTTTATTTCATCCTGCCTTTATTCTTTTTTCCTATTTAGCGACGCTCCCTTTGTTTCTCATAGGGCTTGGCCTTGGTTTATATTCTCTTTATGGAGCGGCTCTGATTGCCTCAATTTTAGTTTTTGTTGTGGAAGGAGCTCTTGCAGGTTCAGAATTTTTTGTCTTGTCCGCCTTGGGGCCCATCTTCTTAGTCAATCGCGCTCTTTTAAACCGAAAGCAGAAGGGAAAGGTCATTTGGTACCCTTCCACCTATCTTTTGCGCGATTTAACCTTGGCCTCAGCGGTTGTTACGGTGATTGCCTTGGGGGTTTATCTTTATTTTTCTCAGGGGGAAGATGCGCAAATCTTTGTGAATAACTTTCTTAAAGTATTCGATCCAGAAGGACACCTTACGGATGCAAAGCCCATTTTATATATGCTTTTCCCTTTTCTTCCTGGTTTTTTTGCTTTTTCCTGGTCGGTGATGATGATCATCAATGGCACCTTAGCGCAAGGTCTTCTTGTGCGGTTTCACCATAATTTACGCACCTCTCCTACCCTGAGTAACCTTTGCGCTCCCGACAAGCTGCTTCTTGTACTGGGGCTTACCCTTCTCCTTTCCCTTTTTGGCGTCGGCACCCTTGGTCTTATAGGAAGAAATTTTACACTTATTTTCCTTTTTCCTTTTTTCCTTATCGGTCTTGGGATGATCCATAACTGGCTTCACAAAACTTCTTTTGCTACCTTAGGTCTTACTGTTTTCTACCTTTGTCTTCTGATCTTATTCTGGCCAATTTTTATCGTTATTCTCATTGGTGCTTTAAAACCCTGGATTGAAAAAATTAACCTTGTCAGCTGACGACATCTTAAGCAATTGACATTTTGTGGAACTGATGACTAAATAAACTCCTTGTTATAACAATGGAGTCACCCCATGGCCTATTTTCGATTTAGAAGCGGGAACATAAAGCACACTTACTTTTTGAACCCACTGGAAAATAGGAAATTATTATCATGTCGAAAGCGACCGCTCTAAAACAAACGTTAAAAACTCTTCTTCTCTCTCTTTTGTTGATTGCTCCGCTGGGTGCAGCGTCTCCTCTTAAAAAGATAGCTATTACCCAATTTGTTGATCATGTCGCTGCGGATGAAGTGAGACGTGGCGTTATAGAAGAATTGGCCAAAAAAGGATTTAAAGAGGGTGAAAATCTAACAGTTACCTTTGAAAATGCTCAAGGTAATGTTGGTACAGCGGGTCAGATTGCGCGTAAATTTATAGGCTTAAGTCCAGATGTGATCGTTGCCATTACAACCCCTTCCGCTCAAGCTATAGTCAAAGCGGCGGAGCAGCAGGGGGCTATTCCGATCGTCTTTAGTGCTGTGACCGATCCTGTTGAAGCGGGGCTTGTTTCTTCCCTGGCTCATCCTGAAGGAAATGTAACGGGCGTTATGGATGCCCCTCCCATTAAAGGGCAGATTGCTTTTTTGAAAAAAATCCTTCCCGAGGCGAAAACTGTGGGTGTTCTTTACAATCCTGGTGATAATGGGTCCGTATCCTCCTTAGAAGTTATTCGGGCTGAAGCAAAAGCTCAAGGACTGACTCTTGTTGAATCGACGCCTTTTAAATCATCGGACATTCAAACTGCCTTTCTTGCACTGGTAGGGAAGGTGGATGCAGTCTATGTACCTCTTGATAATATGATTGTCTCTGCTATGAAATCTGTGTCGGCTTTGGCCCTAAAGAACAACTTGCCGCTTTTTGTGGCTGACAGTGGGTCCGTTGAAGCGGGAGCTTTGGCTTGCCTTGGCTATAGTTATCTTCAGGCTGGCCATAAAACAGGGGAAATTGTTAGTGAAATCTTGAATGGAAAGTCTCCTTCTGAAATTGCCATTGCATCTCCTGGGAGAACAGATATATTCATCAATCAAAATGCTCTTGAAAAATTAGGACTTTCTCTCCCAGAGGCGGTTCGGGTCGAGGCGCATTTTTACTAGAAAAATGGAGTAAGACGGCATGAATTTAATTCAATTCATGGGAGCTGTA
The DNA here is from genome assembly GCA_019748065.1 of Alphaproteobacteria bacterium. Lineage (GTDB taxonomy): Bacteria > Pseudomonadota > Alphaproteobacteria > UBA9655 > UBA9655 > UBA9655. Next base: position 6,195 of record JAIEQB010000026.1, on the reverse strand, counting down.
GAATTAGGACTTCTTTATGGACTTGTGGCCATGGGAGTTTTATTGTCCTTTCGAATCCTTGATTTTCCAGACCTGACGGTGGATGGTAGCTTTCCTTTGGGAGGAGCGGTATGTGCCATTTTAATTGTCTCTGGGTTTAATCCTTGGCTGGCCACTTTTTGTGCAATTTTAGCTGGAATGGCTGCGGGTTTTACCACAGCTTGGATCAGTGTGCGGTGGAATATTCTCCATCTTCTTGCGAGTATTTTAACCCTGACGGCCCTTTATTCTATTAACCTGCGAATTATGGGGCGTCCCAATATTGCCCTCTTAGGAGAAACGACTATTTTCTCTCCTCTTGAAGAGCCTGGTTTGCACAGTCTGTTTACTTTGCCTACAGCTATGTTTATTCTTGCTACCGCTGTTTTGTTGCTTCTCTATCGCTTTTTAAGTTCAGAAAAGGGGCTGGGGATGCGGGCGACCGGCGCCAATATACGCATGGCGAGAGCTCAAGGAGTTAACGTCAATAGACAAATATTTCTGGGCCTGGCTCTGAGTAATGGACTTGTGGCCCTTGCAGGGGCTCTTTATTCCCAAAGTCAAGGGTTTGCTGATCTTTCTATGGGGCCTGGAACAATTATTGCAGGGCTTGCAGCTGTGATTATGGGAGAAGCTCTTTTCAATCCTAAAGTTATTTTAACGGCTCTCATTGCTTGTGTACTGGGGTCAATTCTTTATCGTTTAGTCACGGCAATCGCTCTTAATATGGGCTTTTTAGGTCTTCACACGCAGGACCTTCCTCTTGTCTCAGCTGTTCTTGTCGGTATTGCGATGGTGACGCCTCGATTGAGGGCGAAGATACTTGATTTTAAAGCTTCAAGGAGTTAGCCATGATTCGCATGACCGACCTTCATATCACCTTTAACCGTCGAACAGCCATGGAAAATAAGGCTTTGCGCGGCGTGACCTTGGATATTAAAAAGGGTGATTTTGTTTGTGTCATTGGGGGGAATGGTGCTGGAAAATCAACGCTTTTGAATGCCCTTTGTGGAGATATTTTTCCGGACACGGGAAAAATTTCGATTGATAACAAAGATGTGACTTCCCTTTCCACCTGGCAACGAGCGCCCTATGTGGCACGGGTCTTTCAAGACCCCATGGCAGGAACGTGCGCTAACCTTACTATTGAAGAAAACTTGGCTCTTGCCATGGGAAGAGGGGTGAAAAGAACCCTTAAAATGGCCGTCAATAAAGATTATCGTGAAAAATTTCGCGGGCAAGTCGCCCGATTGAAGCTCGGCCTTGAGGACCGTCTTAAAGATCCCATCGGTAGGCTCTCAGGGGGCCAAAGGCAAGCGATTAGCCTTATTATGGCCGTACTACAACCTATGAAAATTCTTGCTCTTGATGAGCATACAGCAGCCCTTGATCCCAAGACGGCTGCCTTTATTCTTGAATTGACCCGTGAGATTGTTGAGGAAAACAATCTTACGGCTTTGATGGTGACCCACAGCATGCATCAGGCACTTGAGCTGGGAAATCGCACCCTTATGCTTCATGAAGGGCGCGTTGTTTTTGATGTGCAGGGCGAAAAACGTAAAGGTCTTAAGGTTTCCGATCTTCTTGAACTCTTCTATAGAGCTAGTGGCCTTGAATTGGATGACGATAGTTTATTATTAAGCTGAAGGAGCGCTGATGACCTACGTTGTGACGGAAGCCTGTATTAAGTGCAAATATACCGATTGCGTTGAAGTATGCCCCGTTGATTGTTTTTATGAAGGGGAGAATATGCTTGTCATTAATCCCGAGGAATGCATTGATTGCGGTGTGTGCGTGCCTGAATGTCCCATTGAAGCCATTTCCCCTGACACAGATCCTGAAATGGAAACGTGGGTGGAAATGAATGCCCACTATGCTAAATTTTGGCCTAATATTACGCTGAAGAAGCCTCCCTTAGAGGATGCAGACACATGGGCTTCCGTTCCTAACAAATATCCTGATCACTTCAGTTCTGAGAAGGGAGGTTGATGACAACTCTTTGTAATTATTAAAATTTTGCATCCTTCCAAGAAACGCTAATTTTACTACTTAAATTTTTTTAATATTTACTTGAAAATAAAATTTTTTATCTTATGTATAATGAGTGAAGACAATTAATAAGACTGGTTTAAATTATATTTTTATAGGAGAAAGTGATGAGAAATAAGTTTTTAAAAATGGCCTTTATGGCATTGTGCTTAAGTACAAGTTCTGCCCTGCATGCAATGAACGAAGAAGAGGCAGCAAGTTGTAGTTCTGCTACCACTCCTTATGCAGGAAAGTATGAGATCAGAAGAAATGATCCTAGCGAAAAACTAAGTGGAAGCGTTGCTATTCGACAGGATGGAGATCATCTCGTCTTAGAAAATTTCAGCCTTATTCCTGGAAGTTATTATTACAATCGTATGGAAGAGGTTATTAGAGATACAAACGAAAGCTCTCCGTTTGAAAGAGAAAATCGCCAAATTGCCAACTTTGTTCTCTCTGCATTTCCAACTGAAGTCATTCAGTTAAAATTTCTAGGGAATCCAGAAGGAAGCATGCAATACGGTGCTGAACTACCCTTTGGTGGGGCAGAGAGAGCTCCCATGCATGTTCGTTTTAGAACGGAAAAAAGTTCATTTTTTGGAGAGATGTTCACCCTTTCTGTTGAATCTCCCTATGGAATTGGAATGCCTGCAGCATCACCTATAGAGCAATTTAGACTTTTTAAAATAGGAAGTGCTGAGCATGATTCCCTGTCGAGACTTTCAGGGTCTTTCTCTGCCCCAAAAAGCTCTTATGAAAACTATTGGAACAAAGACTTTCTTCCGAAAATGGGAGATTCATTCAGGGAATATAATCGTGCTGCACTTTCGAATGATGCAATTCTTAAAGCTCTTTTCCCTGGCCTTCGAGAGGGAGAAATTCCTGACCGTGAGAGAGCAAAAGCAAAATTTTCAGAACTAGCAAAAGCAGGAAGGCCTTATGCAAAGCTCTTTATGCCCCCTGAAGAATGAGAAAAGATAGATTTATGTGTGCTACCTTTGATAGGTAGCACAAGTTTAAATGAATTTATAGTGTTATATGAGATAAGTCCCCTTGGTATGCCGTCAAAGATATAGCCGTCGTATAAATTGTTCTAAGGAGCCCATAGGGCGAACTCAGGATCTTTTCATTCTCTAACTTTTAATTACTAATATACGCCGTGAGGTAAGATTTAACATTACGGTCGAGTTCCTCATCTAGATTATTCATGATCTTTTCCATCATATTAATCCAAATTTGGCGACGTTGGCCGAGAGTAAGATTATCGGCTACGGTCCGCGATCCTTGAGCACGCGCATAAGCAAATCCCTTGGCATTACCAAATTCATCAAAAATCTCTATTTTAACTGACATCTTCGCTTCATATTCTTCGGAAGGGTTCGATGTAAACACTTTTTTAAGGCCTCCTGGCCCCTTGAGAGATTTTTCAACGACGGAAGCCTCTTCAATGGTTACAACCGCATGACCTCCCCCTTTACCGACAGGAAGGAGACGGTCTTGCGCCCATTGTTGAATCATGGCCGTGGGAGGTACAGGGAGCTCGTTTTCGACATGAGGAGGCCTTGAAGAAGATTGATATTGCTTTACAACTTCAACGCGCGCCACATTAAGACGAAGAGGTTTGTTGGAAAGATAGGCAAGGCCAACGGGTTCAGGCATCTGTACGGAAGAACAGGAAGCCAAGAAAAGGGTGAGGCAAACGAGGCTAAAAAAACGCATAATCATATCTCCTTAATGGACCGTCATGAGGTCTTTTCGATCAAACATATAATGATGATTACAGAATTCACAGGTAATTTTCAACTGTCCATTTTCAAGGAGGCTTTCAATCTCTTCTGAAGAAAGGGCATTGAGAAAAATTTTAATGCGCTCTTCAGTGCAGCGGCACTTCGCTTGAAGAGGGAGGGGATCATAAACGGTTATGCCTCCTTCATGAAAGAGGCGCCGTAAAAGGGTAGCGTAAGGCGTTGAAAAGTCTAAAAATTCCTCAGCCGCAAGCGTTTGTAAAATGGCCTCGGCAGTGGACCACGCATCTTCCCCCGCCTTTTGAGAAGGGAGTTCCTGTAGGAGAAGGGCGCCACTTTTCCACACGCCTTTTTCTTTCTTAGAAAAAATGCAGATACGCGTTTTTAATTGCTCCGATTGTTCAAAATAATGTTCTAAAGCCAGGGAGAGGGTTTCGTGATTGAGAGTGACGATCCCTTGATATCGTTTATCTTTGATACCTTGGTCGACGGTGAAAGCTAAATATCCTTTGTCGAAAAGCTTTTGAAAACTGTCCTTGGAAGTGACTTGATCCGCTTTGAATTGCGCATACCCCCTGAGATTTCCTTGATGGGTCATATCAATGATGGCAAGATTCAAAGGGCCCGAGGTTTTTGTTTGAAGAGTAAAAACGCCTTCATATTTTAAAAGGCCTGCTAAAGTTGCTCCTGCCGCCAGAAACTCAGCCAATATTTTAGCAATAGGTGTGGGATAGTCATGCTGACTTATTATTGTTGTAGAGACGTCTTGCAGCCGTACTAAACGTCCTCTCAAGGCGTATAACGGGAGGACGAAGGGGACGGAAATATCGATTTCGTGATAAACTGTCATTGTTAAAAGTTATCTTTTTGTTAAAGGTGATTTTTTTATAGTCAGCCATGAGGTGCGGGTCAAATAGATAATGATTCGATAATGATTCCCTGATATAAGCTGAGAGAAAATCCCTGGTGAAGGGGAGGCTTTTTTGGTATTTTGTAAATCTATAATTAATTTATAACGAGGTAGATTCGCTTGAGCTACACAAAAATTCAGTGGGGAGTGGCATTTGTCATTCTCTTTATCAACATTTTTTGGATAAGTTTTTCACCTTTGAAAATTTATTACGATAAAGAAGCTTTCCTTTGTGTATTTATTATTTTATCTATCCTCTTTTTTTTCTATATGTTTTATAAAGTATCTCGACGAGCTCCGCGGATTGCTCTGTTTTTGGAGTCTCTCTTATTTATGCTGATTTTTATTCTGTTACTCCTTGTATTCTGTTTTCTCATGGCTACTCTTAAGTATCCTTTTATAGACTCAACGCTAGTTTTTATCGATTCCATCTTTGAAATTAACTCCTCTGCCGTTGTTCTTTGGTTCCGAACCCATGAATTATTAAATTATATTTTTTCCTCTATCTATAAAACTTACTTTTATCAAATTCCTTTGATTATTGTTTATTTTAGTATTCGAGGGGATGTTTTGGTGCTTCAAAGGTTTGTCATGCAGTTTATAATTGCTTTGATTTTAACAGTTATAATCAGTGGATTTTTACCCGCTTTGGGGCCTTATGTATGGTATAATTACCCGCCGAGTTCAACTCTTGCTGCCGCTTTAGCTCAATTGTTGGAACTTCGAGAGGGAACTTTAGATTTCTCTCAGAAAAATGGGATTGTGTCTTTGCCCTCATTTCATACAGTTGCAGCATTTCTCTATATGTATACATTCCGTAATGAAAACAAAGTCATCTTTGTTTTAATTGTGATTTTAAATATATTAATGATATTCTCTTGTATTCCTATAGGAGAGCACTATTTCGCTGATATTTTAGGAGCGATTCCTACGTTTTTAATAGCGATTTGGATTGATTCTCTTATTTATAAATACATTGTTCATCCCCAGCTATAGCCTTACCAGTTATCAAAGGAATGCCTGTAAATCATTAAAATTTGTGTTTTTATTCCTGAATAAATGTGTTATGATAATAAGTAATAAGGTATGTATTAAGAGAAAAAAATTAACACTTTTTTAATAAAAATGGTTCATAATTAAACTATATAATAAAAACATTAGAAGCATATATTATAACGGAGGAAATAAAATGACTTATGTAACAAATTTTTTAAGGCAAGATGATGGAGTCACTGCCCTTGAATATGGTATGATTGCAGCGCTTATTGCAGCTATTATTGTTGGTGCTGTCACCACGATAGGTACCAAAGTTAATACTGGATTTACTAAGATTGGAGCAGCTCTACCTTCTTAAAGAAAAAAGGAACAAAGAGGAAGAAGACGATATATTAGATATATTATTTCTTCCTCTTTTATTTTCATTTATACGCGCGAAAAAACCATGGGGCTAGCCCCGTGGATGTAGCGCCCGCCAAGTCTTTTTGCTACGATGCT
>JAIEQB010000043.1 GCA_019748065.1 Alphaproteobacteria bacterium | reverse complement strand
TGGAGTCACTCCTTTGCAGTATATTCATGAATCCTATCCTATGGCCTCTTGAGTCTCATATGTACTGAACTCATACATCTTGAATAAAATATGTTGTATTTTTAAGAGATAATAAGTAAGATGCGCTTTGTGATGTTATAAGCTCACTTTTTTTATTTTATGTGAAGACCAAGGAGTAGTGATACGATGTCGAAAAAAAGTAATACAATGCGTTTAGTAAGGACTTTAATGTTGGGGACAACTGTGATTTTCCCATTGGAAAAGGTATGGGGTATGGTTGATGAGGGGCCCTCTTCAAGGGATAGCGGATCCTCTTCAAGTAGTTACTCCACAGTAAAGAGTACAAAGGTACTTGTTGGGGATACGATTGTAAATTCTACATTGATTTCGAGTGCTTCTGCTGTTTTAGATGCGCTGAACAAAGAATCTAATGTTAAAGGAAACAGCGCTAAAAGAAACAAGGCTAAAAGAAACAAGGCTTTTCCACCATCCTCTCTTCAAAATGACCTAAAAAAATTAAAGGAAGAAAACATTGGAAGGATCATGTATCAACAAGCCTTACTTAATCCCGAAATATCACAATTAGAACTTATAAAGATTAGTCTGAAAGCTATAGAAGGTGCCCAAGATGATCCTTATGTAGAAGTATTCCTTCAAAATAGTAAAAAGTTTCAAATTCCATCTGGTGAAATTTTTAAAAAAACAGAAGAACAACTTGTTAAATTTCTGAATGAAGCAAGAGATGATAAAAAACTTAGTTTTGACCAGAATTTTCCAAAATTAACTGCCAGATTCCCAAACCTCCTAAATTCATTTTTAGCTCGATGCCCTCAAACTAAGCCTGAAAAAGAGGGTGAGAAACAATTTGCAAGCTTATTTGAACAGTATTTTAACTTAACACCACCTTCAAGTAAGCCTGCCATGCCTTCGAGGAAAGGGCGTGCCAAGGGAGGAGTTACCGTAGCACAACAGCGCGCAGCAAAAGAGGAGGAGCTTTATAAACAACACTATGAGCAACAAACTAAACTAAGCGTACAGAGTTGGTCGCGTCTTCTTCAAATAGAAGAAAATTTGGAAGTAACGCCACCCCCTCCTTTTGCCTCTTCACTATCTACTTCATCTGATCCTTTCCCCCCTCCTCCATCCTCCTTGTTATTAGATGTTGAGGTCAAAGGCGATAGTTTAGCTCCGAGCATTGCTTCAACTTCTCATGGTAGTTTAGAGGCTAACCCTTATACGGAATATTGGAGAGGATTTCTTCCGAAAATGGGAGATTCATTCAGGGAGTACAATAAGTCTTCCCTTTCGGATGATGAAATTATGAAGGTTTTATTTCCTCTCGTTCCTTCAGGACAATTCCCTGATCTTGAAACAGCAAGGCAGAAATTTTCATTGCTGGCGCAAGGAAATAGACCCTATGCACAGTTGTTTAATCCTCCATCTACCTCAGAAGCAGGTGAGTTTGAGTTATCTTCTGCTATGTCATCCCCAACTGATGATCCCTCCCTTCCTTCCCCCTATACAGAATATTGGAAGGAATTTCTTCCGAAAATGGGAGATTCATTCAGGGAGTACAATAAATCTTCCCTTTCGGATGATGAAATTATGAAGGTTTTATTTCCTCTCGTTCCTTCAGGACAATTCCCTGATCTTGAAACAGCAAGGCAGAAATTTTCATTGCTGGCGCAAGCAAATAGACCCTATGCACAGTTGTTTAACCCATCTGAAGAGGAGAATTAATAATAATCCGCAATTTCAATGGCGAAATGCGAGTTTCTGTTAAAAGTTATCTCTCAAGAAGCATTCTTACAAGAATGCTTCTTGAGGTTTACTCTGATAAGATTTATGGGTATCACAGTAAAAGTATCACAGTAAAATATGCCAGACTTAAAGAATTCTAACATATCTTTATAATATGTATTATTTGCAATTTATTACTTTGTAAGTAATTTTATTGCAGAAGGTAGTAATTCTTGTTTTTATGAAGTATAAAAGCATTCATTTTCTTATTATAAAAAATTAATCTCCCCTTCAATATCCCTTGACAGAGGCTAAGAAAAAAGTATTATCCTCCTAGATTTCAATGTGGGTTTATAGCTATGGCAAAGCAAAATACAATTTCGATTAAGATGGAAAGCACTGCAGCAACGGGCTTTTTTTATGTAAAAACAAAAAATCCTCGCAAATTAACAGAAAAATTAGTGATGCGTAAGTACGATCCAAAGGTACGTAAGCACGTTGAATTCAAAGAAACTAAGATTAAATAAATAAGGTCTTTTAAAAATTTTCTCTGTCGAAGTATTCTCATGATTTAGGTGCTTTGATGACGTACTTTTTATATTTCATAACGGTATTAGTATGGGGCTCCACCTGGTATGCAATTGCTTGTCAGTTGGGGACGGTACCTATTGATATTTCTGTTTTCTATCGCTTTGCTTTAGCTGCCATTCTCTTGTTCACGTGGTGTTTTACGAAAAAGAGCAATATGAAATTCTCATGGAAGGATCATGTGTTGTTTGTTTTCCAAGGATTTTTTCAGTTCTCTATGAATTACCTAGCGGCTTATGAAGCCACATGTCATATCTCAAGCGGCTTAAATGCGGTTGGTTTTTCCATGATTCTTGTCTGCAATATTATGAATAGTGCTCTCTTTTTTGGAACGCGCCTCACATCGACTGTTTTCTTAGGAGCCTTAAGTGGACTTTTGGGAATTTTTGTCATTTTTTGGCCCTCTATTATATCTTTTGATATGTCTAATTCAGGTGTTTTAGGAATTATGTTCAGCCTTTTAGGCGCTGCTTTTGCATCCTTTGGGAATATGATTTCGGCCTATAACCAGAGGAGAGCTATCCCCGTGATGGAGAGTAATGCTTATGGCATGGGCTATGGTGCTTTGTGGCTTTTATTGATGATCTTCCTCTCAGGAAATGTTTTCCAATTTGACATGTCCATTGGCTATATCAGCTCCCTTGTGTATCTCTCCGTTCTCGGCACTATCGTTGCTTTTTGGTGTTATCTGACCCTTTTAGGGCGTATTGGGGCGTCTCGCGCAGCGTATGTGCATGTTTTAACGCCAGTTGTGGCCTTGATGCTTTCAACTTTCTTGGAGGATTTTGTATGGGAACTCCATATCTTTATAGGGGTAGGGCTGATCCTCCTTGGTAACGTAATTATTCTTGCACGGAAATCGCCAAAAAAGGGTCTAATAAGTTTACCTAAAAGGCGGCTCGTCAAAGTTGCGTAATTTACGCGAGTGAATGACCACTTCACCCTTATGGAGTTCTTCTTGTAAGATACGTATGGTTTCAATGCCGATGCGTAGATGCTCAGAGACACTCTTTTTATAAAAGGTCTGGGCCATGCCTCTAAGTTTTAGTTCTCCATGAATAGGTTTGTCGGATACGCAAAGGAGAGTCCCATAGGGAATGCGCATGCGAAAACCATTGGCTGAAATGGTGGCAGATTCCATATCAAGGGCAATGGCTCGGCTTTGGCGGAAACGCTCCATCATTTCTTGGGAGCGTAATTCCCAGTTGCGGTTATCGGTTGAAACAATTGTTCCCGTGCGCATGCGGTCTTTTAAGTTGATTCCCAACTCTCCTGTGACATTTTCTACGGCTTTTTCAAGAGCTGTTTGAATTTCTGCAATAGGAGGGACAGGAACCCAGGTGGGAAGATCTTCATTCAAAACATGATCTTCTCGCACATAAGCATGAGCAAGGACATAATCTCCCAAGCGTTGGCTGCGCCTGAGTCCCGCACAATGGCCCAACATAAGCCAACAATGGGGTCTTAAGACGGCTAGGTGATCCGTAATTGTTTTTGCATTCGTTGGACCAACACCAATGTTAATAAAAGTAATCCCTTGATTATCCTTTCTCTTAAGGTGATAAGCAGGCATCTGCGGTAGAGATTGCATTTCATGAGACTTAACATGGTTACATTTGTTGCGAGGGTTATGGGTTATAATATCTCCAGGTTCGACAAACTCACAATATTCATCACTTTCCTCTAAGGATTGATGGGCATATTGAATAAATTCATCGATATAGCGCTGATAGTTGGTAAGAAGGATAAAATGTTGGAAGTGCCTTGCGGATGTTTCACAATAATGGTGAAGGCGGCCGACAGAAAAATCTACGCGCTCTGCTGTAAAAAGAGCTAGTGGTAGGGGTTGACCTTTGCGAACTTTAAAAGTTCCATTGACAATGCTGTCGTCAACGGCGGTTAGATTAGGGAGGGCAAACTCTATAGAACTTTGCCATAGTTTTTCTGGCTGAAAGGTTTCTGAATCCCATTCATCTACAAAAGGTAAAGGAATGGGCCAATCACTTTCCCCAACTACGACGGGTGTTTTATGGTGGTTGAGGAGAAGCTCGATTTGTTTACGATAGTAGGAATCAAAAAGATCTGGACGTGTGAGGGTGATTCCGTAAGTCCCCGCCTCTAAAACCGCGCCAAAGGCTACCCGATGATCAACGTTAAGATTTCGGCTAGAAATTTTTATGCCCAAATAAGGGTATGTTGCCTTAGAAAGATTGGGAAATTTTGCAGGCATTTTTTTTAAGTCAGCAAGATTTAAAAAGGCTTCACGAATAAGAGAAACATTCTTGTTATAGATTGCCGTAATACGCTCAACAGCAGCATCTGCATCCCAAAATTCTTCTAAGTCTTTAACGTTTCCATGGCCTTCAGCAAGTTCTATGGCTTTTTTCTTTGTCATGGTTGGCTTTGACTCTCCTTATTTTTATGGACACGTATCATTGATCCATCGGGAAGCTGGATGCAATCACCCTCTTTAATATTATAGGTTTGCATAAGATTAGTCGTTATTTCGTCAGCCTCAGCATGGCTAGCAACAATTGTGTTCTCCAATAAAACTGGTTGTTTTTTCCCATCAACAAAACAACTCGCGATAACCATCCATTCGTTGTTAGGGGCAGGAGAGGTTGTCCTTGATATACACTCACAATATGGATTGGCCTGGAGAGGGAACGTGCTTGTTAATAAAAAAAGTGTGCTTAAACAAAGTTTCATGACTTTATCCTTTTTGATGGTTACTCTTTTTTCCCGCATGAGTTTCTATATATTCTATTATTTTTGTGGCAACGTCGATACCTGTTGAAGTTTCAATGCCTTCAAGGCCAGGAGAGGAATTCACTTCCATTACGACAGGTCCGTGATTGGTGCGCAACATATCAACACCACAGACATTCAAACCCATCAGGTGGGCACTGCGCACAGCAACAGCGCGTTCTTCAGGGGAAATTTTTACTTTTTGGGCTGTGCCTCCTCGGTGAAGATTTGACCGAAACTCACCTGAAGCGCCTGTGCGCATCATGCTCGCAACAACTTTGCCCCCCACAACGATACAGCGAATGTCCGAGGCACCAGCTTCTTTAATATATTCTTGAAGTAGAATATTCACATTCACCTTTCGAAAGGCTTCAATTACGCTTCGAGCGGAACTGCGAGTTTCGCCTAAAACAACACCCAAGCCTTGAGTGCCTTCTAAAAGCTTGATGACAAGAGGAGCGCCACCTACCATCTCAATCATGTCATCTGTATAGGCTGTAGAGTGGGCGAAACCTGTCAAAGGTAGTCCAATCCCTCGGCGCGCTAAAATCTGCATACATCGCAGTTTATCGCGGGAACGACCAATGGAGACGGCATCATTTAAAGGCCAAACTCCCATGATCTCCAATTGCCTCAAGACAGCAAGGCCATACATGGTGATAGACGCACCAATCCGAGGAATAACAGCGTCATAGCCCTTGATAGATTCCCCTCTATATTTAATTTGAGGATTATGAGGGGCGATATTCATATACACTTGAAGTGTGTTGATAATGTCAAGCTGATGACCACGAGACGTTGCAACAGCCAGCAAGCGCTGATGCGAGTATAATTTAGGATTTCGGGCCATCATTAAAATTTTCATGTTTATAATTATCTCTAAAGAAATTTACTTTTTCGTTAACGAGTTTTGTGACTTAGTAGAAAAGAGTGTGCAGGATCTACAAGAACTTCTTTTTTTAAGGCAGCACGTCCAATAAGCATACGAAACCCCATTTCATCACGGTTGGCAAGAGAGAGTTGAACAAGAGAGGAATACTCCCCAATTTTGAGGTGAGTTTCAATAATAAAACGCTTTTGTCTGTGGCCAGTGGAGCTTGTAATCCAGCGATAATCCACGATAGGACTAATGCAAGTATAAATCATAGTATCATTATCTTGAATGGGGTGAATATCAAATTTAACGTAGTCCTGCCCGCTATGCTTTACGGTTGAAAGTTGGAAGGTGTGCAAGCTTGATGTTTTTGCCCCCGTATCAATCTTCACTTTTATGTGATCGATACCTAATTCTGGGAGTTGCGCCCATTCACGCCAGCCCACAACAAGCTTTTGTTTTTTTAGTTTACGCTTCATGAATGGAGGGGCATCATTTGACTAGGGCGTCGTCCAGAAAAAATATGGACATGATAGTGGAAAATAACTTGTCCTCCTTCTTCTCCATGGCTGGAGAGAAGCCAAAAACCTTTATCTTCTAGATCAAGGGAGGTAATAACATTATGGATGGCTTTTGTAAAACCCGTTACTTCAGCAGGGGAAGCTTTTTCCGAGAAGTCAAAAAAAGAAACATAAGACCCCTTAGGAATTATAAGAACATGGATAGGAGCCCTGGGCGTGACGTCATGAAAGGCCAAGGCATACTCATCTTCATAAACAACTTGAGCCGGAAGTTCTTTGCGTAAAATACGCGCAAAAATGTTATTTTTATCGTACTTCATGGTATCTCCCTTTTCTCAAGATGACAAGTCTATCACTCTTATGTTACTTTTTTATGAGTATTAACATATTTTAGGAAAATGGCCAATGATGCAAAATGAGTCTAATTCATGGCATGGAACTACAATTCTTTCCGTTCGAAAAGGAAATGAAGTGGTTGTTGCCGGTGATGGCCAGGTGACAATGGGGAGCTTAATTTTGAAATCTAATGTCCGCAAAGTACGCCGCTTAGGAAAGGGAGATGTGATTGCTGGTTTTGCTGGCTCCACGGCCGACGCTTTGGCGCTTTTTGAGCGCTTGGAAGCCAAGCTTGAGCAAAATCCCCATCAACTTATTCGCGCTTGTGTAGATTTAGCTAAAGATTGGCGCAAAGATCGCTATTTGCGTCGCTTAGAAGCTATGATGGCAGTTGTAAATTCTACTCATTCCCTTATTCTTACGGGAACGGGGGATGTGTTGGAGCCAGAGGATGGGTTGATCGGTATTGGCTCTGGCGGTCCCTATGCTTTGGCAGCGGCAAGAGCTTTATTGGATACAGATGGGATGACTGCGTCGACCATTGCCGAAAAAGCGATGAATGTGGCTGCTGACTTGTGCATATATTCGAATAAAAACATTATTATTGAATCTGTTTAAGGTTTTGACATGAAAATAGCTCACTTTACACCCCGGGAAATCGTATCAGAATTGGACCGTTTTATTGTTGGTCAAAATGAAGCAAAGCGGGCTGTTGCCATAGCTCTTCGCAATCGCTGGCGGCGCTTGCAGTTGGATGGGCAGTTGCGTGAAGAAGTTTTGCCTAAAAATATTCTTATGATTGGCCCTACAGGTGTTGGAAAAACTGAAATTGCCCGTCGGCTTGCTCGGCTTGCAAATGCTCCCTTTATTAAGGTTGAAGCTACAAAATTTACGGAAGTTGGCTACGTAGGTCGTGATGTGGAGCAAATGATTCGAGACTTGGTTGAGATTTCCATAAATATGACGCGCGTGCGTTTGCGGGCTGAAGTGCGCGCAAAGGCAGAAATTCTTGCAGAAGAGCGAGTGCTAGATGTTCTTGTAGGTGAGAATGCAGGGGAGGAAACTCGTCAAAAATTTAGAGAAAAACTAAGAAAAAATCAATTAGATGATCGTGAAGTTTCCATTGAACTTCAGGATACAAGTAACTCTCAAATGCCCACTATTGATGTTCCTGGCTTGCCAGGCGCTCAAATGGGTATGATCAATTTAGCAGATATTTTAGGGCGTTCCGGCCCGCCGCGGACCATTGAAAGGAAAGTGTCAGTCAAAGAGGCCTATGAGCTTTTGATTGGAGAAGAAGGAGATAAACTCTTAGATCAGGATAAGGTCGTAAGTGAGGCCCTTCGCAGTGTTGAAGAAAATGGGATCGTCTTTATTGACGAGATTGATAAAATTTCAGCGCGAGGAGAAGTTGGCGGTCCTGATGTAAGTCGTGAGGGCGTGCAACGTGATCTTTTGCCTCTTATTGAAGGCACCATGGTTTCTACGAAGCATGGCACAATTAAAACAGACCATATTTTATTTATAGCTTCAGGGGCTTTCCATACGGCAAAACCTTCTGATCTTCTGCCCGAGCTCCAAGGAAGATTGCCAAATCGAGTTGAGTTAAAAGCTCTCAGCGCCGATGACTTTGTTCGGATTCTTGTTGAGCCAGAAACGAATCTTATTCGTCAATATCAAGCTCTTCTTAAGACAGAGGGTGTGGAGTTGACTTTTAAGGATGATGCTATTCGGGAAATGGCTGATTTGGCAGCTCAAGTGAATCAAAATGTGGAAAATATTGGCGCCCGTCGTTTGCATACAGTTATCGAAAAGCTTTTGGAAGAAATTAGCTTTGAGGCCCCTGAAAAGCGCGGAGAGAAAATTGTGATTACGGCTGAACATGTTCAAAAGTCTGTGGGCGATTTGGCAAAAAATTCAGATCTTTCGAAATTTATTCTTTAAGGAATGACTTATGGGCACTAAAAAAAATAGTACCGTAAGAAAAAAATACCCTCTAAAATATCAAGGGAACTTGGTGATTTTTGTGCTCTCCCTTATTCTTTTCTTTCCCTTAGCCTTCGTCTTGGCGATGAAAAATGGAGTGTTTTTAAAAAATAATGTCTATTATTCCTTCTCCTATAACGGCAGTTATGGGTGGCTTATTTTTTGGACTCTGCTCTTTTTTCCCGTCGCCATTGTCCTTGGTCTGATTAATGGTATTGACCTTGTGGAAGAGAAAAGGTCGAAACGCTAAACAACCACCTTCCTCAACCAATCCTCAATAATTTGAATTTGATTTGGTGCCATAAGGGAAGGGGAGTGACCACAGCCTGAAATGGTGGCAAACTCCGCATGGGGTTGAGAATACTTCATTTTTGTCACAACTTCGGGTTCTAAAAAGTCTGAATCTTCTCCTCGAAGGACAAGAATAGGGCATTTTATGGCCTGCCAGTAGGACTCTAAATGAAGGTTGGAGGTAGAGCGACTCAAGGTTTTTGCAATGGCCGGATCATAGGCCAGGCGAAAATCACCCTTATCGTCGCGCAGTATTCCATGTTGGGTTAGGTGGTCCCAATGGTCGGGGTCGGTGATGCCTAAGGGCATCAGGACGGACTGAAAGTATTTTTTTGCGTCATGAAGACTCAGAAATTTATTGTCATTGCTGGCAAAGGTGAGAATTCGCTGCAGAGGAAGGCTGGGTACAATCATTCCTACATCATTAAGAATAAGGCTTTTGATTGGGCTACCCGGTTGAGCTGCCAGCATCATGCCAAGGATGCCGCCCAGGCATGTTCCCACCCAATGAACTTTCTGAGTGCCAAGGCGCGCCAATAAGTTCACCATGTCATTCAGGTATTGAGAGAAAGTATAAATTTCAGGGTTTCCAAGATAATCGCTGGCTCCTGAGCCCAAGAGATCGGGGCAGGCAATGCGATAGCTCTTTTCAAGAGCATGCGCCAGATAGTCAAAATCCCGACAATTACGACTTAAAGCATGCACACAAACAATTACATCTTCATGAACAGAACTCCCCCATTCTATGTAAGAAAGCCTATGAAATCCTTGGGGTGTTAAGGTTAAAAATGATTCATAAATAGGTTCAATTTTTAAGGAAGGGAGCGCGTGCAACGGAGCCTCTTTTCTTTTATTCTTCTAAAAAAAAGTATACACTAAAAGCCATAAAGAATAAATGGAGGTTTTATGGGCGATTTGCATTCTGTGCCGGGGAGTAACTTGACGCCCCTGAGTTTGATCAAGCATCTTGATAATAAACTTTTGATTGGTGGAAAGCTTGTGGTTGCAAAAAGCCAGAAGTCTTTTCCCATCCATAACCCAGCCACTATGGAAGTTATTGGTCATGCAGCTGAAGCAGATGCTCAGGACGTGAATGACGCTGTTGAAATCGCAAAGAAAGCTCAAAAAGAATGGCGGCATATGGATGCGGCCAAGCGTGGCCATTTAGTCACCCAGTGTGGGGATCTTTTGGAGGAGCATCAAGATGAGCTTGCGCGTCTCATGACCCTTGAAACAGGTAAGGCCTTGCGTACAGAAAGCCAAGTAGAAGCCAAAATTTTTGCGAATACTTTTCGTTTTTATGGGGGACTTGCCTTAGAGTTGAAAGGAGAGACCATCCCCTTTAGTGATTCCATGCTAGCGGTTACTATTCGCGAGCCCTTGGGCGTTGTGGGCGCCATTATTGCTTGGAACGTTCCCCTTCTTTTGATGTCTCTCAAGGTGGCTCCCGCTCTTGTGGCTGGGAATACGGTTGTGATTAAGTCTGCTGAAGAGGCCCCTTTTGCTGTTTTAAGAGCGGCTGAGATTGTGAATACTATTCTTCCCCCAGGAGTGCTTAATATGATTTCCGGCGATGGACCTACCACGGGAGAAGCTTTAGTGCGTCATCCGGATGTGGCAAAGGTCACCTTTACAGGGTCCGTTGAGACGGGAAAAAAGATTTATAAAAATTCCAGCGAAAAACTAGTCCCTGTTACCTTGGAATTAGGGGGAAAAAGTCCCATGATTGTGTGTGAAGATGTTGATGTGAACAAGGTTGTTGAGGGCGCCATGACCAGCATGCGCTTTACCCGCCAGGGACAGAGCTGTACGGCTGCAAGCCGGATTTTTGTTCATGAATCCATTTTTGATTCCTTCCTGGAAGGTTTGAAGGCAAAGCTTAATGAGCTTAAAATTGGTGATCCCATGGATATGGAAACGGACGTTGGTACCGTAATTTCTCCTGCTCAACACCAGAAAATTCTTACCTATGTGGATATAGGAAAAAAGACGCCTGGAGCCACGGCTCATGAGTGTTCAGCCTTGCCCACAGATCCTAAACTTTCAAAGGGCCTTTTTGTTCAACCCGTTCTTTTCACTGGGATTCCCAATTCTCACCAGGTGAGTCAGGAAGAAATCTTTGGCCCCGTAACCGTTTTGATTCCTTGGAAGAATTTTGATGATGTTATCAATCAGGCCAATGATTCGGACTATGGCTTAGCAGCGACTCTTTGGACCCATGATTTAACGCGCGCATTGCAAGGCGTTCACCGTCTTGAGGCTGGC
Source organism: Alphaproteobacteria bacterium (assembly GCA_019748065.1). Lineage (GTDB taxonomy): Bacteria > Pseudomonadota > Alphaproteobacteria > UBA9655 > UBA9655 > UBA9655. The sequence continues at coordinate 3,227 of JAIEQB010000043.1, read as the reverse complement.
TTTGTTCAAGTCAATCAGAATGTAGTTGTTCAGCCTGGCCTTTCCTATGGGGGAATGAAATCTTCTGGAGTGGGTAAGGAAGCCTCTCTTGAAGCCATGCTTGAACACTTCACCCATAAGAAAACCATTATTTTTAATATGAGTTGAGTCTAACTGCCCCCATTGTGAAGCTATGAGGGGTGTGCTATAAACTTTTTTGTATTCAGTTTGGCTATAAAAGGAAAAACCATGCCCCAGAAAAGTTGCCCCTTGGCTTTATCGCGAGCACTCATTGCGTCCACGATGTTCACCCTTGCGTTTGGTTTTGCAGGCCTCTCACCTGTCAAAGCCCAAGAGGAAAATACATCTCTTGTTGTTCAATTGATTGACCGGGTGGGGAATCTTGAAGAAGAAAATCGCAATTTTCGTGGCCAATTAGAAGAAGCGCGTCATGAAATTACCCAGCTTACTAAACGCATGGAAACCTTAAGTGCGGATGTGGATTATCGCTTGAATAATGCAGAGAGTGGAGGTGTGTCGGGTGGGGCGCCTTCTTCTTCCTCTTCTGAACCGGCATCTCCGACGTCTTCATCTTCCAAACGGGAAGATGGGTCTTCTTCTCCTTCATCTTCTAAAAACGCCTATGAAAAGGCTCGGAATTTATTAGAACAAGGCGACTATAAAGCTGCTGAGCATGCCTTTTCTTCCTTTGTGATCTCCTATCCGAAGGATGAACAAGCCGGAGCTGCCCAATATTGGTATGGGGTTACCTTTTTTGCTCGTGGTGACTATGAAAAGGCGGCTACTGCCTTTGCCAAAGGGTATAAAAACTATCCCAAATCACCCAAGGCACCTGATATGTTGTTAAAACTAGCTAAATCTTTAGGAGAGCTGGATCGTAACGCAGATGCTTGCACTGCTTTGGATCAATTGATTTCTGAGTATCCAAAAGCTCATAAAGCTGAAGCTGCTGCCGAGAAGAAAAAGCGGAAGTGTAAGTAGTCAATCACTAATCACTTCCTTATAGACTGCAATCGTTTTTGAGAGCATGGCGATTTTTGAAAAATGGGTTTCTGCCCAAGTTCGTTCCCGTTTGCCCATTGCTGCAAATTCTTTCTTTGGCAGGGTCAATACCTGATCCAGGATTTTACCGAGCGCCTCTTCATCCTCAGGAGGGAAAAGCCACCCCGTGTTGCCGTCTTCTATAAGATCGCAGGCCCCACCATGGTTTGTTGCAATAATAGGTTTTTTCATAGCTTGCGCTTCCACTATCACTCGGCCAAAGCCTTCGGGAACATGAGAAGGACAGACAATAACATCCGCTAATTGATAGGCTGGAGCAAGATCACTTATAGCGGGGAACCATTTGACGCGGTCTTCAAGGTTTAAGGAAGTGGCCAAATTCAAGAGAGTGTCACGATAGGCTTCATGCCCCTGGATGGAGCCGAGAAGAATGAGAAAGGTATTAGGGCTCTTCATCAGGGCAAAGGCTTTAATTAAAGTGTCCTGCCCCTTTGATTTGCTGAGGCGTCCAGGAAGCAGAATGATGCGTGCTTTGGGGGGGAGAGCCCACTCTTGGCGTAAAAGGGTTACTTGCTCAGAAGGAACGGCCTTGGGGTTAAAATATGCTAAATCAATTCCGCGAGGGATGAGGCGCAGTTTTGAGGGGTCAAACCAACGAAATCGTGCGTATTTTGTTTTGATATGGCGTTCGATAAAGGGAGAAATGGCAATCACCCGATCCCCTGCAGCCATAACGGAATTATAAAGTGTCTTAAAAAAACTACGTGACTTGTAGGCCGCATGATAGGTTGTGATAAAAGGAATGCCAGCTTTTTTGGCGGCCTTAAAAGCACTCCACGCGGGGCCGCGAGAGCGCGCATGCACGATGTCTACTTTTTCATGGTGGATCAATTCTTTTAAAAGCTTAGCGTTCCTCCAAATTCGAAGTGGGTTTTTTGTATTCAAAGGAAGGATTTTTATTAGTACCCCTTTTGTACGGGGATCTTTTGATAAGTCGCCCTGGGTGCATGCGATGATGGGTCGCCCCCCCGCGGCCAGGATAGCGCTCGCGACTTCAAGAGTTTCGATTTCAACGCCACCACTTTTTAAGGCAGGAATGACTTGCAAGATCGTGGGATGTTTATTAAACGAACCATAGGGAAAATAAGTTGAAAGGGCCGTCAATGGATCATTTTCCTTTTTTCAAAGCATGTAGGAACGTTAGTGTTATAGCCTATCATTGCTTTCAGAAACAATCAATTGACAGAAGTCCTTCCGACCAGTAGAAAATGAACCTATGACCTGGAGGGGTGGCCGAGTGGCTGAAGGCGGCGGTTTGCTAAACCGTTATACGTGGAAACGCGTATCGTGGGTTCGAATCCCATCCCCTCCGCCAGTTTCCAGGAATTTTTGATAAGAACATTTCCTCCTTAAAATGGCTCCATGGGACACTAGAGAATAACAAAAGACAGTATAGCATTATTGAAGGGACTCTGCTCAGTTCTCAATCGCAGGGTTTTCTCCTGTAAATTTTTGCGGACTGTCCCGCCATTGTCCCATGCTGCAATAGAGGTTCGGTTGTCTTTGTTTATGTTTCGCTATAGACTCCTCTCATCAATGAGGGAGGGACTATGGCGACAATTGAAACACGACGCAGTGCTGATGGAACAACAGGGTATAGAGCGAAGGTTCGTTTAAGGGGGGGCCATCTCAATCTGCCACTTTTGAACGTAAAACGGACGCAAAAGAATAGGCAAAGCAAACAGAGGCCAGCATACGAGAGGGCAGATATTTTAAGACTGCAGAAGCTAAGAAGCATACTATTGCAGATTTTATTGATCGGTATCTCCGTGAGATTGAAAAGAAAAATCCTAAACGTTTTGTGGATGTTAAAAAGTTATTGAATTGGTGGAAGCAAGAGATTGGAAGTTAGCTTTTGTCTGATCTCACCAGAGCTCTTATTATCGAACAGAGAGATAAGCTTCTAAACTCTACAGGTAGAAAGGGTTCTAAAGCAAACCGCAACCCTGCTATTGTCCAATCGCTATATGGTGGCCTTAGGCCATGCTCTCACCATAGCGGCCAATGAGTGGGAGTGGATCGAGGAGAATCCTATGAGAAAAATTTCCAAATTATCAGAACCTCGAGGACGGGTGTGCTTCTTAAACGATAAGAGAATGTTCAATTAACTGTGTCAACGGTTAAACATTGAACCCCAGTTGGAGTCTTCCTTCAAAATATATATC
>JAIEQB010000081.1 GCA_019748065.1 Alphaproteobacteria bacterium | reverse complement strand
TCGCCGAGTAGGCGAGGATGTTTTATCACCCTCACCCCTCACAGACCCGGACGTGCGCGATTGACGCATCCGGTTCTTCATGATGTAGTCTCGCTCGATCTGGCACATTGGTACTGATGAACGATACGTGGTTTTGGCAAAGGATATCGTTCTAGCAACTTAACGAAGTCTTCCCACAGAAGCGTCCAACCACGAGTTCTCCTCGATAGCCATTTCTTCCATGTTCTCCTTACTTGATTAAAGTACCACTGCAGCCTTCTATTATTGCCTGTAATGCCATAATAGGCGTAGTGGCCTTTCATCTTCTTGCTAAGTTTTTCATGTTGCTCCTTAACTGGCATATGACGATTCATTCTGCACCACTCATTGATAGCTTTGACCGCTCTAGCGTAGCGGTCTTTCGCTGTATACTGTCGGATGACGTCCTTTCCCTGTACTGATTTTCCCCACACGTGAGTAAATCCCAGAAAGTTGAACGTCGTCGCATGTTCCTTTGCAATAGCTCGTAGACGTTTGAAGCGGAAATCAACAAGTCGCGTCTTTTCCTCATGAAGAGTTAACCCATACCGCGCCATACGTAGGCCCAGTACACGTTGAACACGCTTGCAGTCTTCATAACTTTCAAACGCTATAACAAAGTCATCGCAAAAGCGTATAAGCGAAGCTCTTTTCTTAAGTCGTGGCAGAACCTCATCATAAAACCATTCGTCAAGCGCATAGTGAAGATATACGTTAGCAAGTAAGGGTGAACACACCCCTCCTTGAGGAGTGCCGAAAGAGCTTCTCTTCAGTTGCCCATCTTCGAGTATCCCTGCCTTTAGCCATTTATCAATCATCCTCCGTACAACACCATCACCGACTCTTTTAGCGATAAGATTTCGGAGCTTACCTTTATCGATTGTGTCGAAAAATCGACGTAAATCTACATCAAGAATCCACTTACAATTACCTTTCCTAACGTTGGTCTGTAATTGCTCAAGAGCTTGATGTGCTGATTTCCTTGGTCGAAACCCAAAAGAACAATCTTTAAAATCTTGCTCATATAGAGGTTCCAACAGCAGGACAATCACCCTCTGTGCCACCTTATCTTCGAATGTTGGAATGCCTAAGGGACGCTTTGAGCCATCCGCCTTTGGTATATAGACACGTCGGGCTGGTTGAGCTTTATATTGGCCAGATTTGATCCGGTCCAAAAGGCTCTTTAGATTCGCCTGCAGATTACTTTCGTATTCTGTAGCCGTTTGCCCATCAATGCCTACTGCACCATCTTTGCGGGTGAGATCATACGCGTATCTCATCCATTCTTCATCCAAATAGTGGTTTAGCGAGGTTAAAGGTTTGCCTTTATATCTATTCGCTAACTCAGCTATTCGTTTCTGTTTTGTTAACACTTTTACAGGTTTCAAAGCACCCTCCATGTTTCCCATAAACGATTCTACATCATGACGCTTCCCTTCCCTCCGCTGGGTCCTCGTGAGTCGAGTTCCCCACCATCATTGGTACTATGAAAGCGCTACGACTTCCCATGGCTTCCACTTGTTGACTTATGATTTTCGTCTTCAAGCCCCACACGTTTTCTCCCTTTTAACTCCTTGAGTTAGGAAGTTCCCTCAAGTCTTGGTCCATCTCGCGGTACCATGCGTTTCTTTGTGTGGCCACACATGGGATCTCACAGGTTCCTGATCAACCCATCCTATACCTCTGCCCTATTCTCGGACCCCGGTCGGACTGCTCATGTCTCGCCTTTTCGACATGTTCAGTGCTGCCCCCACTAACGCAACGATGAAGGCTCCAACGGTTAGCAAATTTCGAGGCTCTATCACACAGCTTCAGTATCCATTGTTTACGCTTCACGAATGCCGTTACCGACACCCATGCAAAACTCATTTCTGGCTGATGGCTAATCTTTGCCAGGAGGGAGTCGAACCCTCTGGGTTGAGATGAAAGGTTTCCAATACTATGTCATTTCTCTTTCCCCTTTCTCAGGCTTAGCCTGTCGCTATGCGTCGCTTGCGACACAGCGCTGTTGCCAAAGGCAACACATAAGCGCGCCTCCTAAGTTTTTAACAAAACTTATCAGGACAGCTTTCTCGCTCCTTAAGGATCGATTTTGATCTCTCAATGTGTTCATTTTTATACTTTATTATATTTTTGTTTTTAATAGACTGGTGAAGCAATACTAACCAAAACGGAGAAAAAACGTCATGGATAAAAATAGAGAGGGCGGTCGTATGATCGATAAGGTAACTTCCATTGAGAACAAGATTTATGAGCTCAGGCAAAAGAAAGAGCGCATTCAGATTCAGCAGTCTCTTCTTCTGATGAAGGAAGCTCAGAAAATTCTAAAAGACGAATTCTCTCTGGAAACGGCTTTAACCATCTTAAAAGATTCCTGGGCTACAGCTTCAAAAACACAAAAGGCAGAATGGACAACGCGTGTGGGTTTATTTTCCACCTCTTCTTCAAAAACTCTCAAAAAGACTGAAAAGCACACTCCAGCACCTGAACAAATTGGAAAGGCAGAGATACCACATCATGGCCACCCTTGAAGTTGATTCGCGTGGATTAAGACGTGCCAGAACGAGAAGTTTAATCCAGCTCGCAGGATTAATGGAGAAGGCAAAATTGCTTGAAACTTTTGACATTGAGCTGGGAAGAGATATGCAAAAAGATCCAAAAATGAAAGAACCGATTGCAGCATTATTCAAAGGCCTACTTGTCCTGAATGAAATGGCTGCTTCCTCTGAAGTGAATTTATCACTTTGGGCAACCCAGGGGTTGGAAGAACTGAGGAGGTCAAATCGTGAATAAAACACATTTTTTATACCGCCACTCTCATTAAATTTTCTTCTGGTTCAACTCAGACTTAAGCCAATTTTTCTTCCAGTTTTTGCAGCATTTCTCGGTGCTTATGTGACTCCATTCTCCCGATATTATACAGTTTCCATTGTATAGCCGGGAGAGTTTTGATGTGATCAAAAGGAATGAGTCCCCACTTGGGAGCTCCCGCTTTAAAAGAAAGCAAGAATTCTTTATCTTCATTCGTCATAGAGACATGTGTTAAATTTACGACTTCGAAAAAAGTTTTGTAAAGATCTTCAAGAGACATATCAAGCTCGGTCATTCCTTTAAATTCGTTCGTATATAAATGAGATATGTCTTGTTGATTTGGCTTAATAAGTTCAGAAATGGGTCGATTATTGCTAATCAAATACACTAAAAATGCATCATGCAATTCTCGTGTATACGGGCCATTCTCAAAGAGAAAATGCATATCGTATAAATCTCTGGGATGCTGGCGATCAAGAGCTGCGCAAATCTTCCCCGCAAAAAGATCATTATCTGCCAGGCATTGGATGGTCATGGATTTTTTAAAGGCATCTATCGCTTTTGGCCGCAAGGCTTTGTTGACAGGAGAATAAACACATCCACGCAAAATGTGATTGATTTCAATTTTGATCAAGTCACCTTGACCCAAGACAATAAGTTGTTTTGCATGATGATCAGATGTCAATTTGGGATTAACGATAAAACCTTTGCTCATAAGAACGGTCTGGACTTGCTGAAATATATGATCGATCATTTCTAAAGAGGTTATGCGGTCCTCAATGGGAAGATAGGTTAGGTCTATATCAACCGACATTCTTGGCATATTAAAAACAAACAGGTTAATAGCCGTTCCTCCCTTTAGGGCGAGTCTTGGATCTTGCATAACATCTGGCAAAATAGATAATAAAAGATCAACGCGTCTAAAATAAGCTTCCTTCATCTTCTCTCCTATCGGATAATTCCTTTGGTATAATCATTTGATATTTTTTGATAAAAACCCCTCCTTTAGAGATTTGCAAAACGCCAGAACCTATTGAGATTTTTTCTAAATCCAACTGCAAAAACCAAGGGTGTTGATGTAATTCTGCTAAATAGAGAAATAACCGTATAACTTTTGAGTTTTTACAATTCATCAATAAGGCTTGTACAACCTCCGGACGAAACGTATTGAAATTCTCAAAAATCAAATTGATTTCGTCATAAGAAGCATGTCGAGGGGCTAAAGAAAGCAATTCCAAAGCAGCCCGTTCGAGGGAAGAAATCTTAACGTTAATCCCCGATACATTAAAGTCATTCAGAGCTAAAGTAGAATCTAGGAAATTTGTTTTCACAACTCTCAAAGAAACGGACCAAGGACTTTTAAGAAACCACTTAGGGATTCTTGTTTCTCTTCGCGCAAAAAGGGTTAGTTCTTCTTGTCCAAAATGGAGATAATGAGAACGCCCTTGCAAAGCAATGGCATTCTTTCCACCAACATGAACAGAAAGCTTAGTTTGAGTTTGGAGTGCCCACAGGCCTCCAGGCCAGTCAACTTTCTCATGAGCCCGTATAACAGCTCCATATCCTAAAGATTTTACCCATCCAGAATTGATATATTGCCGTGTTAAAAAACGTGATATTCCATGCTCTGCTAACCATGCACTCGTTGCAACCGTATTGGGAGGCCAATATGTCAACAAGTTCTTAAGAAGATTTCTCGGATGTGTACCCATAATGCACTTTTGCACATATTTCTTAAGAAATCAAGAGGGAGTTACTGCTCTATCCACATGTTTTTTTAACAACCATTAAGTCATCTTTTCAGAAGGACTTCATGTGAAGAAGGAGTTCTTTCGTAAAAGGAAAACTCAAGAGTTAGATGCGCACGATTCTCTTCTTAAGTCGTTGTCGTACTACATCATAAAACTGCAAGTCTTTAGGTCTTTTTTCTCTTCATGATAGGATATGTGATCCCTTTGTGTCCCCTTAAAATGATGAAAGAAGGTGCCTTGTTCTTAGCGACCTAGTGTTAAATCTTTTTATCTCACCTTATAAATTTTAATATATGTGGGTTCTTAATTCTAATCGTTCTTATATTGATGGGTGAGTCTACTGGGAGGCAAGTTCCTTCAGCTTATTCCCAAATAATTCCGCAGCTTCTCTTAAAGGTGCAATTGCTAGATGGGCGTAACGTTGAGTAGTCGAGGCCTGAGTATGTCCTAAGAGTTTTCCAACAATGCTTAAGCTTACCCCACTTGACCTAACGGGCACGTTTTAGGCACTGAAGTGCAATCTGTGAAGAAACAGTCTATCTTTCGCTTGCAATTGACTAGCGGGAGAAGAAATTGTTTGATGATGATTTGGCGATCACCAACGACGAGTGGACGTATCTTAAAGATCGATCCGCGGTAGGGCGGCTTGGGTTTTTCCTTTGTCTGCTTTTCTTTAAGAGGAATGGCTATTTCCCTAAAAGACACATAGATATCCCTGAAAAAACCCTGTTTTATGCCGCTGGCAATATCGGCGTTTCTGCGGATCTATTTTCTGAGTACGATTTTTCAGGTCGCTCAGCAAAACTTCATTGGATTTTGTAGCCACACAACTCAATAGTTCTGCGGATAACTGGACAAAATATGATCAGCACGATCAGAAACGACGGAAACGCCTGGTTGAACTGCAATAAGTCTTCTGTTTTGCTAATTCACAACACTTTAAACCAACATTCCCTACCGTTAAGACTTAGGCTATCCTAAATCAGGGTGGGGGGTAAATTTATTTTTATAAAAAGCTTGACTAACCATTAATTAAAGGAAAATAATTCTTAGCCTACTTTATTATTAAGTGGCTTATAAAAAATATATTAAAATTAGGAGGAGAATTTATGAAAAAAAACATTAAAATAATAAGCTTAGTAATTTCACTTCTTGCTTTTCACTTATCATTTCCTTCCTTCGCAATGCAAGATGGATTAGAAGCAGAGGGTCATGTTAGCACATTAAATGGTAAACTTTTCTATCGCGATACAGGAGGAAAAGGTCCTGTTTTAGCTCTCTTTCATGGCAATTCTGCTTCCAGTCAAATTTTTGAAAAATTAATGAAGGCTGGCTTACCCTATCGTATGATTGCATTTGATAGCCCTGGTCATGGTAAAAGTGACGATTTTTTGAACTGCAAGGAGTCTTACTGTCACCTTGGTTGTGCTCGTGCTTTTCGTGAAGGACTCGATAAGTTAAAAATAGGAAAATTTTCTGCTTTGGGTTGGTCCGAAGGGGGGCATCAAGCAATTAACTTGCTATATTTAGTTGGGGATAGAATGGAAAGCCTGATCTTCACTGGGACTCCTCCTCTTCCTCATGACCCTGAATTAATTTTTACTTTAGCTTTTAAAGATATACCTGAGATGAAGCTTTTAGGGAAAGAGGAAAAATTTAATAAAGAAGAGGCATTGAGATTTGTTGAATGTCAAGGTCTTGATCCTAACGATGTTCCTTTTATGATTGAGGCTGCTATGAGAACAGATGGGCTTGCTCGGACGTTACCGCTTAAAATCATTATGGAGGGTGGTGAGCGCATAAATGAAGTTGAGACAATTAAAAGATCAAAAACTCCTATTTTAATTCTTGGCGGAAAAAATGATATAGGTGTTAATTATGTGTATGTACAAGACCTTATGAAATCTTTTCCAGAAAATGTTAAAATGCATCTTTTAGATGGTCCGCATGCGCACCTCTGGACAAATTCAGAAGAATTTAATTCTCGTGTAGATAGGTTTTTAAAAGGAAACAGTAAACTTTTAAAAGGACACAGTAAACTTTGAACTACTGATTCAAAACTATCGTCTCATCTGTAAACTTGAAGATCACACTCTCATCATTTTTGTTGCGGGCGGAGAACATCAAAAAGAAGTCTACGAAACTTGAGAATTTATCTTGTGTGTTCATTAGAAAGTTTAAAATCGCTTTTTTAGCGCCCTCTGTATCATGTTTGTGATTAGAATACCTGAAATTCGTTTTCGCTTCTGTGTGACGATTCTAGCAGGTTTTAGAGGCATTCTAGAGTGATACTTCACCCACAATTTTTCTAGACGGAGAATTTTTCGAAAACGAAAATTTCCCTTCTAAAAAGATTATCCGAAAGGGTGTCGGATAAGAGAGCCGCATTACTGCGGCTCCCTCTCCTAAGAACGGACCGTGCAAGTTTCCCCGCAATCCGCTCAAGCCTTTGTAAGGCTGTATCTATTGTACAGCCCGGTCTACCATGTTCTTCAAGTATGCTTACCACCTATTTCCAGGTGGAGCATTCTTGGATTTATCTCTCTTTTCGAAGTATTCTTTGAATTGAGAGTCATAAGGAGTTGTCTCTCCCCGAATCTTAATGTGACGCCGAATAGGGACTCTTTTGGCAGCTGCTAAATCAAGATAGGAGATTATATTATCCTTGTCCTTGATTTTCGCAGAAAATTGCCAATTACGACTTCCCACTTGCCTGAAGTACTTTTTGTTTCTCCAGGTTTTTCTTTTGGTGGGATGCCGCTTTTTCATCCATCTACTAAGCGCTTCATAGATTTCTTTGTCGACGTAGGAGAAAGTTTTGCTGGCTGCACTATGACGGAAGAAATAAGCCCAACCCAAGATTTTTGGGTTAAGCTGTTTAATCAAATCTCCTGTCTTTGTAGTTTGATTGGATTTAATTGTCCTCCTAACTTCTCGAAGGAAGTTTTTAACATTTGCTTTTGAGGGCATTGTCAAAAGGCCACGCCTATACCATCGTATGCTGTGGCCCAGGAAGTTAAATCCCTTCTCAACATGTGTTATCTTGGATTTCTCGCGGTTGAGTTCCAAACCCCGTTCCTTTAGAAAGCTCTCTATGATGGGAATGACCTTGTTCTCCAATAATTCTTTATTGGGCCCTGTGATGATAAAATCGTCGGCATAGACAACGACGTTTACCTTTTCTCTCTTAAAGATATCCTTGAGGATTTTCTCTAATCCAGATAGGGCTATCAAAGTAATTGTTGGTGAAGTCACACCACCTTGAGCTGCCCCTTTTGTAATGGAGTAGATAACACCTTTCTCCATAAACCCAGCTTTCAGAAACTTCTTCAAGATAGTTTTATCCATAGGAATATTCTCTTCAAGCCAGGAGTGCGAAAGCCTATCAAAGCAAGCTTTAATATCCCCCTCTAGAACCCACTTCGCTGATACCTTTCGTGACAATACAATAAAGCATTGCTCGATAGCATCAGCGACCGATCGTTTGGATCGAAACCCATAACTATTCGGATCAGCCATTTCCTCAGCAATAGGATCTAAAGCTAGTTGCCATAAGGCTTGCATAGCTCTATCCTTCATGCAAGGAATAGAAAGCGGTCTCTTGCCCGCTTTCGGGTTCTTTTTAGGAATGTGGATGCGCTTTAAGGGTTGAGGGGAATACCCTCTTCGCTTAAGAGTCTCCACAGCTTTCATTCTTTGGCAAGGAGTTCGCCAAAGAATACCGTCAACACCAGGAGTGTTGGCTCCTTTATTACGGACAACTCGTCTTACAGCTAAGCATTTACTATAAAACGAGCAGGTTAGGAGTCGTTGTAAAGCTTTCACTTTACCTTTCTTCCCTTCCTTGGTAGCCTTCGCAATACGCATTTGCAGCCGTTTTACTTCTTTATCAATGGTAACCCACGGGAGGTTATTCCACTGTGAAGTTGGAGAGGCACCATTCAATGTTGAATTTATCGATGTCATTTGCGTTTCTCCATTCTTTCGGTTCTACAAATTCTCTCACGATCAAAGACCAGCCAGACGTCAGCGCACTTTCGTGTGGGGTGACATTTAAACCCCTATCCCCTTCATTACAAAGGGGCGTTCGCTTCTTCTGGCCTCCTGTACCCGCACAGCCATAGGCTTTGCTTACGCTCAGCTTTCCTCGAGGGGAGCTGTACGGGGTTGCCACGTTCCATACGAAAGACAGAATGGGTTAGGCTCGTCCTCTCCACCGATAGCTCATCCGATCGCGATGAAGAGGTGCGCAGACTTCATCCGAGCTATAGTACCTTTTGGTCAGAGCGTGACAGATCGTTTCGCTCCTTCACATTTGACGGCAGTTACGGACGTTCACGTAACATTAGCCATACCATTCATCCCTAGGTCCTCACCGTATTGATCTAACAGTTTCAGTTTCTCTTCACAGAGTCCCTTACGGTTAAAACCGCGGCGCCATTGTTCTCTGATCTTCACACCACAGCGTTACCACCATCGCATGTCAGAGTAGGGAACTGCTGGCGATACAGCAGATTTTATCGAGAGTACCAACAAACAAAATATACTCTTGTAAAATAGTCTTTCGTACGACCTCGTGTCGAACGCGCACTTATGTACGATTGCATCTAATGATGGCAATCGACTGGGCTTGATGGCCACGGGCGTTGAAATTTAGCGGTAGACCTCTTTGCGATCCCCTATCTTCATAATCATGATAATCAGCATAAAACTTTTGGCCTGGCTTTCCACCAAAACAACGAATAGGAGTCTTCACTTCAATCCCCCTTAATCTTACTCACAACGAATTGAATAAATTCAATCGTCTGCTCTTTTAAGTTCATTTCTTTATTCAGGATAATCTACAGGCAAATCCGCCCATTGCAGAAATTGCTTGGCAAGCAGACAGTGTACCAGAGAGACATCAAGGGGAAATTTATCAGTGTTGAGCATTGATCATAGTATACTCTAATCTGATTGAAAATGAGGTTCAGAATGCTTCTTCTGGTGAAAGCGGCAGGTGATTCTGGCGCAATCCGGGCGGATACTTTGAATTGAAACCACCGACAGCTTTGCCGCGGATATGCAGACGAAGTGCATTTATTGATTTTGAGCAATTCAGGGGATGGGAATATTGCCTCATTCTCACAGAAAAATAATGAGAATTTGGGTCTTTAAAAAGAAAGTGAAAGGATCATAGACATATGATCCTTTCACTTTGTTACACTTTACCATTTTAAAATATGTTTTTACTTTTCTTCTTTAACCTGACGTTCACAAAACCGATAATTGAATTCATCAAAATAGTGAAATCCTGATTTCATAAAATGTCTGGATAAAAAGAAGCGAGTACCGCTACTGTTTTTACTCTTGATTGAACCCATTCTCTTCTTCCCATTTTTCATGAATTTCCATAAGCTCTCGCAAATCTGAGCGAGCTAATTCTAACTCAAACCATGCTTTTGCAATAAGATTATTTACATTTTTGATTTGAAAAATTACCAGTTGAGAAGTTTGCTCAAGGTGAGCTAAATTAAAGTCAGCCATTGTGACTCTCCTTTCGGTAGTTGCAGTGGTCAGTGGAGTAAGGGTGTTTCGTAGCCCCTTATTCCACGCTTTCTCACGATGAGAAGCTAACTTCTAATTTATATGCTGTTTTCTTTTGAAGCAAGAGGAAATTTTGTGAGAAATTTTTAAAGGAGCTTGTTTGTTTTATTTTCAATAACGTAAGATTCATTTTTCCTTGTTTTTTCTGAAAAACTATCTACATATTATGAAAAAAACCTGCACTTTTTTGTTTACCTATCATGCGTATTTAGTTAATATTCAGCATAACTATTCGTGAATCTCATGCAAACCTATAAGGACTTTATAAAATCTATCCAAAGCAAGGGGATATATGTATTTTCAAAAGCAGAGGCGCTTAAAGAAATAGAGACGCATGCAAATTCTCTTAAAGTCACCTTAGCAAGGAATGTCAAAGCCGGGAATATAACATACCTTGGACAGCATCTTTATTTAATCGTTCCTCCTGAGTATTCGGCTTTAGGGGCCCCTCCTCCTGACTGGTACATTCATCATCTTATGAAAGCACATGGCTGTAATTATTATGTTGGTCTTTTAACAGCAGCTGCTTACGATGGCACAGCTCATCAAGCTCCCCAGATCTTTCAGGTGATTTGTGATAAAAGGCTACCTCCAACACGTATTGGAAGTTCTCAAATTTATTTTTATTATTCAAAAGTCATAACTAATGTCTCTCAACAGAAACGAAATACACCAACAGGCTACATGAATGTTTCTCCTCCTGAAGTGACCGCTTTCGACTTGATTAAGTATGTAAAGCAAGGTGGGCACATTAACCATGTAGCAACTATTTTATCTGAATTAGGAGAAAAAATAAAAGCCCAGCGTTTAAAGAACGTAGCGATATATTATCCTCCTGCATATAGCCAGAGACTCGGTTACATCCTTGATGAACTAGGCTACTCTCATAAAACAGAAACTCTCCATCGCTTTATTAAAAAGAATCGTCCTCGGTACTGCTTTTTGAAAAGCGATAGCCCCAAGGAAGTTTTTCCTAAAAATGAAAAATGGCACATTATTATCAATGAAAAGTTGGAGTTTGATATATGATATCCTTGTCCTTATCTTTTAGAATGGCAGAAGAAGGCTCAATGACCTTTGACGGCCAATAGGGCCTCTTCTCAAGCAACGTAAAATCTTAGGTCTCATGATCCAAAGCAATTTTCGTTGAGGGAGAACAACTTAAGAGTGAAGTGTACCATCTAAATATTCTGTAATTTTTGTTGGCTCTTCCAGAATTATTAAAATGTCACTGGCGCAATATACCCTGTCTCTCTTGCCTTTAGATGTTTGCCTAAGAATATCCAACTCGACAAGCTTGTCTATGGCCCTTTGAGCTGTTGTAAAGGCTACACCCAACTTCTCAGTTATCTTTTTATTTGTACAATAAGGATTGACGGCCAAATTGTTTATAATCTCTCGAGTAAGCCCATCTGATCGATTTCCAATATTAATCTGCCATCTTTCAATTATCGTATTAATGCGTTCAGCTCGAGACAATACATCTAAGCCCTGAATGGCAACTCCATTTAAAAAGTATAAAAGCCATTCATTCCACGCGCCTTGACTACTAACATTATAAAGATTTTTGTAATACTCATCACGTGTTGCCTCAAAAAATGCACTTAAATAGAGAAGCGGAGAAGGCAACAATTTATGCTCAATTAAAAGCAATGTAATCAATAAACGTCCGACACGCCCATTTCCATCTAAAAAGGGGTGTATAGCTTCAAATTGATAATGACATAAAGCTATATGGATGAGTGGAGGAAGAGTCCTATCATGTAAGAACTTCTCAAATAAACCCAAGCATTCCATCAATTCATCAGGTGAGGGAGGGACATATTTTGCTGTATCCAAAGTGCATCCTGGAGGACCGATCCAATTTTGCGACCTACGAAATTCTCCAGGAGTTACGTGAGACCCTCGTACCCCTTGCATAAGCTTCTCATGTATTTCCCTAATTAACCTAAGAGATAAGGGGAGTTCTTTCAAACGTTCAAAACCATAATCTAAAGCAAGAATATAATTGTTAACTTCCTGTAAATCGTCGAGAGGACGGTCAACGTGGGCACCTGCATCTTGGGCAAGGATTTCACCTAAAGTTGCTTGAGTACCTTCAATTTTGCTGGATAACACAGCTTCTCGTGTAATAAAAGGGCGCATAAGAAGATGTGGGTTTGGAAGCCTTATCCCTTCCCTTGCAAGCATACCCAGTGTATGGTCGGCTCTTGAGAGGCTTTTGGCTAATGTATTTGTCCACTCTAAAGATGGGGGTAAAGCATTCGGAATGAAAAATTGATAGCCCGTTAAGGCCTTTACAATCCTACCTGATGCTGATTTTTTGATTTTCATTGGCTATACCTTGTTTCTCTCCCTCTCAAGGAATACATTTTATTTTCGAAAATATCAAAAAATGAAAATAAAGAGAAGTGCTATTTTCGTTTATGAAAATAAGAAACATCACTATTATCTGTTTTCTCAAAAATCATTGCTAAGAGTTGTGTAAGAGCTAATTTATCTTATTGAGAAACAAGCTCCTTCACCTTATTTCCAAAAAATTCTGCAGCTTCTCTCAAAGGTGCATCAGCTAAATGGGCGTAGCGTTGAGTCGTCGAAGCCTGAGTATGTCCTAAGAGTTTTCCAACAATGCTTAAGCTTACTCCACTTGATACAAGATGAGAGGCAAAAGTATGGCGGAGATCATGTATATGCACGTCAGAAACACCGGCTTGATTTCGTATTGTCTTCCAAGCTTTTTTAGGATCCTTCAGAGCTTGGCCTGGGACCTTTCCGGGGAATAAAAAAGGAGAATCGGCATGTGTTTTCATCTTCGTCAAAATCTCGAGGAGGGGTGAAGAAACGGGGAGGTATTCCATTTACGTTGCTTTGTAGAGCGCGCTCGCTGGGTCCAAATTCCTCTTTCCACATCATCTGGCCCTCCAAATGAAAAAAGTGTAACCTACGTCTCCGGAATATTTTACTACCTATCTCTCAGAAAGGACATTGAGGGTAAATGTTAAGAAGCTAAATAAAGGGGGAGTAAAATTGAAAAAGTCGAACCTTTCTTTTCCTGAGCAGGCTATCTATTAAGCATTACAACTTCCTTAGCCAGTGCACCGATTAAACGCAAGTCGTAGCATTGCACCAATTTCAGCAGCAGAGCTATGGACTGAAATCTTAAGATTATTTTCGCGCTCCTCTCCATGGCCTATCCAAACTTC
>JAIEQB010000028.1 GCA_019748065.1 Alphaproteobacteria bacterium | reverse complement strand
TAGCAAACGAGGAGGAGATCACCGATTGCGTCGAGAGAGGAAGCCTATGGAAGGAATGATGCTTCACCAGGATGGATCGACTCATCGTTGGCTGCCTCATTTAGACTATAATTTGGATTTGATAGTTAGCCTTGATGACGCGACCTCAAAGATTACATCCGCCTTTCTTATAGACCAAGAAGGGACATTAAGTTCCCTGAGAGGGATAAGGGAGACGATAGAATCCTATGGTTTATTTTGTTCTCTTTATACAGATCGAGGAAGCCATTATTGGCTAACGCCTGAAGCAGGAGGCAAAGTAGATAAGGGCAGGCTCACCCAAGTAGGGAGAGCTTTAAGGCAACTGGGGATTCGCCATACCGCTGCCTATAGCCCCCAAGCAAGGGGAAGAAGCGAGCGTTTGTTTGGAACATTGCAGGATCGCCTTCCGAAAGAGTTTACCTTAAAAGGCATTAAAACAATTGAAGAAGCCAATGCTTACCTTAGGGATTTTTATATTCCTCGTCATAATGAGCGTTTTTCTGTTGCTGCAAAGGAGAATAAGAGCGCCTTTATTCCTTATATGAGGGAAGGTTTGAGAGATATTTTATGCATTCAAGAAGAACGGGTTGTTCAGAATGATAATACCATAAGATATGAGGGGCTTATTTTACAAATTCCTAAGAATGAATTCAGGCCTCATTATGTGAGAACAAGTGTAGCAGTGCACGTGTATGAGGATAAAACGATGGGGGTTTTTTATGGACACTTGTGTTTAGGCAAATACGATGAAGAAGGAAAACTTAAATATGAGCAAGCAGAGCCATGGGATAAGCTAGCCGCTTAACCCCTCATGAGATCCGTTCAGGCCTACACCCTTCACTTCTCTCATGAGGGAATAAATCGGTCAACTAACGTGTTAATTAAATCGGTCATCTTCACGTGTTATTGACATCTTTTACTTTCTTGCCACGGCTACGTAGCCTATCAATAAAGGAGTTAATTGCTGTTTTTCGCTCCATCAAAGACATCGCGGGCAAGAATAAAACTTTCCGCAATAATTGATGTCCCACTTTGGATATACTTTGTCTGCATTTAACTGAACTTCCTGAAGTTCGTATGCTGGGGTTAAGTCCTGCATATGCAGCTAGCTGCTTTGCGCATTTAAAGGTTCCCAAGTCTGGTAACTCAGCCAATAGATTCCAAGCACTCACTTCTCCAATGCCAGGAATGCTGACAAGCAAAAATATACCTGTTTACCAAGAGTTGAATCCTTTTTAATCCGTTCCTTAATAGAAGAACCCAGCTCTTTAATTTGCTTCTGGATATAGTCTAAGTGCTTTTTATGTAGCTTACCGGAAAATACCTTTGATGGGATTCTGTTGTCGCGAGTTCTCATTTTTCTAAAGGGTCAAGAAATAGATTTAGCCCTCGTAAAAATCCAAAAAGCTCTTAAACTGGCTGGAGTTGTTATATATCTTCCCCAAGTCCACTGAGAAAAAATGGGCGTAACTTAAACAAACTTACGAAGAACAAAAAGCAGCAGGGTTGCCTTGGCCGGGTTATATTGAAGATCTTTGGAAAATTATGCCCGATCTAGAGTCTACTTTGCCAAACTCAATCCAGCTTATTGATGCTCAATCTTTGCTTAAGGGGTTGTTAAGGGCGGGCTTGATTGTTAAAATTTGTGATTACTCTCCAAAGGTGGATACGCCTCAAGAAGAAGCGTTTAATCTCTGTTATGCGATTGCTTGAAAGAATTCCGCGAGGCATCAAAGAATTACTAATAAACTTTTTGGCCTTCGATGAAGATGCTCTTTCCCACCTTGTCAAAGAAGTCTTGGTAAAAACGTTGATCTTCAATGGTACTAACCTGATCTACGTTGCCCATGTTGTTCATAACTTTTTCTTGGAAAGTAGCACGTACTTTTGTCTTATGACCTTGAGTCTTTACATTTGCAGTGGCCTCAATAGTTGAGGTTTTCCCCCAGCGTGCATGCGGGCCAAAGAAAAATTGTTGCATAAATGCTTCATTTGAATTTTCAACATCCACATCGCGGACTGCGGAGACAAGTCCGACTTCGGGCACAACGTTTTTAACCATGAATCCTTGGTCTTGGAAGGCTTCGACAACCGCTGAAAGCACTTCATTGGTTTTTCCCGTGTCAAAGGACCGAGTTTGAAATTCACGAACCTGAAGCTGGGTTTTCATGGGAGCTTTATTATTATGGGTGGCACAGGCGGAAAGAAGCAAGGCCACGCCAAGTAAAGTTGTTTTCTTCATAGTCTTATTCCTAGAACTTGCTTTGATGATAATTTACAGTTTGAACGTATTTACGATTGTCAAACTTAATCATAACCGTCAACGTTTTTTGAGTGGCTTCATACGCATTTGCCTTTGAAAAAGCGCCAAAAAGAATTAAAGATCCGCCACCTTCAGAGGAAGCGCGAGCCCCTTCCGTTGAAATCTTGTCATAGACCCAGGTTTCATTTCCATGATCATCATTGGTCACGATATTGGGAGCTCCAAGGGTGGATAAAACTTGTTCTTGACTTGTTCCTTGATGGATTGAGGATTGGACTTGTCCCAAAGAAAAGGTAGAAGGTCCTTGTCCTGCGGTGACTTCTTCGCGCAACTCTTGAGCTGACTTACAGCCCGTAAGAAGAGCGCCGGTGAGGGCGATGGTGAGTAAATTTCTATAGTTCATCGTGATTCTCCACATTCAATTTGCCATGGCATTGTTTATAGCGCTTGCCCGAACCGCAAGGGCAGGGAGCATTACGCGGTGTGTTGGTCCAATCTTCGGGCCCGACGAGAACCTTATCTCCTGTTTCTCCTGGATCATTAGGATCCTTATGATAATTTAAGGTCATTTCTTGTTCTATTTCTGGCTCAAAAACGTCCTCAATGATTTGTTGGGGAGTTGCTTGCTCTCCTAATTGAACATGGGCGAGAGCCCCGGTGACATTCTCACGCAGACGCCCCAGCATATCTTGGAATAATTCAAAGGCTTCGCCTTTGTACTCATTCAGGGGATCCCGTTGAGCATAGGCTCTAAGATTAATGCCTTGACGCAGATGGTCTAAGGACAAAAGATGGTCCTTCCATTGTTGATCAAGAATTCGCAAAAGGAGCGATTTTTCTGCAAGGCGCATCATCTCGACCCCGTAATCCTTTTCCTTCCGTGTCATCAAGTCATCAATGGCGTGTTGAAAACGGGTTTGAATCTCAGCGTCCGCAATGCCTTCCTCATTCGCCCAGTCTTTAAAAGGAAGATTAAGGCCGAAAATACGTAGACATTCTTCGTGGAGGGCATTTGTATCCCATTGGTCTGCATAGGCTTTTTCAGGAATAAAGCGGGCGACAAGGCCTTCAACGACTTCAACGCGCATGCCATCTACATAATCATGGACATCGCTGACTTCCATGATTTCACGACGCTGTTCATAGATGACCTTCCGTTGATCATTCATCACATCGTCGTATTTAAGAAGTTGCTTGCGAATATCAAAGTTACGGGCTTCAACCTTTTGCTGAGCTTTTTCAAGGGCGCGATTGATCCAAGGGTGAATAATGGCTTCCCCTTCTTCAAGACCCAGTTTCTGCAGCCAGCTATCCAGTCTCTCAGAGCCGAAAATCCGCATCAGGTCATCTTCAAGAGAGAGGAAGAACTTGGAGGCTCCAGGATCTCCCTGGCGCCCTGAACGACCTCGCAGCTGGTTGTCGATGCGGCGGCTTTCGTGCCTTTCCGTTCCTACAACAAAAAGACCGCCTGCATCTTTGGCGATTTTGGCATTTGCCTTGATTTCAGCCGCAATTTCCTTGGCGCGGGCTTCAGCTTTTTTTACGTCTTTGATGGCGGCTGTTTCTTCCTCAACGCGCATTTCAAGGTTACCGCCTAATTTGATATCTGTTCCACGACCTGCCATGTTGGTGGCAATGGTAATGGCCCCTGGAACGCCTGCTTCGGCAATGATTTTAGCTTCCTGTTCATGAAACTTAGCGTTAAGAACATTGTGGGGAATTTTTTTTTGTTTCAAAAGGTGAGATAAAAGCTCTGACTTTTCAATGCTGACTGTACCTACCAAAACCGGTTGTTTGCGGGCATGGCAATCTTCAATAAGCTTGATGATAGCTTCATATTTTTCCTTTGCCGTCCGGTAAACTTCATCATCCATATCCTTACGTATAACGGGAACGTTTGTTGGCACTTCAAGCACTTCAAGTTTATAGATATCAGCAAACTCGGCAGCTTCAGTTATTGCTGTTCCAGTCATACCAGCAAGTTTGGGATAAAGGCGGAAATAGTTTTGATAGGTAATGGAAGCAAGGGTCTGGTTTTCTTGTTGGATTTCAACTTTTTCCTTAGCTTCTAGGGCTTGGTGGAGTCCTTCCGAATAACGGCGTCCTTCCATGGCGCGTCCCGTGAATTCATCAATAATCATCACCTTGTCGTCTTTGATCATGTAATCCACATCGAGAGTGAAAAGCTTATGGGCCCGTAAGGCTTGGTTTACATGGTGAACGATAGGAACGTTTTGGATATCGTAGAGAGAAGAGCCATTTAATAAACCAACATTCCTCAACAATTCCTCAATGTGCTCAATGCCTTGCTCTGTCAGGGTAACAGCGCGAGCCTTTTCATCCTTTTCATAATCTTCAGGGAGAAGGCTTGGCATCAGCTGATCTATACGCACGTAAAGGTCCGATGAATCTTCCGCAGCCCCTGAAATAATCAGCGGTGTTCGAGCTTCGTCTACTAAGATGCTATCGACTTCATCTACAATAGCAAAATTGAAAGGACGTTGCACGATCTCTTCCAAGCGAAACTTCATATTGTCCCTAAGATAATCGAAGCCTAATTCATTGTTGGTGGCATAGGTGATGTCGCATTTATAAGCAATTTGTCGCTCCATATCATCCAATTCATGGACAATGCAGTCAACCGTAAGGCCTAAGAAGCGATAGATCGTTCCCATCCATTCCGAGTCACGCTTGGCCAGATAATCGTTGACCGTGACCACGTGAACGCCTTTGCCTTCAAGAGCGTTCAGGTAAACAGGGAGGGTTGCGACCAAGGTTTTACCTTCACCCGTCTTCATTTCTGTAATCATACCGCGATGAAGGATGATACCACCTTTGAGCTGCACATCAAAGTGACGCATGCCAAGGGTGCGTTTGGACGCTTCCCTGACAACCGCAAAGGCTTCAACGAGAAGGCTATCAACAGTCTCTCCTTGCTTCAGGCGCTCTCGGAATTCTTCCGTCTTCTGGCGTAAGGCATCATCAGAAAGCTTTTCCATATCTACTTCAAGAGCATTGATTTGCTCAACAATCTTACCTAGGCTTTTAATGTAGCGGTCATTTGCTGAGCCAAAAACTTTCTTAAAAACTGTTGTAAACATGGATCCTCATCCTATTATTAAATTAAATCCATCATATACCGAGACGAGTAGGAAATGCTAGAGGTTTCCTGAGATGAATATGTATTACATTGCTTCGTAATGAGTTATTCAAGTTAGTACCTCCACCAGAGGTGGAAGTACTGATAAAAAATGTATTTTGTAGAAATGAAGCTTTGACGCTTCCAAAGATTTCTACTCTACTTGTGTTATGTGAAGATCAGCGACACCGCCTCCTCCTTCAGAAATAGTCTGACCATGTTCATCCATAACAGGAGGTAAATCGAACATATATTCCCATGAGGTAGGAACTTTGTCATAAGTAAACTACTGTAAAAATGGATTATTTCATCGGCGGGCCCTGTAGTGAATGTTTTCCCTGCTGTTCCAGTTAGAGTTCCTGTCACCTTATACTTATGGCCACCAACATTAAGGGTTTCATCTTTATTCATAAGACGCAGTGCAGTAGATCTAGAGATGCTAAAGTCACGTCCTGAAACTCCTTCTTCCCCTCCCCATCATAGCAAAAGCCGAACCTCCGCCTACAAGTAGACTTATTAATAACACATAAGTTAATTTCTTTCTCATTTTATTTCTTAATTATTTGTTAATGCTTCTCATTTTCTTTGCTTCTTTCCCTTTTTTTTGGAGGCGTTCCTTTGGCAGGAGTGAGGGTAATCGTATTCGTCAGCGTATCCACATCTTTTAAAAGAACCACAAGAGGATCCCTAGGGTGTAAAGGCGTTGATTGCGCCGGAATGCTTCGAGTGTCACAAAGAGACCAAAGGAGGTTACCCCACTGATACGACCTTCAAAAGTTTCTCTCAAAACGTTAAAGCAAAATCTTATTTGGAGGAAAGAATGCTTTTGTCTTTTTTAACTTTAATTATTGACTACGCACATGGCGCATTTCCGCGTCGGGCTTGCAGCCCTCCTCGCAATAATGGTAGTTTTCCTGGACATTTACAATCGCGAGCCCTCGAAGAGGGCGGGGCGATCCGCTAAATAACTCTGAAAATTTATTTTATGGACTTGCTATAAGTATGAATTTGCTACTCAAGTTGAGATGGATAAATCCGGAAGTTGGTGTTAAAAAATCCTCAGATAGATTATTAGGGCTGTTAAGATTCATGACTCAAAGGACGTCTACATTTAATGTTACGTCAGTAAGAAAGGGGTTCCTTTTTTCGTTGTTGAGCGTCATCATCATCATCATCATCATCATCATCATCATCATCATCATCATCTTCTTCTTCTTCTTCATTTGCCATGCTTCTCTCAACAAAGTTCCTGAGGAATCACAGGTTATCAAGTTCATTTTAGCTGAAAGCCAAAAAGAACGAAGTCAGCGCGATTCAACGGCCTTAAATTTGATTAAGGATTTTGCGTATCAAAAGTTGAAGGACTATGCCAAAAAAGATGAAGCCTTTGCGAAAGAGTTAATGTTTGGCACAGATGAATATTATAAAGACATTCCGGAAGATCCTGTAGATATAATACCTCTTGAGAACGGGTATCTTTTGCTAACAGTTTCAGCAATCGACATAGGGCCAAAGCAGAATGAATTATATTTCTTTTTGATTCAAAACAATAAGAGTGATTGGATTCCGCTTCAGTTCGATCTTACCAAAAAAGAAAAGGGATATAAACCTTGGTCACTCATGTGTTATAAGCTTAAGTATGAGGCTCCCTTTCTAAAGATTTACTCCCGTAATGGAGCTGGGACTGAAAGTTGTGGTGAAAGCTGCAGCGATATAGATGTTTTTTTATTTAAAAATGGTTCTTTTAAGCTCGTTCGTACCTTACGCACATTTATTGATTTGCAAAGACAATTTGAAGATTTAAACAAGGGGATGGATGGAGACTATCTCGACTATATTGAGGAAGATATACTCTTATATCAATAAGAATTGATTGACTCTTGCTCGGATTTAATTTGTTATTTTTCCTATGAAGGAATATTGTAATTTCAGAATCTAGTTCTGAAATTACAATATGCTAATAAGACGTCAAGGATATATTGATCAAATTAATAAGGTCTATGAAGTCTTTCCCCTTTGTGGACTTTTGGGGCCACGCCAATGTGGCAAAACAACGCTTGCCCATCAATACGCAGCCTCTCTTGACCTTCCCGGGTTCATTTTGATTTAGACGATAATTAAGCTCTCTGATGTCCCTCCTGTGACGGCTTC
The DNA here is from genome assembly GCA_019748065.1 of Alphaproteobacteria bacterium. GTDB lineage: Bacteria > Pseudomonadota > Alphaproteobacteria > UBA9655 > UBA9655 > UBA9655. The sequence goes on along the minus strand of JAIEQB010000028.1, from coordinate 5,374 downwards.
TATGCATATCGCCATAGAAGATTTAAAGCTCGATCACTTGTATGTTGTGAATACCTTGGATGCTTTTTATATAAAAGAAGAGCGCATTAGTATTGTAGGAGTTTCACAACTTAAAAACATAAGCTTTTCATGATTAGTAGATGTCAGGCGTACTCATTTCACTTAGAAAAGTTTGAAAATCTGATTTTAATTGAAATAGTGAATAACCACCACTTTTATTATTATCAATAGATTGTAGAAACTTTATCATAGGCTGCGGACCCTGAAGTTGGGAAAGTTTATCAAGAGGTAAAAGTTGCGAAGATTCAAATACACCCCATTGATGTATCCCAAGAAAATTGATTATGCTTGCCCGAAAAGGTGAGATACCCCAATTACGTTCCTCAATTGGGTGTTCATATTGTGTGCCATCGTAGTCAATAATATAAACAGATTGAAGTTCAGGGCAAACATAAACATGGTCTATGTGTTGATCTATTTGTAAATAGCCTGACCTTGCAAAGTATTCAACTTCCTTAATAAAATTTTGTATAAGACGTCGGCTAATATCTAGATTGCTTATTTTTAAAATCCCATCTTCAATAGTTGCCTTTACAGTAAATGAAGGGCTCCATTCTAGCTTAGTGCTCGGGATGCCGTTGGCAAGGGGCATAAAAATGTGCGTTCGTTCTCTTTTTAGGAGGTCAAGACCATTAAAGACACCATAAAGCCTATTTAATTTTTGGAGAGAAAGGACATCCGCATACTTCATAGGTTCTGAATCTGGAAAAATGCTTTTCACAGCAACAAAAACCCTGGAAGGTACGTGCTGAGCTAAAAAGACAGCTCCCTTATCTCCGTACCCCAGAGAAACTTTATAATCTATTACAAACTCACCCATTTTCCGCATATCACTTTTACGTGGTTTTCCATCGCTATCTATAAGTCCACCTTCATAGAAGCTAATATTTTCTTCTTTGTTGGCTCCATAGAAAATATGATTTAATAAATCCACTGAAAGTTCCATGGGGGTGGCTTGATAAGGATCGTCTGCAGCAGGGAGCGGTTTTTGGGCATAAAAACATGTATCTTCATGTTCAGGCTTACTCATTGCCAATCCACTATTTATAGAACTTATAGTGATAAAATTAATTGCTATAAGGTAAATGTAACTTTTAAAAGACACTGACATTCTTTAACTTTCTACTTAATTAACCTAAAATGACCCTTGCCCTGGAGAGCATCCATGATCCCATGGGGGTTCTGGATTTGTCAAGGTTTTGAACCTGACGATACATATCACATACAACTTTTACTTTTTTGTCAAATGCTTCTAGGTCTTCAATAGGTATGTGAATCCATCCTTCAAGCTTATGAGGTTTAATCTTCTGATTTCTTAAGGGTAAGACGGAAGTTAACGAAATGTCAACGTTTTTGCTTTATTATCAGATCAAATAATATAGAACCTTAAATAGAGTATGTGAAAACCATATGGACAAAGTCAGAACAATCACTCTCCCCCAGCGTTTCTAACCGTTCCCATCAATGGGGTGGGGCAAAGATGAGGCTTCGAGAACTACACACATGGATGAAGCCTGGTGTCAGAAGTCAAAAAGGATTTGACCCCTTAGGATATCATATCACGCCTCAAGGTTTCTCTCCCAGCCAAAAAACCCAGAAAAAAGAATTTGAGAATGAAAAGCGGCATTATGCGCAAGGGGATAAGAAGTTCCTGCAAGAGTACCTCAAGCGTTGTAGAGAATGGGGGCATGCGGGTCTTCCTTCCAAAGTTCATCACGTTGAAAATTTTGTTGCGTCTATAGCTAAAAAAGTCACAGCAAGGAGACGTCAATCGAACTCACAGAGTCGAACGAACCGCCCAACCCTCTCTGTGTTTTATGGGCTTAACTTAACAACTTTATGAAAGGAATATCACCATGCAAAATAAATTTCTCCGGACATCAGCGCTGATCCTTGGGATTAGTCTCTTCTCTGGTCTTGAATCCGCCCAGGCTATGAATCCTGATAGGGTGGCCCAATGCACACAACAAGAGTTTGCTTGCCAGGAGGATTGTGTGGATGCCTATCCCCAATGGCGTCAACAGATCGCCGCGTATAAAGGGTGTTTGCTTGAATGCAAGCGCAATAGCTTTTCTTGTCAGGGGAAGCAATGGTCTGAAGCTGACGAGTATATTTAATTTAATCAGTGGGGGCTGAAGGGTTACCACACGCGGGTGAAGTTAAGCGGTTTTCGACCGTAGGTGCCTTGCCCTCACTACTCCACTCCCCTTGATTAAAAAACGGCAGAGGGTGCGGAAGCTCCTTTGAAGTTTTTCGGCTTACCTGAATTCTATGATACGGATGTTTGTGACCAGCTCCAAGCTCGGCTCTGGCCTCATGGTATTCCAACTATAGGGCTTCGGGTTTCGATTGCAGGTTGGTCTTGGGGTTGTGATCCAGACCTTGTGGGGTGTTGCCACCGGATTGCACAACAGGGTGTATGATTACAACAGAAAGCTCTTTTTTTAAATCACTTTATCAGCGTAAAACGCCCCTTGCCCTGGAGAGCATCCATGATGCCATGGAGATTATGGATTGAAAAAACCATAATAGGAATTTGGCTTTCGCGAGCAAGAGCAATGGCGGAGGTGTCCATCACCCTTAAATCTTCGGCAATCACTTTTTGATAAGAAAGCTGGGGATAAAAGACTGCATTCTTATTTTTCATAGGATCGCTGTCATAAACTCCATCCACTTTGGTGGCTTTCATTAAAACTTCACAATTTAATTCAGAGGCTCTTAAGGCTGCGGCAGAGTCAGTTGTAAAATAAGGGTTTCCCGTGCCGGCAGCACAAATGATAACACGGCCTTTTTCCATATGGTGGGCGGCTCTACGACGGATATAAGGCTCGCAAATAGATTGCATGGGGATGGCGGACATGACTCGCGTTTCTAGGCCCATTTGCTCAAGCTTGCTTTGTAAGGCTAGGGCATTGATGACGGTGGCGAGCATTCCCATGTGGTCCGAGGTCGTGCGCTCAATTCCTTGAGCTTCTCCATTCAGGCCACGAAAAATATTCCCGCCTCCTACAACAATAGCTTGCTCAACACCAAAATGGTGAGCCTCTTTAACTTCAGAACAAATACGCTCAACGGTGTCAAGATCAAGTCCGTAGGATTGCTCCCCCATCAAGGCTTCTCCTGAAAGTTTCAGAAGAACGCGTTTGTAAAGAGGTTTTGAAGAGGCTTCCATCCTTATTTTCCTAGCTGTGCAGCAACTTCTGCAGCAAAGTCGGGTTGTTCCTTCTCAATGCCTTCACCTAAGCCGAAACGGACAAAGGCAGCAAGCTTAATGGGGGCACTATGCTCTTTTGATGCATTAGCAACCACATCCTTAATGCGGGTTTTTCCATCAATGACAAAGACTTGCTCTTCCAAGACAGACTCTTCGTAGAACTTGCGCAAACGGCCTTCTACCATTTTGTCAATAAATTCTTCGGGCTTGCCAGAAGCTAAAGCTTGATCGCGGAAAATGGCACGTTCTCGCTCAACTTCTTTTGGATCCACAGCATCAATAGAGAGAGCAATGGGTTGGGAAGCTGCGATATGCATAGCGATTTGCTTGCCTAAGGCTTCGAGCTTGTCTTTTGGGGCAGAAGATTCGAGAGCCACAAGAACGCCCAAGCGGCCAAGGCCGGGGGCTGTTGCACTATGAACGTAAGGAACCACGATACCTTGAGAAACCTCGAGATAAGCTGCCCGGCGCAGCCCCATGTTTTCACCAATGGTAGCTACAAGGTGGGTAAGTTCTTCTTCAACTGTCTTATTAGCGCCTGGATAAGCTTGCTTTTTTAGGGCTTCGAGATCGCCTTTGACGTCATTACTGAGCTCTGCAACCTTCATTGCAAATTTTTGAAAATGTTCATTGCGGCCCACAAAGTCGGTTTCCGCATTCACTTCAACGATAGCACCGTGATTGTCTTTACAAGAAACAGCCACCAAGCCTTCAGCCGCAACGCGTCCTGACTTTTTTGCCGCCGCCGCAAGGCCCTTTTTGCGAAGCCAATCTACCGCGGCCTCTAAATCACCGTTTGTTTCGGTGAGGGCCTTCTTACAATCCATCATTCCAGCGCCAGTTTTCTCACGCAGGTCTTTGACAAGCTTAGGGGAAATGTCCGCCATGACTTACTCCTTTTGTTTAAATAGTTCGATCGAATTTAAGCGTTTTCTTGAGCCGGTGTTGAGTCCGTTTTTTTCTTCTTCACGGCAGCAACCTTTGGCTTAGCATCTGCTTTCGCTTCAGCCTTAGTTTTTGGTTCAGCTTCAGTAAAAGCTTCTTCCTCAATAATCACCGTAACATCTTCTGCGGCGCCAATATCCTTACCTGTTGCTTTTATTTCAGCTTGCAAACCATCCAAAACAGCAGCGGATACAAGAGTGCAGTAAAGCTCAATCGCGCGCTGAGCATCGTCATTCCCGGGAATGAGGTAGTCAATGCCATCAGGATTAGAATTACTATCGACAATAGCAACAATAGGGATCCCCAGCTTGTTGGCTTCCTGGATAGAGATATCTTCTTTATTTGTATCGATGACAAAAAGAATATCAGGAATACCGCCCATATCCTTAATGCCGCCTAAGGAAAGTTCAAGTTTGTCCCTTTCTCTTTCCAAGGTTAAAAGTTCTTTCTTGGTGTAACCTTGTGTCCCTTCATCCAATTGTTCTTGCAATTCACGCAGGCGCTTAATGGACTGGGAAATAGTTTTCCAGTTAGTCAACATGCCGCCCAACCAGCGGTGATTCACATAATATTGTCCACAAAGGGAAGCCGCTTCCTTGACCGTTTGAGAGGCTTGACGTTTTGTTCCCACAAAAAGAACTCGTCCACCATTAGAAACCGTTTCCCGAATCGCTTCAAGGGCATGGTGCAACATCGGCACAGATTGTTGTAAGTCAATGATATGAATTCCCCCGCGAGATCCAAATAAGTAGGGGGCCATTTTAGGGTTCCACCGGCGGGTTTGGTGTCCAAAGTGAACCCCAGCTTCCAAAAGCTGGCGCATAGTAAAAGTTGGCATCATAATAAAAGTTTCCTTTCTCCAGTTAATCCGCCGCAGAGAATTGGGGCTTTTGCCACCGGAGGATTTCTCTGCGTGTGTATTTTGCACTCATCCTGAGAGCAATGAGTCTCTATATAACTTGTCTTAAGGCGAAGGACAAGAGAAGAATTGAAGTAACTCGCCTCTATTTAAAATCTATTTTTGTAGAGGTTAATTTTTAAAATTTGTGTTTATCCGGAACATTTTAAAAGAAATTAATGAATAAGTTCAGATACAAGTGAGGCAAAAAGCTAGTTGAGGTAGGGGCTGTGAAGTGGAGGGTAAAGCGATAGCTT
>JAIEQB010000078.1 GCA_019748065.1 Alphaproteobacteria bacterium | reverse complement strand
GACTCACTCCTTTGCAGTATATTCATGAATCCTATCCTATGGCCTCTTGAGTCTCATATGTACTGAACTCATACAATCCACAAAATCTTTATTCATTTTTAAAAGTTTTGATGCTAGCCTTATCCCCATAACTTTATGGAATTTGATTTAAAAAAGGAGAGGTGCGGTGAGGTTTGTTTTATTTCTTTTGACGTTTACTTTGCTTTCAAGTCCTGGTTTTACAATGGAAAATGAGCAGGAAGAAGCGTCTGGTTCTTCCGTTATTAGAAAAGATGGGCGAAACGAAAAAGAAAATGACGAAGATTATGAGGAGATACCTTGTAAAGAACTCAATTTAGAATCATTTACAATTCTGAAAAATCCAGAATTAGGAGTAGAATATACACCCCCCTTTACAAAAGATCCTCATTTAAACGATGCAAATTCGTATAATGAATATATTCATGGGTGGCTTGAAATCAACTTGAAAGGGGAAGGAGAAGAGGAAGGAGAAGGAGAAAAACTACTTGAAAAAATCATGGGCACACTTATTGGGCCTAATCAGGTTCTCATTCCTGCTAAGAATCTACAAGATCTTTCTACATGGAATCCTAGCAAGATAACTTTTTTTCCCGTAAGTGAAAAGCAAGATGCCACCCGTAGATTTGTTGAAGCCTTCTCTAATGATGTTATAGTTTTTAATGACGGTCAGATAGAAAAAATAACTTTGCAAAAAGGAGAAAAATTACCAAGTAATGGAGCATGTATTTTTTTTCTTAAAGAAGCTATAGGGAATAAAATGGGTTATGCAGGTCTTGGTGCAGTTTTACCTAATTTCTTACGAATCCCAGATGTGCGTCTCGTAGGGGCTCTATTAGATGACCCAAAAAGGGTGCAAATGTATCGTGAAAAATCCAGCATTATGGAAAGGGGAGAAAATTTTTTTGAGATAGATACTAATCTAACTTCGAATCGGACGAATGAGCTTTTATTGTCTCAACTTCCAAAAACTCTAGGGTACTCAGTTATTGGATATGCAGGAGCCCAACCGCATATCTTTCAAAGATTTACCACCAGTTCATTAAATAAGCTTGTTGAAGCATTGAATAGTTCTCCGAATAGTAAGCGTCCTGCAGCCATAGGACCGATTGATCACTATGGAGCAATTGAAGGTTTTACGATTATTTCTTCAGAAGAAAGTACGGCGCCCCTCACATCAGCTAAAGGAAAAGCTCCAACTCGGGACTTTCCTTTAGAATACTCTGAAGACTCTCGAAAAGCGCTAGAAGGAAATCTACGTCGTTGGGCCTATATATATGTAGAAGATCGGACATCCCTTAGGCCACTTTTCTTGCTCATGAAATCTGCGAGTGCCTTCCATCCCTTAGTTACAAATATGATTCCGCTATTGTTCAAATTTTATTACGGGCCGAACAAGCTTAAAGGTTTGGATAAGAAAATAGACTTAAAAGAATTTTATGATGCTGGTCTTGCGCAGCTTGCTCTTTCACTTGCCTCTACGATTCAGCAGGCAGCTTCAGATTCTACTGCTATTGATACAGAGAAGAAATTGAACTTATTCCCAAGAGAGCAGCGTGAGTCCTGGAGATTTATATTAGAGCCTGCTCAACTACAGGTTCGCATTAAAAGTGAATTTACAAGATTGGAGCAGGAAGTAGAATCGGAGCAGAGACTAAGTTCGGGAAATTTGAACCCCCTCTGTTCTCTTGCGTTATGCTATATATGGGGCTGGGGATGTGAGCAAGATATTGATAAGGCAATAGAATATTTAGAAACAGGAGTTAAAGAAACAGAAAACTTTGAAAAAGCAAGAGCATATGTAACGAGGGATAATCCCTCGCAACCTTCCTTAAAAGCTAATGAAACTCTTGCCAGAGCTTATGAAATTCTTGGTCATTTATACTCCTATAAATGCGTTCAAGAAAAAGCTTATGCGAACTATACAGGGCTTGAGAATATTAGTAGTGATGGGGATTTGCACCTTGCTAATTATTATTTTGCAGGGAAGGAAAATCGTAAGGCGTTTGAGCATTTAAAAGCTGCCGTAAAAAAACGTAATCCTATTGCTCTGAGAACCTGGATAAAAGTGGGTGAAGAACGTCGTAAAAAGGTATGGGGACCGGTTTCTATATCTTCCGGTTCTGAGCACACAAATGCTGAGAAACTTAAACAACTGTTTCATGCTCTTAATACAAAAATACAAGCAAAAAAATTGAAAAGTTTGCTAGAAAAAATTGAAAGTGAAGATTTAGGCATAAAGGCCCTTCCTCTTTTATGGCCTCATTACTTTTTTGGTCAGGGATGTAAGCAAGATTATTTTTTAGCGGCGCTTAGCTATGCCATTCCATATATAGCGCGGGATTTAGATATTTTGAAGGAACTAAAATTTTCAGGTGTTAAAGGCCTTGTTTCTTTGTTTAGATCTTGGGATGAGAATAAAGAAAAGGATTTAATTATTTCCAAACTACAAGAACTTGCCAAAAAAGCCATAATGAAGAGAATGGGGAGCGCTCAACCTTATGAAGATAAATATTTTGAAGAATTATTTAAAAAGGCGTCAGATGGAGATAAAAACGCTCGTAGTTGTCTAGGGCATTGTTATATGCTTAAGCAAGGTGCTAAGGAAGAAGTCCAACCTAATTTTCAGAAAGCCGCCGTTACTTTTTACATAGCTAAAGGAGCAAAATATGATTTTTGGGAGCCACTTTCTGAATGGCTTGCGATTAACGATGCTTCAAAAATCCCTCATCATCCCTTTATAACTAGATTTCTTAAAGTAGAGAAAATTAAGTTTTTTAAAGCAGGGGAAGCAAACTGGCTTTTACCAGAAAATCGGCATAAGGAAAGTGAAACAGTAGATATAGAATGGATTCAGTTGTGTGAAAATCTAGGTGAAATTGGATACCCTATAGGGTGGTATAAAGCTGCGAAGTATAGTATGGACTATGCTCCAAGCTATGCTCTCAGCTGTCTTTCGCAGGTAGTAGAAGCTTATCATCCGAAACTTGATGCTTTGCATGCTCGTCTTTATTTTACTGTTGAGGGAATATTTGGGATGCAAGAAAATAGGGAGGAAGATCGAGAAAAAAAGCAGTTAAGGCGAAAGAAAGCTCTTGGGTATTGGCTGAACATCGCAGCTAAGGGAGAGGGGAAAGTTCAAGGAGAGGCTCAATTTTACGCCGGAGTTTGCCATCTTAAAGGCTGGGGAACGAAGATTAATAAACAGCATGCTATTGAGTTGCTTAACTTAGCTCAAGCTAATGGATATAAACCTAATGCTAAAACGATATCGAGTTTTAAGAAGGAAAAAATCTTAGAGCTTTACAAAAATTTACAAAAGCAAGCTCGTATTTATTGGGAGAACCTTGCAACTAATGGGAAAGGGGAAGTTCAAAGAGAGGCCCAATATCACGCAGGAGCTTGCTATTTTCAAGGCTGGGGAACGAAGATTAATAAAAAACGTGCTGAGGAATTGTTTAAGTTAGCTAAAGCTAATGGATATCAACCTGATGAGAGAACAATATCGAGTTTTAAAGAGAAAGAAATCTTAGAGTTTTACGAAAATATCTCTATGGATAAACCAAAGGGGAGAGGCTTATTTTCTTGGAAATAGTTGCATAAGAGTTTTTTGATTTTATCAAAATATTTTTAAAACCCTTTATCATTGAGGCCTTGAATTAATTAGTTGATTGCTTTAAAGAGCTTCGATAAGCACTTTCCTGTCTTTTTTCTGATTCATCATCTCCGCGAAGGTGGAAAGGCAGAAGAATGAAGGCTCCTCTGCCTATGGGAGGTTGGGAGAGTTAACATTATATGCAATAAACCTCTAGCTTGGGTCACGAAGTGAATCAAGAGTAGAGGTAAAATGATGGAACATCAAAGAGTGTCCCATATGATGTGGGACCGTAAGTATCATATTGTGTTTATCCTAAAATATCGACAGAAAAAATTATATGGTGCTTCAAAGAAGGACTTAAGAGTTTCATAAAATAAGTATAAAAAAGAGTGCCATATATATTAGGGACAATTAATATCCGAGCATGTCATATATTAATAAGTACTCCCTAAAAGTATTCAGTTCTCATATCATCGGGTTTTTAAAGGGCAAGGCAGCTCTTTATATAGCCAGAAGTATGGACAATGAAGGAAATATGGAGGCTACCCTTTTTGGGCTCGCTGCAACAAATGTTTCTGAATTCCCGCTTATGCGGGGATGACATCCGAGTCAACATTTGCACCTTGTAAAGTTGAAAGCTCAAACTCCACTCTTTGAATCGTCGTCCCTAATCCATGAGACCCTCTTAGAAATCATATCCTACTCTGATGAGTGCATCGCCAAGTTTTTGCCCGCTACCAAATTGAGAGTTGACATTACCGATGATATACAAGCCGTCGGCAAACTGTGCGGTCAGCGCAAGACCAGGTGCCACTTGGTTACGGGTACGGTTATCGCCGGAAACAATCAAGGATTGAGATTGACTTACCAAGGCCCCCTGAACTTTTGCTGAGTTCGGGCCCACGGACCGTTTGTGCACCCAGGAAAGCTGTAAGGCAGGACGAATCAATGCATTACACAGGACATAAGTTCTATAGACTTGCGCCCCCAACTCGCCCCTAAAGAATTGCGACATCCGACTCTTGATTTTAAAGTTTAAGCTTTGCGCGCCTTTTTCTCTAAAGCCACTTTCATTAATAAACATATAGGTTGCATCTGCATAAGGCTGCACCGTTAAGTGTTTCAAGAACCACACATACCCTGCTTGGAGATCAGCAGAAAACTCTCCTCCATTGTGCCGTTGTCTTGCTTTGCGATTCACCCCTGGATAGACGATATTGCGATGGGAGTTAAAGTTATCCCCACCTCCTATGATCTGCCCATCTGCATAAAGCCCTGTTTGGCTCAGCCAGGTGCCATACACCCCTCCATAATAGCTTTTCACCCGGCCACTACCGCGATTTTTTTGCCAATGAAAGGGGGTGGTGGACATGCCGCCTAAGAATCCCAGGTAGGTGTTCTTTAAGACCTCATGATCACCCCCCACGCTGATACCGCCAGTCTTACTGCGAATGCCTGCGTTTCCATGGTTACCTTTGGTGCGTTCAATTTGCCCATAGGATTGAATCCACACTGAGGTTTGCCCCAACTTGATCCAGTTGTTAGCCGGTAGACCGATTCTTTCCGATCCGGGGAGAGATACCATCCCGATGCGATGACGAGGTTGGGATCGTGATTGCGATAAGAGGGCGGAAGATCTTAACCCTTTAGCGCTTTTTGCCAGATGATGGAAAGACGCAACTCTCTGCGGAGAGAGGGCTTCATTTTCAGCGTAGACTTCCAGTTCTTTTTCTATCCATAAGGATTCCCGTAAATTCTGCTGCTGACTGCCCACCGTCCGATTCACCAGTTCATTATTTAAAGAGGAAATCTGACCCAATTCTTTATATTGAGAAGGTTGAATCTGGTTAAAGGCGTACTGTACAGCAGCCGAATCTTCAGCTTGAAGCATAGCATCCAATCCATTAATCACACTTGTTAGATCAGGGCTTAGATTTTTATTGTTGGCAAAAGTATCAAAATACGCGGCTGTTTTTTCTGCGTTGCTTGTGTTACCGGCAGGAAAAGCATCTGTAAAATTTTGCAAATTCCCCACAATAATTTTTACGTCTTTCGGTTCATAACTAACAGTATATATAAGCCGATTGTTAGACGTTAAGGTTGAAAATCGACCCGTCACCCCTTTTTCTGCCTTTAAAAAAGTAAACTTTTTATTTTTCAAGGCTTCACGGTCTTTTTGAAAGGAAAGGACATTAAGAACTCCGTCAAGACGAGCTAGTCCTTTCACATCAACTTGATCAGATGTTCCGTTTGAGCTTACTGCTATTTCATGGGTTGCCGTTTTTTGTGAGACATGGTCAGAAATAATTGTCATAGCCCCTACAGGGTTTCCCGGAGAGAGAGTGCCTGCAAGATCTAAGAAATGTATAGTTCCAGCGCCTCTCAGAGTGGATCCGTGATCAACTCTAACTAAACTATTTGAGATTTTTCCATTGACAACCAACGTACTTTGATTGCCAACGTTCGTTCCACCTGTGAAGGTGTTCTGGCCCGTAAGATCGACTGAGCCGCCCCCCGTCATAGTAACAGACCCACTTCCAGTGATGTTGCCTGAAAATGTTCCAGGAGAACTCTGATTAAAAGTGAGATTGGTATCAGCATCAGCGAGGTTGATGGATCCTCCAGGAGGTAAAGTACTCGTTGTTCCTGTAAGGCTGCTTCCGTCATTGGTATTTAGGATTCCTATTGTGGTTCCTCCAATATATGTGTTGGCTCCTGTAAAGGTAACTGCTGCTCCTCCTTGGATGTTGACAGCTCCTGCTCCAATAATTGCCCCTCCAAAAGGTCCCGATTGATTAAATGTAAGGGTCCCGCTGTTTGTAACTGAACCATTTGTAGGAAGACTTGCTGGTGTTGCGATAAGCGTGCTTCCCTGAGAAATAATTGTTCCGCCTGTATAAGAATTACTTCCCGTAAAGGCTAAGATGCCTGTAGAAGCACCCCCAAGAATAAAAGTACCTGCCCCTGTTATGTTTCCCCCAAAGTTATATTGGGTAGTACTGTTATCTCCGAGAATATTAAGTGTATATTTTCCTAAACTAAGGCCTCCTCCAGTTCCTGAAAGTGTAGTAAAATTTTGGCTTACTGTTAAAGAAAGGAATCCTCCATTAAGAATAAGGGGCGTTGCTGGAAGGGGGCCTGAAACTAGAAGCGTTCCTCCGTTAATTGTTGTCGATCCTGTATAATTAGGAGGTATGGTGAATATTTGATTAAAATTTGGAGCTCCATTTATCACGAGATTTCCAGCTCCCATTCCGCCGCTTGAATTTCCATCATTAATCGTACCATTGTATATTGCTATAAACTCCGGGAGAAGCGGTGGAACATTGCCAGTGATAGTCAGAGTGCTTGCTCCTAAATTAACGCCAGACCCTGTAACACCTGCAAGAGAGCCAATAGTTTGATCTGCGCTTAAATTGTATGCCGCCCCTGCAATATTAAGATTTAATTGAGAATTAGGAGAAATACTCCCCTGTAGCGCTCCTACATTTGTATTGATTGTGGTAGGCCCTGAATAAGTATTATTTCCTGTTAAGCTAATTGTGAATGGCCCTGTGTTTCCTTCTATAGCAACCCCCCCGCTTCCTATAATATTCCCCGGAAAATCATAAGAAAAATTCCCGGCTCCCCCTATCTGGTTAAAGGTAAGCGTGCCGTTGTTTGTAACATTCCCTGTAATATTTCCTGGAGTTATTGGTTGTGTACTCGTAGGGGCACTTATAATAAGGTTGCTTCCATCATTATTGATTGTGGTTCCTCCCGTATAGGTATTAATACCTGTAAAAGTAACCTGGTTCCCTCCTGCTATAGTTACCCCTCCCGATCCGCTGATTACCCCAGCGAACGTTCCGTTACCTACCGCTTGGTTGTTAAAGGTGAGCACATTATTGTTTGTGATATTCCCAGTAATGCTATTAGTGTTTCCTGTAAGAGCACTCCCGTCATTATTAATAGTTGTCCCTCCTGTATAACTGTTGTTGCCAGTCAAAGTAAGAGGCGTGTTTCCCATTACAGTAAGAGATCCACCCCCCGAGATAGCACTTGCATAAGAAGTAGCAACCGTAGGATTATTAAAAGTAAGATTACTTCCCCCATCAATTAAGATGCCACCTTCTGGAACAGAGAAAGCACCAGATGTAAGAGTGGCTCCTCCTTCGATGGTCGTTCCTCCCGTATAGGTATTTTGTACTGTGAATGCAAAAGATCCTGGTCCATTAACCCCTAACCGCCCAGACCCACTAAAGGGATATGTAATATCAAAAGATCCACCAGCGGCTGGAGGATCAATAACTATACCGCCATTATTTGTAAGAGGTCCGCTTAGTGGCAAACTCGCTAGCGGCCCCTGAAGAAGGCAACCTCCATTAACTGTCGTTCCTCCTGTGTAGGTATTCGTTCCAGTGAGTGTAAGGTTAGCCCCATTGCTTAATGTGAGGCTTCCTGCCCCCGCTATATTGCCGCTAAATGTTGTACTTGGTTGACCACTCGAATTATTAATTGTCAAATTAGCCCCCAAATTAACTGTTGTGTTCGCAACACCTCCAAGAGAAACGACTGTTTGATCACCTTGAGCAGGAGTTAAATTATAAGCGACGCCTGGATTTGCAAGATTAAGGGTAGAGTTAGGAGAGGTGTTCCCAGTGAGGGAGCCGCTGCTTATGATAGTGCCACCGGTATAGCTCAACGCCCCGGTAAGCTGGACAGTTACGCTCGAAGTGCCATTTATGCTTAGTTGTCCCAAAGAGCCTGCATCTGACATATTACCAGTATAGAGTTCAGTACCCTGTGGGATCGCAGTGGTAGTAAGCTCGAGTATCCCTCCATCTCCACTAAATACCACTTTCGTAGGGAAAAGAATTTGTAAGCTATTCGTTTCTTTTATTGTCGGCGCTCCAAATCCACTGCTAATAGTAAGAGTTTGTCCGAAGAGAGCAGAAGAATAGAATAGGGTGAGAGGGAAAAATACCGTAATTTTTTTCATTATATAAGTCCTTATTTTCTTTTTTATTATATTTTTTCTAAGGCATTGACTTTTTTAGGTATTAAATCTCCCTTAAACCTAGAAAAAAATTGGCTAGATTGGTAATTAGAAAATCTCAATCTAGTCACAACTCATAAGAAAAATATCATAAAATATTTTATGTGTAAATACTATGACATTGATAAAAAGGGAAATATGATCCTGTCAGGATGAAGAAGGAGTGTTTGTTAAATTTAATTACAGAAGATAAAAAACGTCTCCAATATTAAGCAAAAAATTTTCAGACCCTTACTCTTTTTTCTCTGAAGGGGCATACTTATATACATAAGTAGATGGTGTTCAATCACCCCCCTTAGAGAAAAAAGGATAGCCATGAATTTAAATCAATATACAGAACGCTCCCAAGGATTTATTCAATCCGCCCAAACTCTTGCCCAACGCGAGGGGCACCAACGTATTCTCCCCATCCACCTTTTAAAGGTTTTGCTCGATGATGAGGAAGGGCTCTGCGCCACTCTGATTCGCAATGCTGGCGGGAATTCAGAGAAAGCTCTTGAGCTGACCCTCGAAGAATTAAATCGCCTCCCCAGGGTGGGCGGTGAGGGCGCTGGGCAAGTCTTTTTAGCCCCTGAACTCGCAAAGGTGTTTGAGCTGGCCGAAAAGGAAGCCAAAAAAGCCGGAGATACCTTTGTGACCGTTGAATATCTGTTGGTGGCTCTCGCCCTATCAAAAAATACGGAAGCAGGAAAAGTATTGGCCTCTGCGGGCGTCGACCCGGAAAAGCTTAAACTTTCTATTGAAACTATGCGAAAGGGCCGCCGGGCGGATACAGCCTCCGCTGAATCCCAGTATGATGCCCTGAAGAAATACGCAACTGACATGACCGCCCTTGCGCGCCAAGGAAAACTGGATCCCGTGATTGGCCGAGATGAGGAAATCCGCCGTACCATTCAAGTGCTTTCCCGCCGTACCAAAAATAACCCGGTCCTGATTGGGGAGCCAGGAGTCGGCAAAACCGCCATCGTGGAGGGGCTGGCCCACCGCATTGTCAAAGGCGATGTGCCTGAAGCCCTCAGAGATATTCAGCTTATGTCCTTGGACATGGGCGCCCTTATTGCGGGCGCAAAATACCGGGGTGAGTTTGAAGAACGTCTCAAAGCCGTTCTTTCTGAAATCACCCATGCGGAAGGGGAAATTGTCCTCTTTATAGACGAGCTGCACACCCTTGTGGGCGCGGGAAAGGCGGAAGGGGCCATGGATGCCTCCAACATGCTTAAACCCGCTCTGGCGCGCGGAGAACTCCATTGCGTCGGTGCAACAACCCTTGATGAATATCGTAAACATATTGAAAAGGATGCTGCCCTTGCGCGTCGTTTTCAGCCGGTTTTTGTAAGTGAGCCCACGGTGGAGGATACAGTTTCCATTCTCCGTGGCCTTAAAGAAAAATATGAAGTTCACCATGGAATCCGCATTACGGATGGCGCCATTGTGGCCGCCGCCACCCTTTCCAACCGCTATATCACGGACCGCTTTCTGCCCGATAAGGCCATCGACCTTGTGGATGAGGCGGCGAGTCGCCTGCGCATGGAAGTGGATTCCAAACCGGAAGATATTGATGAGCTGGACCGGCGCATTATCCAACTTAAGATTGAGCGAGAGGCCCTGAAGAAAGAAAAAGACCAAGCTTCCAAGGATCGCCTGGAAAAACTCGAGAAAGAACTAGCTGATCTCGAGTCCCAATCCAATGTTCTCACCGCGGCCTGGCAAACAGAAAAGGATAAGCTCACCAGTTCTCAAAAGCTAAAAGAAAACTTAGACAAGGCCCGCAACGAGCTGGAAATAGCTCAGCGAAAGGGTGATCTCTCTAAGGCTGGTGAGCTGATGTATGGGGTGATTCCTGATCTTGAGAAAAAGCTGAAAGATGCGGAAGGTCAATCCCAGGATCAAATCATTCGTGAAGAGGTCACGCCCGATGACATTGCGGCCATTGTGTCTCGCTGGACGGGCATTCCTGTTGATAAAATGCTGGAAGGCGAGCGGGAAAAGCTGCTGCGCATGGAGAATAATCTGCAAAAACGGGTTGTGGGACAAGAAGAAGCTGTCACCGCCATCAGCCAAGCCGTTCGAAGAGCGAGGGCAGGGCTTCAGGACGCCAACCGGCCCATTGGCTCTTTCCTCTTCTTGGGCCCTACGGGTGTGGGAAAAACGGAGCTTACAAAAGCTTTAGCCGAATTCCTCTTTGACGATGATGCGGCTATGACCCGCATTGATATGTCAGAGTTTATGGAAAAACATTCCGTCTCTCGCCTTATCGGGGCTCCTCCCGGTTATGTTGGCTATGAAGAAGGCGGCAGTTTAACCGAGTCGGTGCGAAGGCGCCCTTATCAAGTCATTCTGTTTGATGAGATTGAAAAAGCTCACCCCGATGTGTTCAACGTGCTCCTCCAAGTCTTGGATGATGGGCGCTTGACGGATGGTCAAGGCCGCACCGTTGATTTTCGCAATACCTTGATTGTGTTGACCTCTAACTTGGGGAGCCATATTTTGGCCGAGCATCCGGGTGAGCCTTCAGAGAAAGTTCGCAAGGAAGTGATGGATATTGTCCGTGCCTCCTTCCGCCCTGAATTTTTGAACCGAATCGATGAGATTCTCCTCTTCCGCAGGCTCTCTCGCGAGGATATGAACAGCATTGTGAAGATCCAACTGGGGCGGCTATCAAACCTTTTAAAAGACCGTAAGATCACTCTTGATGTGGATGATTTGGCACTGACTTGGCTTGGGGATCAAGGCTATGATCCTGCCTATGGCGCTCGTCCCTTAAAGCGCGTCATTCAAAAGGAACTGCAGAACCCTCTTGCCGTAATGGTTTTGGAAGGCAAGATCAGGGATGATCAAAAGGTGAATGTCACTGCCGATAAAAAGGGACTGGTGATTGGGTAGGTCTTGGAATTGTCCCTGGAATCCCCGCCTTCGCGGGGATTGACATGCACTGGTATTTTGTAATTGGCTCTAAAGCCAAAAAAATAATGAAATAATGTAACGCCTTTCTTATGACGGAGGTGTTTTTTGTTGTTCACTTTTTAAAAATCTTAGTGTGAGCTCACATAAATCAAATTTTAACTATTTTCATATTTTAGAGAGTTTATGATTTACAATAGGTTGGATGTCACTTTTAAAATA
>JAIEQB010000008.1 GCA_019748065.1 Alphaproteobacteria bacterium | reverse complement strand
GAAACATGTTCTGAGCTCGGAATTTTACTCTTCGTTCTTCCTCCGAAACGACCCCAATATAACGGAGGTGTTGAAAGAGGAAATCGCATCTTTAGAGAAGAATTTTATTCGCGAAAAGATCTCTTTCCTAGTTCTGTCCATGGTCTGCGTTCCCATCTCTCTCATTCACTCGAAAAATATAATTCTTTCAGACCTCATTTTAGTTTGAATGGACTCACTCCTTTGCAGTATATTCATGAATCCTATCCTATGGCCTCTTGAGTCTCATATGTACTGAACTCATACAATTCTACAGATTTTTCTTGCATATCAGGCGCTTTCAATTGTAACGTGATGACGGATACCTTGAGAATCATTGAATATATCCTATGAAAAGTTTTTTTTCTCAAAAAGAATGCCAAAATAAATCGTGGCTCCTCACCGGAGTTGCAGGTTTTATCGGCTCAAACTTATTAGAATTTCTTTTAAAAAACGATCAAACCGTTATTGGACTTGATAATTTTTTGACGGGCAAGAGAGAAAATTTAAAGAGTGTTCTCGAAAAGCTTTCTCCTCAGCAAATAAAGAGTTTTACCCTTGTTGAAGGGGACATTCGTGATGATAAGCTCTGCCATGAGGTGAGCAAAAACGTTGATTATGTTTTGCACCAAGCCGCTCTCGGCAGTGTTCCACGCTCTTTAAAAGATCCTCAGACGACCAATGACGTAAATGTTACTGGATTTTTAAACATTTTAAGAGCCTCTCAGGAAAACAAGGTTTCTAAATTTGTTTATGCCTCTTCTAGTTCTGTTTATGGCGATTCTCCTCATCTTCCTAAAGTTGAGGAACAAATTGGAAATCCTTTGTCTCCTTATGCTGTTTCAAAAAGAACGAATGAGCTGTATGGCGAAGTTTTTACGCACTGCTATGGAATCCCAACGATTGGGCTTCGCTACTTTAATGTTTTTGGCCCTCGCCAAGATCCAGAAAGTATGTATGCCGCTCTTATTCCTTTATGGGTGACGGCTCTTTTAAAAGGGAAGCCGTGTTATATTAACGGAGACGGCTTTAACTCACGGGATTTTTGTTATGTAGAGAATGCTATCGAAGCGAATCTTAAAGCCGCTGTCACACAAAATCGAGAAGCCTTTGGCACCGTATTTAATGTGGCTTATGGAGCGCAAACAAACTTACATGAGGTTTATGCTTTAATAAAAACTTATTTGGAAATTCAGGGCGAAATCCAGCCGCTCTATCGTGAAGAACGGCCAGGAGACGTGAAGCACTCCCTTGCCAACATAGATAAAGCAAAAGCTCTTTTAGGATATTGTCCTTCTTATTCTTTTAAGGAGGGGTTAAAATATACCGTTGAATGGTTCAAAAAGTCTTATCAAGACAAGCTTTCGCAATAAATTAAAACCATCACATACTTTTAATCCGCATAAATTATTCCCGCCCCTCTGGACAAATCAGTCATGATGTCCCATAAAATTACCTTTGATAAATCTTAAAAAGAATGGCGGTCATGAATGACTTCAGTGTTAACCCAAAAAGCTCGTAAAGACACCTTTTTGTCGGATGTAAGAGCCTGGTTCATTTGGAGTTTTGCTGGACTTTTCTATTTATATCAGTTCATCTTAAGAAATTCTCCCGGTGTGATGACCGATGATTTAATGCGAGATTTTTCTGTTGAAGCTTGCTCTTTAGGAATTTTAAGTTCTTTTTATTTGGTGTCTTATGTCTCCCTTCAGATCCCTGTGGGCTTAGGAATGGATAAATTTGGACCAACGCGCCTTTTAAAAGGAGCTATTCTTCTTTGTATAGTGGGAACGATTGTTTTTGCCCTTTCTGATTCCTTTTATCTTGCTTGTTTTGGGCGTCTTTTAATTGGCGCAGGATCTACCTGTGCCTTTCTCGGTTCATTAAAATTAGCAACAAATTGGTTTCATGCTGAACGGCTGGCTCTTGTCGTGGGGTTTACCTTGTTGGCAGGGAAGTTGGGAGCTTCTTTTGGACAAGCGCCTCTTGCTTTTGTGATTGATGCTTTAGGCTGGCGAGAAGCCTTACTCTATGTTGTTGTTCCCATAGGGCTTCTTATTGGGGCAGGGATTTGGATTTTTGTAAAGGATACGCCCCCCGAAGGTCCCATTGAACCTGTAGTGTCCGTAGATACAAGTCTAAAAACACTTTTTTCTCGCTTAAAAGATATTTCGGTTAATTACCGTATTTGGGCCTTAGGTCTTTATGGGGCGTTGATGTATGTGCCCATGCTTGCTTTTGTTGACTTGTGGGGTATTCCCTTTTTAATGAAACTTTATGATGTGGATCGTGTGACAGCGGGCTCTGTTACAACCATGTTTTATATTGGTGCGGGAATAGGCTCGCCCGTCGTCGCTCTTGTTTCTGATTATTTAATGAATCGGAAACTCCCTATGGCGGTGGGAGCCATGTTGGCCATCATTTGCAACATAGCCATCATTTATTTGATGGATGTTCCTCTGAGTGTTATGTATGTCCTGCTCTTTTTATCGGGAGTGTTCTTTGCTGCGCAACCACTTATTTTCTCATCAGTATGTCAATTAACGCCCCATGTGAGTAATGGAACGGCTGTTAGCTTTACTAATATGATCGTTATGATCGTAGGAATGGTCTTGCAGCCTTTAATTGGCTGGTTCCTCGATTGGATTTGGGATGGCGTGATGAATAACGGTATTCCTTTATATACCATTACCGATTATCGCTTTGCTCTCCTTAGTGTTCCTATTTGTCTCTTGATTTCTCTTCTTCTCGTGCCGCTCATTCCAGAAACCTTTCCCCGAGAGAAAAAGACTGAAGAGTGATTGCATCCGCTAAGAAGATGTGATCAAAGTAAACACAGAATAAGAATAAGGGAGTCTAAAATGCCTGTTTTTGGTGCCGTTGATTTTGACGAACATGAGCAAGTTAGTTTTTTCCATGATAGGAAAACAGGCCTTAAAGCCATCATAGCGATCCATAATACCTGGCGTGGCCCTGCTCTTGGGGGTTGCCGCATGTGGCCCTATAGGGATGAGCAAGATGCCCTGACGGATGTACTGCGTCTTTCGAAAGGGATGACCTATAAAGCGTCTCTTGCCAATTTGCCTTATGGTGGCGGCAAAATTGTTATTATTGGCGATTCTCATCATGATAAGGCGCCTGCCCTTTTTCGTGCTGTGGGTCGCTGTATAAACCAGTTTCATGGCCAATTTATTACGGGTGAAGATGTGGGGACATCGCCAAAGGATATGGCTTATATTCGGGAAACAACCACCCATGTGGTGGGGCTTCCTGGGGGGACTGGCGATCCTTCTCCTTACACAGCCATTGGGGTCTATGAAGGTATTCGCGCTGCAGCGGCACATCGTTTAAAAAAAGAGTCCTTGGAGGGGCTTAAAATTGCCGTTCAGGGCCTAGGTCATGTGGGGTATCATCTCTGTAAACTTTTGCACAAAGCAGGCGTTGAGTTAGTCGTAACCGATATCGACGATATCTTGGTTCAAAAGGCTGTCAAAGCCTTTCAGGCAACAGCTGTTGCTCCTGATGACATTTATAAGGCTGAGGTGGATGTTTTTTCTCCCTGCGCTTTAGGTGCGATTATTAATGACCATTCCATTCCTCAATTTAAGTGCAAAGTTATTGTGGGCTCAGCTAATAACCAACTTGAAAACCATGAACATGGCGAGATTTTGGCGCGTATGAAGATTCTTTACGGACCGGACTATGTGGTAAATGCAGGAGGGTTGATAGATGTCTCCTATGATGGCCCCAACTATAACCGCGATGTTGTTTTAAAACATGTCCAAGGGATTTATGATACACTTCTCGATATTTTTCACCGGGCTGAAAAGTTGAAACTTTCCACAAGTGAAGCTGCTGATCATCTGGCTGAGGAACGATTTAAGAGGTAAAAATCACCCCAACTCATGGGTCACCTCAATCCAAGCAAGCAATTGAGAAGCAAAAGAAAAGTATATCATATAAAAAAATGAATACTATAAAGGCTCTTCATTAGAGAAATTCAACTGATATAATTTAAATTAGAAAAAAGCAATTATTTTAATAATTTGTTATTAATTATATAAGTATAATAATTATAAAGAACAATTTTTTAATACTAAAGGGGGAGAATGTGAAAAAACTTTTAATGACAACAATGGCTTTAGGCATTGTTTTAACGTTTAACAACAATGAAGTTGCTGCAACGACTCTATCTCCAAAGATAGATGCCAATTCTCATTATAATATTGTGCTTGTGAGAGGAGGATGTGGTGTGGGACATCATCGCAGTTGGGGTGGATTCTGTGTACCAAATTGGGATGCTGGTCGTTGGCATCATTGGAGTCATTGGCATCATTGGCATCATTGGCATCATTGGCGCAGGTGGTAGGTTTACCTATTCTCCTGTGAAATTCCTTGCAGGATGGATATGCTTTTAAAACTGTTCACTCTCAGTTTACAATCCTCGTTTAGTGAAAATCGCTTATCCATTTATGAATGGTTTTTAAGATTTATGTCAGTGGGGATCTAAACAAATCTTATGATTCTTTGCAAAATCAGTGAGAGACTTTCGTAAGGAGAGAGAATAGGCACTCAAAACTTCTTTGAGAAATATTTCCGTTTCCTTTAAGGGAACACTTAAAATCATCTTTTTTAGTTGGCCTGCTGAAGGGCCAGAGACAGAAAAAGAACGATAGCCCATCCCTATTAGTGCGAGGACTTCTAGAGGTTTACCCGCCATCTCTCCGCAAATACTGACAGGAACACCGGCTTCTTCGCAAACTTGCCAGATTTTTAGCAAGTAATTAAGAAAGGTGGAAGAAAGAGGATCATAACGACCAGAGATGGTGGGGTTGGTTCGATCGCAAGCATAATAAAATTGGAAAAGATCATTGGTGCCGATGGAAACAAAATCAACTTCCTTCAAAAGAGTTTCTAGTTGATCCACAATCGAAGGAACCTCTAGCATCACTCCATAAGAGAGGGAGGCGGGTAGGGGAAGGCCTCCTTCTTTGGCTCGGCTCCATTCTTGTTCCGCATGACCTCGCGCTTGCCGATATTCATTGATATCAGAAATCATAGGAAAGAGAAGGCGCAGCGGCTGCCCAGGGCTGGCATGAATTAAAGCACGCACCTGCTGACGTAAAATCGCAGGTTTGTCTAGGACTACGCGAATAGCGCGCCACCCTAAAACAGGGTTTTCATCTTGAATGCGCCACATGTAAGGAACAATTTTATCCCCGCCAATATCCAGAGTGCGAAAGGTTACGGGCTGACCTTTGGCATGTTCAAAGATATCCTTATAGATTTCTGTTTGAGTTTTGACGTCCGGGAAGGACGAACGCATCATAAAAGAAATTTCCGTACGGTAGAGTCCCACGCCTTGAAAAGACAATTCGTCCAGATGATGAAGATCAATGGGAAGGCCCGCATTCAAGGAGAGAGAAATGGGGGTGCCATCTAAGGTTTGGCAAGGTCGGGCGGCCATTTCTTTGTTTAAAACTTGCCCCTGTTTGTGGAGGCGCATTTTCTCTCTTGCGTTTTGGAAAGCTTTAGGGTCTGGATTGACAATAACCGTCCCTTCCGTACCATTGACAATAAGCTTATCGCCGCCTTCCACATGGGTGAGAAGCAAGGGAATACGCCCTACCACAGGAATATCAAGGGAGCGAGCCAGGATAGCTACATGGGCTGTGTGAACCCCCTCCTCGAGCACAAGGCCTTTAATAAAGCGGCGATCGTAATCCAAAAGCTCGGCCGGCCCCAAGTTATGAGCTACCAAAATGGTTGATTCGGGCAGCTCTTCAGTCGTAGAATCCTTGCCGGAAAGCTGTTTTAAAAGGCGGCTGGCCAGATCTTCAAGGTCCGTAAGGCGTCCTTTAAGGGTTTGATCTCCAATTTCAGCAAAACGCTCACGCGTTTGACGCCGTACCCTTTGGACGGCTGCTTCCGCTGTAAATCCTTTTTGAATGTATTCTTGCATTTTCCTCACCCATCCCCGATCAGAGGCAATCATGCGATAGGAGGATAAAATATCTTGGGTACCTTTTCCCAATTCAGGTGTTGATTCCACAAGGCGATCAATAGCTTCAATCATTTCACGAATAGCGAGTTTGAGACGGAGGCTTTCTTCCTTTATATTTTGAGTAAAGTCGGTTTCTTTCCACCCATAAGGTTGATGTATAAAAGCGGTTCCCGTGGCGATTCCTGCGTTAAAAGGGATCCCTTGAAGGGTTTGGGTGCCAGAAACTTTGCCTTCTCCAACATTAAAAACAGGAAAACGCTGCAACTCAGGGAGGTTAGCAAAATAGTTCCCGATTTCCATGAGGCTCTTCTCTCGCCATTGATCAAAAGGATTGGAAATGGGATTTTGAAGGGTGAGAACGCCGATCAGCCCCTTTGGAGAAATCAGTGGAACCCCGAGAAGGGCTAAATTCAAATGATCAGCAATGCCAGGCCAGAATAAGAAGTTTGGATGGCGAGCGATATTATCGCAAATTAAGCTTTTTCCAAGGCCCGCAATAAAACCCACTACGCCTTCGCCTATCCGAAAACGAATTTTTTTGTGTTGAGCTGTGGTGGAATCATGGACGGCGTAGACCTCTAAATAGCGATCAGGCGAGAGTAAGTATATAATCGCCGTTGTTGCTCCTAGTTCTTGGGCAATGATTTTTAAAGCAATGGTTAATCGTGCTGGAAGGGTTTGGGGTTTTGCAAGAGTGTCACTAACAGCTTTGAGAAGAGAGTGGAGAGGAGAAAGGGGAGAGGGCGTTATTGCTAACATATGGAAGACGCTTTTTGATTTGTACGAGATTTTAAGGCAGCCTCAGCTTGGGAGATAAGCTCGTCAATAATATTTTGGGTAGGCTGCTCACAGGTAACCATGCCGACGCTTTGTCCGGCCATCATGGATCCATTCTCAACATCTCCTTCAATAACGGCTCGCCTGAGGGCGCCTGCCCAAAAGTGCTCAATTTTTAATTGAGCTTCTTTTAAATCAAGAATGCCTTGATCCACTTGATTAATAAGTTCCCTTTGATAGGCCAGGAAATCTTTTGTAGCTTGGTTGGCAAGGGCACGGACAGGGATAACAGGAAACCTTGAATCCAATTGAGGAGAAATAATGGCATCCCGTGCTTGAGCTCTTATAAAGGCTTTCTTAAATTCAGGATGAGCAATGCATTCGGTGGCGCAAACAAAATGGGTGCCCAACTGACAGCCAGCGGCGCCCATTTCAAGATAAGAAACAATGGCTTCTCCGCGCCCAATGCCCCCTGCGACAAATACAGGAATTTCTTTGACATGAGGGAGGATCTCTTGAACAAGAATGCTGGTAGAAACAGGGCCGATGTGCCCGCCTGCCTCCATCCCCTCTATAATCAGGGCATCAACGTCAAGCTTCAACAATTTTTTTGCAATAATCAGGGCTGGAGCAAAGCAAATAACTTTAACGTCACTTGCCTTGAGATGGGTAATAGCTTGAGCGGGGGGAAGGCCTCCTGCAAGAACAACATGGGTGATCTTTTCCTCAATGCATACATCAATTAAATCCAAAAGTTGAGGATGAAGGGTAATGAGGTTCACCCCAAAAGGATTTTGAGTTAGAGCTTGCGTAGCTTTAATTTCAGTGCGTAAAAGATTAGGAGACATGGCTCCAGAAGCAATTATACCAAATCCTCCCGCATTGGAGATGGCTGAGACGAGATTGCGCTCAGAGACCCATGTCATAGCGCCGCCTAAAAGCGCATAGCGCACGCCAAGGAATTCTTTCCCGCGTTTCCATAAATCTTCTAAATATTTTGTTGCCAAACTCTTTCCTTCTCTTCGGCATCTAATTGGTACATGGTATGCAAACTTGCAATGGCTCGTTCCGCATGCTGAGCTGGAATAAGCACACTTAGTTTAATATCTGAAGATAGGACGGTATGCACGTCAATTTTCTCCTCTCGTAAAACTTGAAACAATTTATTCGAGGGAGAGTGTTGGGTCAACAGCCCTGTCCCAATAACGGATATCTTTGCTACACCAGAATCTCTTAACAAATTGTTAAATTGAAGTCTATCTTTTGATTCATGTAAAATATTTGAGGCTCGATCAGCTTCTGTTTTGGGCAATGTAAATGAGAAATTAAGAGTACGACCGCAAAGAGAGAGGTTCTGCTGTATCATATCGATAATGATGTGATTGGACTCTAAAAGAGCACGAATCTGATCGATAAGAACTGGATTTTGCGGCAGCTGGGTTAAGGTAAACAGCTCTTCATTTAAGGAATGGGCAAGTCCACGAATGGGTGAATGACGTACTTTTGCTTCATTTTCATGACTAATAAGAGTCCCAGGCAACTCTGAAAGGCTGGAGAGAACACGAAGGCGCACCTGATGTTTCATGGCAAATTCAACAGATTCTTTTTGCAGGACTTTGGCTCCTTGGGCGGCAAGTTCAAGCATTTCCTGGTAAGCAATATGGTTCAATTTATCAGCAGCGCTAACATAACGGGGATCAGCCGTGTAAACGCCATCCACATCGGTGAAAATATCGCACCTCTCTGCATCTAAAGCCGCGGCTAAGGCAACGGCCGTTGTGTCCGAGCCTCCTCGCCCTAAGGTTGTTACTCGCCCTTCGGGGCTGAATCCTTGAAAACCAGCGACCACGGCCACAATGCCTTTTTGTAAATCTGCGAGCAAAGAGTCCGTTTTAATGCGCTTGATTTGAGCTCCTGCATATTGAGCGGATGTATAAATGGGAATTTGCCATCCGAGCCATGAGCGAGCAGGGAGGCCTATGTTTTGAAGGGCAAGAGCCAAGAGGCCGGCGGTCACTTGCTCGCCAGAAGAAACGATAGCATCATATTCAGCGCGGTCATAAGTGGTGGAGAGATCCCGAATCGAGGCCACAAGGGAATTTGTAGTGCCTGCCATGGCAGAAACAACCGCAACAACCTGGTGACCGGCATCAACTTCGCTTTTGATCCGCAAAGCCGCTTTCTTAATTAAATCAAGGGAGGCAACAGATGTCCCTCCAAATTTTTGAACAATGCAGGTCATTTGTCCACTAAAAAAGTTGGTTTGAGGGGACTTTATATCTTGTTTTAAGAATCACAGCAAGAACATGGGATTTTTGTTGGAAATCAATAAGTTTTATGTTTTTTTGTAATTTATTGTTTAATTGTTTATTAATATTAAATTAATATTTAAAGTTATATAATTAATATAGTAAGATTATTTGTTGTTTTTATGGTGATGGTAATGAAAATAGTTACAAAAAAGAAAGTTATTATACTTTTGTCAATTTTCCAACTTTTCCTTTTAGAGAGTGTAAGCGTTCATGCCGTTCCTCCTAGCGAAGATATTGTGCCAGGTCCAAGTTCAGGGATAAGCATGCAGCCTAGTTTTAGTGGAATTAGTCCAGAAGAGGGACAACTTCCAGTTACAACACCGCGATCAAGTGCAGCGAAATCAAGTGGGGGCTTGTTCCCAGGAGCTGTAGGAGAAGAAACGTTTCAAGCGCGGCCTCTTACCATAGGGAGAGATGAGGTTGCTGCGATGCTTGAACGTGCTGAATTTGAAGCGATATCGTCTGGAAGACAGGAATCTTATTATTTGCCCGTGGTTCCTTTTGAAGACAGCTTTTGGTGGGGACAGAATAGCACAAACATAACGCCAGAATATCTTGAAGGTATGGGTGATTTTGGAACCTTGATCGGTGAGACAGGAGGGTCAGGTGCTTTGAGGATGCTTGGCACAGCAAAGTTTCTTTACATCGTTTTAGAAGCTATGGATGACCCTTACGTGAAAATGCTTACAGGACCTCAAATGGATGCAAAGGCAGAAGCTGCGATTGCTGACTTCGTGTTCAAAAGAGGCGGTAGGCCTGGAGCCATAACTCCGGCAGAGCTGGCAGTCTTTGGAGATGGTATCAAAGCCCAGATTTTGCAAAAATCCCAGCCGGTTCCCTCTTCGCCGGTGCTGAGGGCATTAAGAGAATTCCAAAGAAATATTATGGAGATCTTTTCGACAGAAAGGGGAATATAGTCTCTTTATACTGAAATAATCTTTAATGGTTTTTTCAAAAATCTCAAGAGAGATGGGCTCTTGAGATTTTTTTTGACTTCATTAACCCTCAAAAAATGTTTGTAAAAACCTGAAAAGGATGTATAACGAGGGAGAATTGAGTGATTTAGGGCGAAAACGCTGGGTCCTATGTCAGGCAAACATTTCTTGAGCGGGTGTAGCTCAATGGTAGAGCTCCAGCCTTCCAAGCTGGCTATGAGGGTTCGATTCCCTTCACCCGCTCCAGCTTTGAACAATGGGAACTAGAGGAGAAGAGAGATGGCAAAAGAGAAATTTCAGAGAACGAAGCCGCACTGTAACATAGGTACGATTGGTCACGTAGAC
>JAIEQB010000030.1 GCA_019748065.1 Alphaproteobacteria bacterium | reverse complement strand
TTAAACGCGGGTTTTTCTTTTTCTATCTGCATTTGTCAGTCCTTTCTTTAAAGTGGATTTCCCACTTATATCATTAACTGACACAGTTCTCTAAACGCTCCCAACGATAAAGAGCGCGAACGACTTCGGCAATTTCACACTTCAAGCTTTGGATTCCCCCCTATATTCATTCCCCTTGGCAAGCTCCGATTGAAGCCTTAGAAAGGGCAGGGATTAAGTTGAACGACCTATCCCTTTCCGATCGTTGATCATGCTTTTGCTCGGAAAAGAGCATTGGAGTCTCTTCAAACGCTGTCAGTTAAACATCAAGAGATCTAACCTTTGCTAATTAGAATTTTCTTTGGTTCTTCTTTTTTTATAATTTTACGTGGCAAAGAAATGCTTAATATCCCGTTTTTGAACGAAGCTTTAATATTGCTTTGATCTGCATCTTCAGGTAAGGAAAATACTCTCTGAAAAGAACCATAAGAACGTTCAATACGATAAAAATCCCGCCTTTTTTCTTCATTTTCTAATTTTTTTTCTCCTTTGACGGTGAGCATATTGTCACTTATTTCAATTTGCACATTATCTTCACCTACGCCTGGAATTTCTAGTTTGATCATATAATCATGATCTCCCACAGATATGTCTGAACGAGGTTTCAAAATATTTTGAGTGGTTTTACTTAATTCATTATCAAATCTTAAAGATCCGGATCCACGAAATACATTATCAAAAAGTTTTTCCATTTCTTCATGAATTTGAGCAATAGGATTAGCATAATATTGGGGTTGATTTTTAGGCTCCCCATTGCGCTGTATAGGAACTGTTTTTCCTTCTTCTACTTTTTCATCTTTTATCCAGTTCCAAGGTGCAAACTTTTTAATTTCCATAGCTTATTTCTCCTTTCTTTTTTAATAAAAGTTTTGTCCTATCTATGATTTAGGAATCAATTTTTATGATTTCAACTCTTAGGTTGGATTCAAATCGGGTAGTTTTATGACCTTTTTTGACTCCTTCTTGCTATTGTTCTTTATCGTTAATAGTAACTCCTTGCAACGTTCCTTTACCTCTTCAAGGGAAATATCTTTTTCAGCATAAATAGCTCCATGCAAAGAATTTATAATAAATTTAACCTCTCTTTGAGAGAGGGATGGAAATAGTTTTTTTGCTGTTTCGAAAATGGCATCTAAGGAAGCGTTTTTTGCTGTATGCCAATTTTGAAAGGCATAATTTTGCAAGAAACTTTGCAATTCTTCAGCAGACTCTATTTTTGCAAATTCCTTCTCATTTAAGTCGCCTTGTTTAAAGTTTTCATGATCAAAGGGTTCTGCAAAAAAACTCTCTTGGGTTTCTGATTTGAATTTAGTTTTTTTCTTAGCCGAATTAAGCATCCAGAAGAATGCAAAACCAAAAATGATTATGAGAAGGATGGTAGAAACATATAAAAGTAGAGAGTTCACTTCTGTGGGTTTTATTTCTTTATCTAATGATTTTTGTGGGATGCTGTTGTCAGGATTCTCTTGTTTAATTGTTGTCTCAGTTGGAGTTACTGGAGGCGCAACAGTATCCTTTCCAGGAAGAACTTCTATCTTGCGCTGAGGGATTTTCGCATACGCGATTTTATTTTCTTTGACGTTCCACCAAGGAATAGTAATTTCTGGAAGAGTAAACGAGCCTGGCTCTTGAGGAATTAAGGTATAGCTTTCCTCACGCCAACTGGTAAGCTTGTTGTCTTTTACGGATTCCTCTGTGGTAGGTTTATCTGAATAGACTTTGAAATCATTTCCGTGTTCCTGTTGACTCTTAAGAGTTGGAAGCTGATTTGCCGTGACGCCTTCTCCCACAATTGTAAAGATACGGGTAAATGGCTCTCCAACTTTGAGAGACTTTGTTTCCTTGATGTTCTCTGTAATCTTAAGGGAGGTTGCAGGCAGCCAAGAAATCATCCCTTGAAGCGGAGCTTGAACATCTAAAACAATTTCATTACTGGTAAGAGAAAAGGATTCTAACTTTGCAACACCAAAACCCCCCAGAGTTTGAAATTTTTGGAATAACCTCAAAGGATCAAAATTACGGTCTAAGAATGAATCCAAGGGATTTTCATCACGGACTAATTTTTCACCCTCTATAATCAATCCAGGAATAGTTAAAGAGCCGGCCTTTAGAGGCGTCAGAATATACTTAGCTTCAAAGACTTTAACAGGCACGCCATTGTGGGTTTTCTCATAAACTTTAGGCTTACCAACAGCTTTTACGACGAGTCCAGTTGCAGAGAGTGGTCTCAATTGAATGTGGGTTAAACTTTGAGAGGAAATTAACTGGAATGTATAAATGATGGGTTCATTTTTGTAAGGAGTAACCTTGTTGACGCGAGCGGAGATTGTAATGTCTTTGTTCTCGGTTTTCTGCTCTTGAGAAGCTCCCTTTTCAATAGAAAGGCTAATGGGTTTGCTGGACAACATACCTTCAGAACTTTCAATAGTTATGGCAGGTATCTTGAGTTTTCCTTCCTTTTTCGGGACAAGTCGATACTGCCAACTCATGGAAGAAGACATACTCCCATTGATAATGGTTGTATTAGAAAGTATTTGTTTACTAGTGATGGCAAAGTCTTTGTTAAGCCCAGAAATATCAGGATCAACCTTTGGAGAAGCATCAGATAGTTTTAACTCTAAAATAAGGGGCTCTCCCACACCAAGAGTATCGGTATTTACGCTTGCATTAAAATCTGCAGCAATGGAAATCATAGGAAAAATAAGCATTCCTATAAAATAGATAAGTGCCTTCTTTACCATGGCTCAATTCCCTCCTGAGAACCATTTTGTTGAGATTCCATATAAAATTGATTCTTTAAAAAGGATTTTGGATCATTCTTAATTTGGTCAAGCCATTGATCTGCATCCGCATCCTCTTGGTTTTTACTTAAATTCCTTTGTTGAGAAGATTGAATCTGTGGCTTTGGTTGTTTGTCCAACTTCTCATCTCCTTTTTTATGCTGAGCGTCTCCTTGGTTCTCTTTTCCTGGAGTGTCCGAAGGATCCTGATCGTTTTTGTATTCGTCATTGAATTTCTTGCTTTCTTTCTTTTCTTTTTCATCACCTTTTTTTTGCTCATTTTCTTTAGAAGATTGATTCTGACCCGTATCTTTATTTTCTTCAGATTTCTTTTGTGAGAAATCATTGTTTTGAGAGGAATCTTTGCCCTGATTCTCTTTGTTATCTTGCTTTTGCTGTTCATCTGACGAAGAGTCTTCTTTCCCCTTCTGGTCTTTGTTTTCAGCTTTTTTATCTTGCTCTTCTTTCTCTTGTTCTTTTTCCTTTTGTTTTTTCTGCTGTTCTAACATGGCTTTGAGAATTTCTATGTTATGCTTGGCTTTGGCATGACTTGGGTTTTTTTGAAGAACCATCTCATAGGCCTCTATGGCTTCTTCTATCTTTTGTTGCTGAGCCAGGGCATTTCCAAGATTGTATAAGGCATCCATTGCAACTTCTGGGCGTTGCGTTCTACGAAATAGTTTTTCAGCTTCATAAAAATGCCCAGCTTTATATTGAGCAACACCTTGACGGTAGGAATCCTTGAATTTCTCTGTAGCCATTTCATAATCACCCCGCTCAAGAGCTTCCTTTCCGAGCTGATCCTCATTTTGAAAGAAGTCTTGAAAAGATGTAGCTTGGACGTCTTGGATAGAAAATGACGCCCATAACAAGAACAAAGGAAAAATAAATCCTTTTCTAAACCACAATAAGAGGAGAGCCATCGCGGGAAAAACAAACAAGTAAAAATCATCTTCCCAATGCCGGGTCTTTTGCTGAGTTTTTTCTTCTGAATTGACCTTTTTCTTAATCTGGTTGAGTAAGAATTGGATATCTTCATCAGAATAATGAGTATCAAAATACTGCCCATTCCCGGCTTGGCTGATCTCTTTCAATATGTTTTTTTCAAGCTTCGATAAAACGATCTCTCCATTCTTTTTAACAAAATTACCATTGGAGTCTTTAATAGGGGCCCCTTCCTCTGTCCCCATACTAAGGGTGTAAATTTTGAGGCCATCTTGAGCAAGCTTTTGAGCTATGGCTATAGCATCTCCATCTTCAAATCCACCATCTGAAATAATAAGGATAGATTTGTTATGTCCAGGAGCTGAAGTCAGCAAACGAGAGGCCATTGTCAGAGCTGGGGAAATCCTGCTTCCTTGGATGTATACTAAATCTGTTCCAACAGACGATAGAAAATGTCGAGTTGTTTCTCGGTCATCTGTTAAGGGGGTAATCAGATGAGGATCAGCCGCAAAGGCGATTAACCCAATTTTCACTCCTTCTGAAAGATTTAAAATATCTTCAATTTTTTGACGAGAGCGAATTAAGCGAGAAGGCTTCACATCATCTGCATCCATGGATTTAGACACATCTAAGAGAATACAAAGATTTTGATCAGGAATAAAGGTATCCATATCACGATACCTCCATAAAGGACCAGCTAAAGCAACTATCAGCAAAGCCCATAAGCTAGACCATAAAAGAAGGGACTTCCAATAACGGCTTTTAACCTTACTTATAAGAAGATGTGGGAGAAGTTCTTTATCTATAAATGATTCTAGACGTGATACTGTCGTACCATTTTTCAAAAAGAAATAATGAAGTAAAAATACAAGAGGAATAAAAAGTAATCCCCAAAACCAAAGACTATTCTCAAAATGAAAATGGTTAAATTCCATAGGTAATTCTTCTATAGAAAGGGAGTAAGGATAAAATTAGGAATAGGGCAACTGCAATACCTAATGGATAGCGGTAAAGTGGCTTTTGAATCAAATATGTGCGCACATTCGATTTTGTTTTTTCAAGCTGGTTAATTTTTTCATAAATATCTTGCAAGGCAAACTGATCAGTTGCTTGGAAGTATTTCCCGTTCGTTCTAGTTGCAACCTCTTTTAGAAGCTCTTCATCCATCGGCACTTTAACCATTTGAATTCTCCCGCGATCATCGAGAAAAGGAACGGGGCCATTTTTACCCACCCCTATCGCATAAATGCGAATCCCATATTGCTTGGCAAGCTTTGCGGATTCTAGAGGAGGAATCGAGCTCGCCGTATCCATCCCATCCGTAAGAAGGACGATGACACGTGATCCTTCTGGACGCTCTCTTAAGTTTCTTACTCCCAGGCCAATTGCATCACCAATGGCAGTGCCAAAGCCTGCTAAACCTGGAACAGCATTATTGAGCATATAATCGACAGATGAGGTATCTAATGTAAGCGGGACTTGGAGAAAAGCATTCTCTCCAAATAAGATAAGTCCTATGCGGTCCCCCTGTCTCTCCCGTACAAATTTTCCTACCACTTCTTTCGTAACATCAAGGCGACTTACCATTTTTTCTTTTGTAGAAAAATCAAGGGCCTGCATCGAGCCAGAAATATCAACAGCTACCATCAAGTCATACCCCTCATTTTGAATTTGACTGTATTGATCGACAAATTGAGGCCGCATGACTGCAAGGACTAAAAATATCCAGGATAAGGAGAGGATGATCAAAAACAAGAGATCGGAAGGCCTACTCTTTTTCTGATGCCCAGAAAATGCTTTTTGCAAAGGGGATAAGTCTGGAAAGCGTAGTTCAGGCGTTGTTTTCATTTCCGATTTCTTACTTTTTGGTAAAAGCAAACGCACAATCAGAGGAAGGGGCAGTAAAAGACAAAGCCAGGGCCAATGAAACGTAAACATTATTTTACCCACCTTCTTATGGCTTTTATGAAATCAAGAACTTCTTCAAGAGAAACGGCTATAGGTGAAGGAGAGTAAGGAGCTTCAACTAGAATCTTTCCTTTCGTTTCCCAATCAAATTGTTGAGGATCATGTCTCTTAAGCCAGGAAAGCCAAACTTTTCCTTCAAGACCAGCGCATTCAACACGAGAATATTGATGCATTGCGATACGTCTTAATAATTCAGAAAGTTGAGCTACTGTTGCTTGGGCATTTTCTTCACACAGATTTTTCTCAAAATCAGAGAGTTGGTTTAAAATTACGTGTTGCCAACTCCGTTTAAGAGCTTGTCTTTTAAAATAGAGGATAGAAAGTCCTATAACAAACATGACAATAAGAATGATGAGTAGCCACCACCCTTGTCCAAGTGGCCACCAACTGATGGGATCAAGCCCTTCAATATCATAGAGCTGTTTTAGTGCATCATTCATTTCTTAGGCCGTCTTCTTTGGATACGCTTTAAGCCTAAAAACAACGCATTCCCGGCATCTACTTCGGTCCCAATTGGAATCATACCAATTTTAAGCTTAGAAGCAATTTTGTGTAGACTTTCTCTTTCTTCTAGCCATTGCTTTGTATAGCGTTCCCTTCCTTCCTGGCTCTCTGTATCAACTAAAAATTTGTCTGAGTTGTTTGCGGAAAATATTAGAGGGCCAACAGCAGGAATATTTTTATCCATAGGATCATCAATCGGGATGAGGATAATATCACAGCGTTTACCAAGGGCACTTAACTGCTTTTCTAACGCAGGATTTAGGAGGTTAAAGTTACCGATAATATAAATAAGGGCTCCAGTAGGGAC
This sequence comes from Alphaproteobacteria bacterium, assembly GCA_019748065.1. GTDB lineage: Bacteria > Pseudomonadota > Alphaproteobacteria > UBA9655 > UBA9655 > UBA9655. The sequence continues at coordinate 3,409 of JAIEQB010000030.1, read as the reverse complement.
AGCCTTATTCATATGGGTGAGCGCTTCTTCTAATGGAATGTTGAGAGCATTATTATTTATATTTGTTTGACTTAGTTGTTTAAACATTTTTAACAAAGGCTTAGAAGAACGCTGTGGAGAGAAGAAATAAACACCGGCTGGCACATCACCAAAAAGACAAACCCCGAGCCTGTCATGCTTGATGATGGCTTGCCATCCCAACAAAGCAGCTACTCTTGCTGCTTGTATAGATTTGAAGGTTCCTTTTGTTCCAAAACGCATGGTGGAATTTACATCCACACATAAGATAACACTCCGCTCACGCTCTTCTCGAAAAATTTTTGTATGGGGTTTTCCCATTCGGGCAGTTACTTTCCAATCAATTGCGCGAATATCATCTCCAGGTTCATACGTACGTACCTCTTCAAATTCCAATCCCTGGCCTCGAAAAGGAGAACAATAATCTCCTCCAGAAATCGAAGAGATAGAATATTCAGAGACATAAGATAGTTCGGAAGCCTTATGTTTTAGAGCAACTAAATCATCAAAACTGGGGTATAACATAGACTCACCTTAGGGGATGGCTACAGCCTCAAGCAATCTCTTGACGATTCTCTCTCGCTCAATTCCTTCAATATCTGCTTCAGTTGAGGAAATAATACGATGGCGTAGAACCGGAAGAGCCATCTTCTGAACATGATGAGGTGTTACATAAGCATCGCCCCATAACCAAGCAAGAGCTTTTGCGCAGCGGATCAAAGCCAATGTCGCTCGAGGTGAAGCTCCATAGGCAATCCATTGCGCGAGTTTTTCATCATACTGCGCTGGCATACGTGTTGCGGTTACAAGGGAAACCACATAGTCCTTTAGTTTATTATTCATAGGTATCTCACAGGCTTCCTTACGGGCACTTATAATTTCTTCTTGTGTCGTTACGGATGGAAATGAACTTGTCTGTTCTTTTTCCATAAGATCAATAATTTGTCGTTCCTCTTCCGGAGTTGGGTAATCAACAACGATATGCATTAAAAAGCGATCCAGCTGAGCTTCAGGAAGATTGTAAGTTCCTTCTTGTTCAATTGGATTCTGGGTCGCAAGCACCATATAAAGATCGGGAAGTTTATAAGTTTTGTGCCCAACAGTGATTTGCTTTTCTTCCATAGCTTCTAAAAGAGAAGACTGGACTTTAGCAGGTGCTCGGTTAATTTCATCCGCCAAAAGAATATTGTTAAAGAGAGGTCCCTTTCGAAAAGTAAAATTACTTTTCTCATGAACGTATATTTCTGTTCCAATAAGATCAGAAGGCAGTAAATCTGGAGTAAACTGTATACGATGAAAGTCTGCTTGAATTCCCTTTGCAATTGCCTTTGCGGCCGTTGTTTTGGCAAGGCCGGGCATACCTTCAATAAGGACATGTCCGTCGGCGAGAAGAGAGACCAAGAGATTTTCAATTAAATTCTTTTGCCCAACAATATGAGTCTCAATAGCTTTTTGAAGCGATTCTAATCCGTGTGGTTCATTTTTTGATGAGCTTCTTTCAAATTTATCTTTCCTCATTTTTCATCTCTAATTTAATAACTCTCTTTCTAAGAATTAGGTATGTTTCGTCGTTTTTTCAACGGGGATAAAAGAGATTTTTTGGCAACAACTCTTATGTTGAATCTATATGTTATATAGAAATTATCTCATTTTTTTTAACACAAAATTTTCAAAGCTATTTATAGCTTTATTATTATCTGATTTTTTTAAAAAAGAAATATGAACTTTATCAAGTTTCGGAAGAAAATCATTATTAATATAAGTGAGGTTCTTTGGGATCATATTTTTTGGTAGGACAGTTAATCCGAGTCCGGCTTTAACGGCAGCTAAGGTTCCTGCATAGCTTGAGCTTGTATAAACAATACGCCACTTGAACTCTGCAGTTTCTAAAGCTTGAAGAGCATGCGTTCGATAAATGCAAGGTTGGGGAGAGAGGACGAGAGGAAGAACCTGTTCTTTCTCAAGAGTAGCCCTTAAACTCTGGTTACAAACCCACTCTAAGGACTCTGTTAAGAGATTAACACCATAGGGAAAATCTTTGGGGCAAGTCATTTTCGTTAAAACAATATCAAATTCACCCTTCTTGAATCGCTCTAAAAGATTAAGGGTTAAGTCGCATTCCACGTTTAACAGAATTCCCGGATGAATTCGTGAAAAATCTGCAAGTACATCCGCCAGAAAAAAGGTGGCAAAATCTTCAGGAACACCAAAGCGAATTTCTCTTTTTAGATGATGTTCTTTGAAGCGAGAAATAACCTCGTGGTGTAAAGTAATGATCCGTTGTGCATAGGTGAAAAAAATTTCTCCTTCTGTAGTTAAAAAAGAGGATAAAGTTGGCCCTGAGAATTGTGCCTATTGTAATCCTTAATTTATAATGCTGTCTTTTCAAAATTGAGTAACCCCTCTATCCCAGTTTTTAATATCCCGCTAGCATTGGAAACTCGTTCTTAATTCCCGTCATGATGAAGCTAATGCCAATAGATGCAACAATTAAGGCTGTGATTCGTGTAGATATATTAATCCCCGTTTTCCCAATTAATTTTTCAATTGGTAATGCAGCCCATAAAACAAGAGCTATTAAAAAGGCAACAATAATACTTGCAAAAATCAATAATATTTTATAGGACCAGGACTTAGCATCGCTGGCATATGTCATCAACATACTAAGCTCTGCTGGTCCGGCCAACATCGGAAAAGCAAGCGGTGTAATTGCAATTTCTTTTATATTTTCTTCTGCCTCTTCATTCTCTCCTTTTGTTTGGTTAACACGGCTGTATCGTGCTTGAAACATATTAAACGCGATAAAAAGCATAAGAAGGCCACCAGTAATACGAAAATCATTGAGACCAATGTTAAAAAAAATCAATATTTGCTTTCCGATTAATACTGCACTAATAAAGAAGATGGCAACAGCAATTGAGGCGGTAATAATAATCTTATGGCGCAAAGAAAAAGTTTCGCTTGAAGTAAGTGATAGAAATACAGGAATAACACCAATCGGGTTAGCAATGGCAAATAAAAATAACACTGTTCCAATAAATTTATTCCAATCTATATCTATTAAAAACATTTCTCGCCTATCAATTTTTTTGTCTATTATAACTTTTTAATGTCTACCTTTTTGGAAAGTTGTTTTTTTACGTTTGACACAAGCTCTCCTTATCAGGGAGAGCTCTAGCAAAAATTCTCCCAAATTCTTGATGTAATTATGTCAAAAAAGCATGGTGTTTTTCATTAACAGATTTCACTGGGATATGTTTGGATTCTGTAAAATCTCTACCTTTAAACCAGTTCAGGAAAGAAAGTTTTTTTATGTAACCTGAGTTTTGGATAAGAGATAAAGAATAGAGTAGGCTAAGTCTTTCTTACAGTCGCTAAAGAATAAGAAGGG
>JAIEQB010000038.1 GCA_019748065.1 Alphaproteobacteria bacterium | reverse complement strand
AGGGGTTGTAAAATGGGGATAAAGCTATCGCTTTACCCTCCACTTCACAGCCCCTACCTCAACTAACTTTTTGTCTCTCTTGTATCTGAACTTATTCAATATTTTCTTCCTTAATTTACAACAGATTATAAATTTTAGAGGGGAAACCTTGACTACTTAGAGTATAAGCTAGATGATAAGATCAATATGAATATAAAACAGAAGATTAGAGAAAAATTAAATGAACACAGCCTTTCGGTAGCGGCGCTTGAAAAAAAAGCCGGCCTTCGAATGAGTGCTGTGAGAAACATACTACGGGGGCAAACAAAAAAGCCAAGTGCCTATACTTTAAAAAAAATAGCTATGGCATTAAATTGTGAGATTAATGATCTTTTGGAAGGAGAATATCCGCTTGATAATAACGAATGTTTCGATAAGGAAGAAAGACAGAAAAAACTCCTTAAGTTTGAAGAGCCGGAACTATTACGCGAAATTGTGGAAACAGTTCTTAATCTTCTTGAGCCTTATCATCAAGACATCACAATTGATCAAGTACTAAAAATCATTAAAGAAAGCTATGCTTATTCAGCAAAAACTGAATCAAAAAAGATAGACCATCGGTTTGTGGAATGGATGGTCGAAAAAATAACCTAAGGAACAAGGTGCAGGAGGGTAAAATTTTAAAATCACTGGGGAAAGGCTATTATCTGATTGCAATTGTGGGGAGTATGCTTACTGTTTTTCTCCTCTTATTTTATGCCTTCTTTTGTTATGACAATTTTAAAAAGCAGAGTTATTTGACGAAGACTGAAATTCTTAAAAACGTAGTAGAGGAAATCGAGGATTTATTTAAAGAAGATGAAGCGCTTTTAAAGTATTTAGGTGATGTTATTGTTAAGAACGATAAGTATAGTAACATCAATGAAATTTCGAATTTACTAACTTCGACAGGAGACTTAAATCTTAAAAGCCTTACAAGTTCTTATGTAAGCTGGGCAAATGATGAAGGAATTATTACGGTAAGCGGCAAAGCTGGAATCCTGAAAGATAGTAAGAAATCTATCCTTTCTAGAGCTTATTATAAAACAGCTCGCGAACAGCCGTGGACTTTAAAATTATCGGGAACTTCTAAAAGCATATTTAGTAGCAAATTAGTGTTGCCGAGCGCAATGGGACTAACAAATATAAAAGGCGCGTTCATAGGCTACCTTGTTCTGGGAATTAATATAAGTGAGCTTGAAAGATATTTAAGATCAAGGTTTTTAAAAAATGGCTATCACTTTCTCCTCTTAGAGAATTCAAGTGGGAATATACTTTTAGCAAGTGATGAGACGCTTTCTGCTCAGCTTGATAATTTAAAAAGCAAAGCAAAACACGAGAATTTTACCCATAATGGTAATGACTATGATATGAAAGAGGTATTGAAAAATTTTAATCTAGCCGTTTTTGTGGGGCATAATAAAAGATTATATTTTTACGCCTTTTTTCAAGAGCTTTTTCCTCAACTTATAGAATTATCATTATTTCCTTTTTTTCTTGTTTTTCTTTTAGGCTTTTTTAAAAATAAAATTATCGTCCCAATGAAATTCCTTTCGGAATCGACCGAAAAGATCTTAAATAAAGAAGACGATGTAAAATTTTTGAGTATAGGCATAAGTGAAGTTGACAAGCTTTCAAGTGGACTCGCTTTGCTTCAGCAATACATAAAACAGAATGCCCAAAGATCAGATTTGCTCAATTATACAAACCACTTAACTGAACTTTCTTCTAATGAACGAGAAAATTATTATAAAGGAGTTGTCGAAAAAGTAAGAGAAAGTCTAAGTGATGTAAGCCTTTGTTTAAATTTAGTAGCAACAGAACACGATAACATTGGGACTGAGGCCACTCTTAAACTTATAAATCATACGTCCGAACTTGTCGAAAAAGCAAAAGACCTGTTCACAACTGGTAAAAAAAGCTTTTTTCATATAAATTCCCTCTTAAATGAATGCGTATCTTTTTATTTAAAAGAAATCCATCAACACTCAATTAAGATAGAAAAGGAGTATAATGTAGATTTGCCCTTATACTATGGAGATCGGTTTCAATTAAAACATATCCTAATTTGCATTATAAATTGTATCTTAAAAGAAAAAAATGCACAGAATTCTCAGATTATATTGAAAACAGATTATCATAATAATCAGACTCATGAAAATATTTTCATCTATATTAAAGTAATATCTTTTTTTAATACTTCCAATTCACCAAGAGAGTATTCTTTGCCTGTCGAAGAATTAAGCACAGAAGTTCATATGACTATGTCCAATAATTTTATAGAGGAAAATATAGAACTAATAAAAAGGCGAGCGCAAAAAGAAGGTTACCAGCTGGAAATCAGTAACCCTACAGAAAATACTAAGGAATGGATAATAAAATTACTTGTTTCCGAACCTTACTCAGAAAATGAGGAAGCTAAACAAGGGCATAACATTGTCCATTTTAAAAGCTACCAGGTAAGATGATTCATATAAAAACTCGGCACCATTGAAGGAGAGTAAGTATGAAGAAAAGAAGATAAATCTTTTTTTTCCTTTTCTAATTCTTTTCCTGTATTCCCTGAGAGAACAAGTAGAGAATCAATTTCAAATTGATGGGCTCCCTTAATGTCCGTTTCAAGAGAATCTCCTATCATAATCATTTTCTCTTTATCAAAGTTAATATGAGGGAAAAGGTTCGCTAAGTTTTCGAAGATGATCTTATCCGGCTTACCCGTATACATAACACTCCCTCCTTGAGAGCTAAGATATTCCGCAAGGGTACCTGCGCATAAACGTATCTTATCACCATGCATAGCCATTTTATCTGGGTTAGCACATAAAACAAGGAGGTTTAAATGAAGAATTTTGTTTAAAATGGGTACATGCTGAGCTAATGATTCCTCAGGCTCAAGAAAAGCGGTTAATAAAACAAAATCAGCTTGTTCTAAGTTTTTGACAGTTTTCAAGCTTAAATTATGGGTGATATCGGCATTTCTTTCAGAACCTAAGTGATATATTTTTTTATTTTTAAATTTAGTAGACAAAAGCTCTCTTGCCACATCACCTGAAGTTGCGATTTCAAAAGGCTGCTTGACTCCAAAAGACGAGAGTTTTTCTCTTGTAAGAGAGCCTGGACGTGGGTTATTGGATACAAAAATAACGGTTTTCCCATTTGAAATAAGATTGTTAACGCAGTCAACGGCTTCTTTAAAGGGATTTTTTCCATCGTGCATTACACCAATGACATCAATAAGGTAAGTATCATAATTGTCCTTAATTGATTTAAGGCCTTCTATTTTAGAAATATGTGAGTATTCGGCTAAAACAGGGATCATAGAGCAAAAAGTAGAAAAGAAAATCGCAAAAGTCAACAAAATAAGCCTAAACATAAATCCCTTTCTATGTATGTTTTACGCGATTTTCAACTTTTAGTGAGAGTTGAAAGACATAGCTATCAAGGGTATTTTAGTTTTGGAAAAACATTACCAAGGAGAGAGTTATGCCCAGGAACACTTTATCATAAATCATTTATTGCTGAATAGATGAAGAATTAAAAAATGTCGCCGCTTGACAATTTCAATGGTGAAGTGCGAATTTCCATTAAAGAGTACCTCTCAAGAAGGCTTCTTGAGGTGTTAAAAACCCCATAACTTTCATAGGCCTTTGGTTGAGTTTATTCATAATCTCCTCAATTCTGTTTTGTGATATCTAATCAATGTTGGCTCGTTTTGGAAGCTTCTCACGAATCAAACGATTGCCACTTTCTATTGCCCCTTTCTGATAAGATTTATAAGGGTCACAAAAATAAATGTCTGATTTTAGAGATTCTCCAATTCCCTTATATTCTGCAAATGCTGGATCATTATCAAGGGTTAGAGATTTCATCATATCTGAGTCAGTACATTTGTCTTTGTCTTATGAAATAAAATCACCTTCCCAATGCCCAAAGGATTTTCTATGATTAATATCTCCAGATCTCTCATGAATATAGTTCCTGACTTCTTCATTCCTATCAATCTTGCTTAGCTGATAGCGTCGCCTTAACAGATACTGTTGGCATGCAAAATCTGGCCGATAGCCTATCTTTCCACTATTCCTTGATAGTTCTCGATATAGTGTCGAGGCAAATTCAAAGAACGCTGAGAACATTCTCCTAATTGACGATCCTTCCCTTGCTCAAATTTACAAGGAAAATTGGGAAGGTAGAGTAGAGAGGGCAAAAAGAATTTCTAGATATCTAGATTTTTCAGTCTCATAGTTTATATTATGAAGAGAAAGCTATACAAAATATCCTGTAATCTGATAACATACTTAAATCATGGATTGGAATAAGCTAAAGATATTTTATTACGTTGCTAAGCACGAGAATGTATCGAATGCCGCTAAGGAACTTAATACCAGCCAATCCTCCTTAAGTCGCCATATTATTCACTTAGAAGAGCGTTTAAAGCTTCAATTGTTTGAACGCAAAAGCACGGGGCTGCGTCTTACAAAAAAAGGAAAAATCCTTTATGAGACCGTTCAAAACATCATGGAAGAACTTGATACAACCCAACATTTTTTAAGAGAAGCCCCTTCTGACATAAGGGGAATTCTTAAGGTAGAGACAACAAACTCTCTGGTGAATTCATGGCTTGTTTATTATTTAGGAGAGTTTAATACACGCTATCCTGAGATTAACCTTCGAATTATAGGAGATGATCACCTTCTCCCTCCCGATAAAACGAGGTTAGAAGTAAGCTTAAGGCCCCTTATTCATCATCCCCAGGAGGACTTAGTTCAAGATTATTTAATGACCTGGCAACAGAAATTATATGCCCATCTTTCTTATCTTGCTAATTTTGGTTTTCCTGAAGATATTAAAGAATTAGAAAGTCATCGTTTGCTTTCCTTTGGTGAAGAAGATGTTGTCAAACCTTACGATGAAGTCAATTGGTTGTTAAGGTTATCTCCAAAACCTATTACCCCCTATATGTGTATTAATTCTTCTTATGGATTATTTCTCGCCGCTGAAGCCGGCCTTGGTATTGTCTCCCTTTCACGAGAATCACCCTTGCTTCGTACCTCAAGGCTCGTGCCTGTTTTGCCTCATGTTATGGGGCCTAAAATAGATATTTATTATATATATCCTAAGGCTCTCTCTGACTTTAAACGCATTAGTGTTTTTAAGGAGTTTTTAAAGGAAATTATTAAAAGAGATCATCTCCCTCCGTTATAGGATTTTCTTTTTCTTTATTTTGGGTAAAAATCTCTTAATAATAAAAGGATAAAAGAGGTTCTTATGAAGAAAAATCTAGCAGTAAGTGTAGCTATGGTGGGGCATGCTTTAGAGCACTATGATGTGACCCTTTATGGTTTCTTCGCAGCCATGCTTGCTCCCCTTTTTTTCCCAAGTGAACATTATATTATTAGCCTCATTGCAAGTTGGGGCGCTTTTGCTTTGGGGTTTCTTATGCGTCCTCTAGGAGGTCTTATTTTTGGTCATTTTGGTGATATTTTGGGGAGAAAACAGTCTCTTCTTGCTTCCATTTTAGTGGCTTCATTTCCAACTTTAATCATCGGCTTTCTTCCAACCTATACAACCATCGGCATTCTTGCTCCTCTTATCCTTATGGGATGTCGTTTAGTCCAAGGATTTAGTGTGGGTGGAGAGTACAGTGGTGCGGCCATATTTGTAGCAGAGCATTCGGGCCAGAATAGGCCGGGTTTTATAGGTAGTTTTCTCTGTGCAACGGGCTTTGGAGGGGCGTTATTAGGCACTTTGGTGGGGGCTTTTTCAACCCTCTCTGTCATGCCCGATTGGGGATGGAGGATCCCCTTTATTATAGGCGGTATTATCGGCTTGGGAAGTTATTTTTTAAGAAGGAAGCTACCCGAAACGCCAGACTTTAAAAAAGAAGCTAAATTTATAAAAGAAGGTTCGATCCCTCTTCTAGAAGTTTACAAGAAAAAACCAGGTAACGCTCTTTGTGTTATCGCTATGGGAGCCAATGGATTAATTCCTCTCTACCTTGGGTCCATTTATCTTAATCCTATTCTTACGCAAGAGTTTGGACTTTCGGTTGCCTCAATGATGCTTGTAAATGCCTTTTTTCTTTTTACGTGGGTGATTCTTTTGCCGATCTTTGGTCATTATGCGGATAAAATCGGTCTTTCAACTTTGATGGCGATCTCTTCTTTTCTTACTCTTGTTCTAGCATTTCCACTTTTCAATTTTATTGCTGGAACACACTCTTTAATATACATCTTTGCTTTTCAGGCCGTATTGAGTTTTTTGGGAGCTGCTTTTGTGTCGGCACTACCAGGTTTCCTTCCCTCTCTTTTTTCTCCTTTAGAGCGTTATAGTGGGGTTGCTTTTAATTATACCCTTGGGCAAGCTCTCTTTGGAGGAACGGCGCCTCTCATTGCGACAACTTTAGTGACCTGGACAGGAGACTCTACAGCTCCTGCGTTTTATTTAATGTTGAGTGGTTTTTTTGGATTGCTTGCATCAATGTTCGCTAAACCCATCTTTCATGAGGCCTCTTCCCATTCTTTCTTTTCAAGAATTCCCTTTATGATAAAAGGCAAGCTTACGTCATAGCGATACTCTATATCCGTGTGAGTATCGGGAAATTCTTCAAAGTAATGAGGGACTTGATGCTCGACTAGGGTTTTATGAAGAATACGTGCTCCAAATTGAAGATGATATTGGTCATAACTTCCGCAATCAATATAAAGAGCTTTGAGAGAAGAGAGATTTTTAATTCTTTCTTGAGAAGGAAAAGCAGGATCACAAGCTAACCAATTGTTCCACGCGCCTTCAATCCACTGTCCTGTATAAGGGTCAAAAGGAAGGCGAATACCAAGAAAACAACTCGGATCTGGGTCATAGGCTGCACAAAAAGATAAAAACATTAACGTTGCGAATTCTTCATAGGTGAGTTTATAAGCGCTTTCCGTGTGCTTTATGAAAAGCTCTATATCATAACCATGACGATGAAGTTCAATAGAAATTAAAGAAATAAATCCCCCTACCATCCAGGGAAATCCCATGCCTCCAGAATGACATGCCACTGCAGACCAGATATCTGGTCGTGTCATTCCGTGAGTAAGAGCGCCAAATCCTCCTGAGGATTTTCCAAAACAACCTCTATATCCTGGACCTCCTGTGAGATAGCGCCCTTCTACAAAAAGAAGGACTTCTTCAATTAAAAAGTCCTGGTATGCTCCTACAACAGTACTATTAATATATTGATTTCCTTTTAAGCGTGTAAAACAGTCAGGAAAGACAACAATGCACGGGGACATTTTTTCTAAGAGGATAAGCCTATCCAGCCGCTGTGCTAAGTTTTCTTTTCCTGGTTGAAGTGTAATCAAGCCCAGACTTGAATTATTATAGGGGGCTAAGGCCATTAAAAGCGGATAATGACAAGTTTTATCATAATGAGGAGGCGTATAAACAGCGAGTGTTCGAACAATTGGATCTCCTAACATATTCTTCATGAGCGTCTTTGATTGAATCTGATGATATGTAATGTGAGGTTGATGTGTCATAAAAGCTCCAGAGGGTTAGGTTTCAGAGATTAGGTTGCTAAAGTGGGTTGTGAGACATTGATGTACGTTTGTTTTCTTCTTTGCTTCCCATTCAATAAATAGCTAGCTCCATTGACAGCTGACCAGCCAATTAAACTCGTTAAAATAAGATAAAAAGCGGGAGCTTTAAAGTTTCCTGTCCAGGTCACGAGCGCTGTAGCCACGAGTGGTGTTATACCACTAAAAAGAGCCTGGCCTAAGCTAAAGCCCACGGCTGTGCCGCTAACACGTTCTTCTACAGGAAAAAGTTGTGGCATAAGCCCAGGGGCAGCTCCCATAAAACCAACACCAGCGAGACTGATCATAAACTGGACAATTACAACTGTCCCCAAAGAAAGATGGTACTCAAGTAAGAAAAAGAGAGGATAGACGAGGCTCATAACGGCAAGGGCAGAGTAGGACATAAGCTTAATGGCTCCTATCCGATCTGATAAAAATCCTGCCATGGGGAGGAGTGCCATCCAAAAAACCATAACTCCTGTATTGACGAGAAGGGCATCAGATGAGGCAAATTTTAGCTCATTGATTAAAAGAATCTGCATGTAAATAGAGGCCATATAAAAGGGAATTTGCACACATGAGCCCATTGCCGTTGCGCACAGTAAATTTAGCTTTCTTTGTTGAAAAACTTCTTTCAAGGGAAAATGGACATCTATTTTTTTCTTTTTCACTTGTGAGAAAGACGCTGTTTCCTGAATGCCTTTACGAAAAAAGTAGGCTATTAAACCAAAAACCCCTCCTATTAAAAAAGGAATTCTCCATCCCCAGGGGGGCATAAAAGACGCTGTACACAAGGCCCCTATCCCCGATCCCACAATGGCTCCTAGAAAGGCTGTTGCACATAAAATACTTCCTGCAAGTCCAGCTCTTTTCTCTTGAACCTGTTCTGAAATAAAAACGGCCGCTCCTCCATATTCCCCTCCCACACAGACTCCTTGAAGAAGACGGCATAGGATAAGGATAAGAGGGGCAAGGATTCCTATTTCTGCATAGGTCGGAACAAGTCCAATTGTAACCGTTGGTAACGTAACAAGGAAGATGGCAATAACAAGAGCTTTCTTTCGTCCATACCTGTCTCCTACATAACCAAAAAAAACTCCTCCTAACGGACGCATGAGAAATCCAGCCGCAAACGTTCCAAGGCTTGCCATTAAAGAAATTGTGGGATTAGTAGAGGGAAAAAAAAGAGGAGCAAAGAGAGAAGTAAAAAAGCCATATAAGGTAATATCATAAAATTCTAAGGATGTGCCTGCCATAGCCGCAAATACGGTTTTAGCTTTTTTCATACAGCCCTCCATAAATATGAAGTCTTTTTAAGAAATCCATGAAGAGGGAGTGGAAAGTTATTGTTTTGCACAATTTGCCTTGCTTTCTATTTTTCTTTTCTTAATAGCATGTACAGAAGAGTCTATACAATATTCCCTTAACAGCGGACAAATTTTCAAAAGCCTAAAAGAATGATAGTGTTCCTGCCAAAAAAGGGAGTTTATCATGAGAAAGAAATCAGGGTGTGTGTGGCATGTAGCCGAAATTATAGCGGATGACCTGGAAGATCGAGAGACGGGTCTGAGTAAACCATTAAGGATA
>JAIEQB010000012.1 GCA_019748065.1 Alphaproteobacteria bacterium | reverse complement strand
AGCTATCGCTTTACCCTCCACTTCACAGCCCCTACCTCAACTAACTTTTTGTCTCACTTGTATCTGAACTTATTCAACAGATGCTTTCCACGAGGATTTTATCGAATATCTCAAAGGAGAAGCTTGCCGGAGCCAATCATTACGTAAAAGGGGTAAAGAACAGAAGCCGACGGATGCCCTTCGTAAATGTAAAGCGCCAAGCTGTCAACGCGATTTTGATGAAGGGTTAGAAGAAATGGGAGTGTTTCAGTGATTAAGACCCCCCTGTCTTCTTTTGCCGTATATCACTCTCGCTCTGGGTAAGCTTCTTTAATGAAAATAGCTGCTAAAGTAGCCAAAATTAAGGCGATAATGAGGCTTGTAAGGGCCATTTGATAGGCTGCCAGTGAATAAAGGCGAATACCATTTTCAACGGCACTTTCCCAGAAAAGATCCAAAAGCCATCCAATAAGAGGTTGTAACAGGATGCCACTTGTCATGGAAACAAGATTCTGAAAACCTGAGGCCATACCACTGACAGAAAGAGGATTGATTTCGCAGACCACAGAAAAGGCCATGAATTGTCCCCCCATCATGAGTCCTGAGAAAAAAAGAATTACCATGGCAAAAGAAGGCGTCAAAATGGGGCTATAAATGATAATTATGAAGGCACAAAGGGCACCTAGGGAAGCGCAAAACAGAGCAACTTTAAATCGCTTTAAGTAATCGGAGAGAAAAGCAAAAAGAGGTGTTCCTAGTCCAACGCCCAAGTAAAGCAGGGTCGTAGCAAGAGAAGCGGATTGTTTGTCCATATGATGAACTTGTGTTAAAAAGGGGACTCCCCACATATCAGCAAAACCTGCGATGGGCACGTACATCATAAAACCATAGATGGCAAGAAGCCAGGTTTGGGGTTTTTGTATAATAATGATTAAGCCTTTCCAGAGGCTCAATTTGGGGCTTCCAATGGCATGGTGCTGATTGATATAATTTTCCAAAATCTTTGGAGGATGATCACGTACGATGAAAGCTGCTAGGAGAGCGATGAAAACGCCTCCAAGGGCTGTCAACCAAACTGCTTCTCGCCAGCCAAAAGCATCTACCAAAAAAGACATGGGGTAACTTCCTGACATACCGCCTGCAGTTCCTAGAAGGAGGGTAAAACCTACAATAATAGAGATACGTTGAGGTGGGAACCAAAGGGTGCCCAGTTTCATACAACTTAAAAATCCAAAGGCAGAGCCAGCTCCGATAAGAAAGCGGCTGATTGAAGCAATTAAAACCGTATCAGCTGAGGCAAAGAGAAAGCTTCCTCCTGTGCAAGTTAGCGCGGCGCATACTAATAGCCGTCGGGGTCCAAATTTGTCTAAGAGACTTCCTACAGGAAGCTGAAATCCTGCATACCCATAGAAGTAAAAGGAGGTTAAGAGTCCTAAAGTACAAGCATCTACATGCAAGTCAATCATCAACTCGTGGGTCATCACGCTTGGAGAGACGCGGAGGAGGAATTGATAGCAAAAAAAGAGGGCAGCACACGCCCAAACAATCCAACTGCGGGCTAAGGACGGAGTCATGATTCTACTCAATACTGTTGTTTAATATGTTTAAAGCCTATCGAATAGCGTTCTTTCTGTAAAGGGGGGCTTGCAGCGCTACGGAATCTTTCGTATAAATTTGCCTATGGCGGGTGTAGCTCAATGGTAGAGCAGAAGCTTCCCAAGCTCCAGACGAGGGTTCGATTCCCTTCACCCGCTCCAGTCTCATGGAGGTAATATAATACCACATCCGTTTTTCATTAAATTCCCTTGACATTTTGATGGTTGCAGATTATTAACCTTCCATTGGACTTTAAATTAGAGGTGAAGGAAAATGAAAACCTACTCAATGAAAGCCAGTGAGATTGATAAGAAGTGGTACATTATTGATGCCACGGATCTTGTGTTAGGACGTTTAGCTTCTGTTGTTGCAAACTATTTGCGCGGCAAGCACAAGCCAACTTTCACCCCTCACATGGATTGCGGCGATAACATTATTATTGTGAATGCAGAAAAAGTACGTCTTACGGGCAATAAGCTTAAGGATAAAAAGTTTTATTGGCACACAGGCCATCCTGGCGGAATCAAAGAAAGAACGATGAGTCAGCTTTTGGAAGGAAAATATCCAGAGCGTGTTGTTTTCAAAGCCGTTGAACGTATGATCACCCGGGGTCCTTTAGGACGCAGGCAAATGGGTGGTTTAAAGATTTATGCTGGCCCCGCCCATCCCCATGAGGCACAAACTCCTCAGCCCTTGGATGTAGCTTCAATGAACCCCAAAAACAAAAGGAGCGACTGATCATGGATAAAGTCAGTCTTGAAACACTAAAATCTGCTGTGTCCGAAAAAGTAGCAGTTGTAACGGGAGTTACCTCTTCAAAGGACACTCCTCTTCCTCAGCCAAAAATTGATGCTCAAGGACGGTCTTATGCTACCGGTAAAAGGAAAGATGCCGTCGCCCGCGTATGGATTAAACCCGGCAAAGGAAAAATCAAAGTGAACAATCGTGAAGATACAGTTTACTTTGCACGTCCCGTTTTGCGTATGTTGATCAATCAACCTTTTGTGACTGCAAATCGCCAGGAACAGTATGATGTCGTTTGTACCGTTTCCGGAGGAGGCCTTTCTGGCCAAGCGGGTGCTGTTCGTCATGGCATCAGCAAAGCTTTGACACTTTATGAACCTGCATTAAGAACTATCTTGAAGAAAGAAGGCTTCCTTACAAGAGATGCGCGTGTTGTTGAACGTAAAAAGTACGGTCACAAAAAAGCCCGTCGGAGCTTCCAGTTCTCCAAACGTTAAACTTTACTTCTTTGAAAAAGGGGGCTTCGGCCCTCTTTTTTTGAAAAAAACTCTTAAATTCCTCATAGGTCTCTTTTCTTAGTTTTTTCTACGAGCATCGTTCTTCGGACCACAATCATGAGCACTGCAATGGTACCGAAATAGATAGGCATGGGAAATACTGTTTCAGTATGGCTGTAGCCCATTCCCAATGTGAATAGGGAAATGAGAGTATAATAAAAGAACCCAAACAACGAAGACGCTGTCCCAATGCGATTTTTATAATTCACTAAGGACAGAGATAAAGCGTTGGATGTGACGAGCGCAATTCCGCTGGTTATTATCATCATGAATGTTAGGCTTCCCCAAATCAAGAAAGCTCTGTTCTGAGTGACGCAGATAAGTAAAATCCATAATACTGATCCAAAGAGAATAATTCCCAATCCATAGTCCATTATAGCCATGGAGGAATGGTGATTGTGAAGTCGTCTTCCCATGATTCCCCCAACCAATGTGGCTGAGGCGATTCCGACGAACAGCAGTCCATACTGACTGGGGGACAGCCCCAATAGCTCAATCATATAGAATGGTCCTTCCGCATAGAATGAAAAGGCAATGCCATTGCAGGCCGCTACTAGGAAAGCAAAACCAATAACACGAACATCACAGATCATATCTATCAATGTCGTCATGAGAGGAATATGGTTTCTATCTTCATGTGGGTGAGTTTCGGGAAGCATTTTAGTTGTCAGCCCTAGGACAATAGTTCCGCAAATGATGAGAAATAAGAAAATAGCGGGCCATCCATAGGCTTGATCTATGCTTCCACCGATGACGGGGCCAATGGCGGGAAAAATGGCCAGAGCCCCACCTACGGTAGCATAGAGCTTTCCAAGGGTGGAGCCATGGTAGGCGTCACGGCACACGGCTTGACCGAGAACACTTCCTGTACTGCCTCCAAAGGCTTGTACAAAACGGCTGGTCATCAGCAAAGAAATGGAATCCGAAGCATAGCACCCTATACACCCGATAATAAATATGCCCAGACCAAGGAGAATGCAAGGCTTTCGTCCCCATTTATCCGATAAGTTTCCCCAAAAGAGGGTGCCTACAGCAAATCCGAAAAGGTAGATAGTTAAGGTATATTCAACCCAGGCATCTGTTACAGACAGGGCATGAGCAATATCAGGAAGAGATGGCGTATAAACTGTCTCAGATAAAAGGGGTAACCCCACGATAAGAACAATAAGCCATATGGCTGGTAGGTTGATTTTTTTCATACGAAAACCTCATTATTAAAGTCATTAATTAAGCAATAAAATAGCGATCCCCTTCCTTAGAGGATGAATAAATTAGCTAATTAGGGACTTAAACAATGACAATTGTTTTCATGAAATCAAACCCTTACGTTAATTGAGAAAAACTCAAAAACAATGTTTACACACCGAGGTTGTTTTTGTCAAGGGTTTGACAATAAAAAGGAACAGGACCTTCTCTGAATGACGTTACTCGACTGTCACTGACTTTGCCAAATTACGCGGTTGATCCACATCTGTTTCCTTGAGTAGCGCTGTGTGATAGGCTAAAAGTTGGAGGGGGAGCGTATAGACAATCGGTGCTGTGAGTTCTGTTGTCATAGGTAAAACCAGAAGATGATTCGTTAATGACCCAAGGTGAGTTGCTCCCTTATTATCTGTCAAAACAATCGTTGGAGCGCCTCGAGCGGCAACCTCTTGAAGGTTTGACGCCGTCTTTTCAAAAAGATCATCATAAGGTGCAATAACGATAACAGGTACATCTTTGTCTAGCAAAGCTATGGGGCCGTGTTTCATTTCACCTGCGGCATAGCCCTCTGCGTGGATATAACTAATTTCTTTAAGCTTTAAAGCCCCTTCCAAGGCAATCGGATAATGGGCCCCCCGACCTAAAAAGAGAACATCTCTCGCTTTTGCAAGAAGGGTAGAAAGAGACTTTATTTGCTCCTCAAGAAGGAAAACCTTTTCACAAAGGGCAGGGAGAAAACGCAAGGTTTGAGCTCTCTCGTGGAAGGACTCCTCCGTCAGATAACCACGCTGCCGGGCCGCTTCAAGAACAAGAAGGGCAAGAACGGTCAATTGGGATGTAAAGGCTTTTGTAGAAGCCACCCCAATCTCTGGACCCGCATGGGTTAAAAGCACATGATCTGATTGCCGTGCAATAGAACTTGATAATACATTTACAAGGGAAAGGATTGTTTGGCCTTGGGATTTCATATATTCAAGGGCGGCGAGTGTATCGATAGTTTCTCCCGATTGGGAAATTAAAAGGCCCAATCCCTTTTCTGGAAGAGGGGGCGTTCGATAACGAAACTCAGAGGCAATATCAACTTCAACAGAGAGGCGCGCAATTCTTTCAAACCAATATTTTGCAATAAACCCTGCATAATAAGCCGTTCCACATGCGGAAATGGTTAAGCGGGAGATTTCAGACCATGGCAAAGCGGGAATGTCTATTTTTTCATTCCTATAATAAGCGGCAATTGTGGTTTCAATGGTGCGGGGTTGTTCATAAATTTCCTTTAACATAAAGTGATCGTAAGACCCTTTACTGATATCGTTTTCTGACAGATGACTTTGGACGATGGGTCTTTCAACAGGGTGGCCTTCTTTATTAAAAATTCGCACCTCTTCTGGAGATAAAACGGCCCAATCTCCGTCTTCAAGATAGGATATTTGCTGAGTTAAAGAGGCAAGTGCGATCGCATCTGATCCCACATACATTTCTCCCTCGCCATAACCAATAGCAAGTGGACTTCCTCCCTGACGAGCCGCGATAAGCAAATTTTCATATCCTGTAAAAAGAATGGCGAGAGCAAACGCTCCTTTGAGTTGATTTAAAGTTTTGCTAACAGCTTCTTGGGGAGTGCATTCTTTATCAATATAAAAAGCGATGAGGTGGGCAATAACTTCTGTGTCCGTTTCACTTTCAAAAACATACCCTTTTGTGTCTAAATCCTTACGCAAATCACCATAATTCTCAATAATTCCATTGTGAACAACCGCAACTCGAGGATTTTGAAGAGGATGAGCATTAATTTCAATAGGCTGTCCGTGGGTTGCCCAACGCGTATGACCGATGCCGTTGTAACCTTTAAGAGGCGTTTCTAAGAATTTTGCTTTTAAATTAACAAGCTTGCCCTCAGCACGAAGACGGTGAATTTCTCCCTCATAAATGGTAGCAATGCCTGCTGAGTCATAACCGCGGTATTCAAGTTTTTCAAGGCCGTGAATAAGACGGGGTCCCACAGGCTTATTTCCAACAATTCCAATAATGCCACACATTTTTAAATATCCTTTCTTAGCTTGCGCTTATCTCGAAATTTATCAGCTCCGTCTTCAAGTGTTGTTTGTTGTGCCCGAGTAACCGCAAGAGCCCGTCCTTCAACACTTTGCGTAATAACACTTCCTGCCCCCACTATGGCGTAATCACCGATGGTGAGAGGTGCGATGAGAGAGCTATTTGAGCCAATAAAAACCCCTTCTCCAATTTTAGTTTTAAACTTATTCAGACCATCGTAATTACAAGTGATAGTGCCTGCTCCAATATTGGCTTTGGATCCTACGTTTGCATCTCCTACATAACTTAAATGCTTAGCCTTTGCTTTCGGACCAAAGGTTGATTTCTTAATCTCAACAAAATTTCCAATTTCGGCACCTTCTTGCAAAGAAACGCCGCCACGCAAATGAGCAAAAGGTCCCACAACTACATTAGGTCCCACATGGCTATCGCTCAGTTTGCAAAAAGAAAGAATTTCTGCCCCTTTTTTGAGGGATACACCTGTTCCCAAAACAACATGAGGGTGAAGAGTTACATCTTGCTCAACTTGTGTATCATAACTGAAATAGGTCGTTTGAGGATCTAAAAGTGTCACTCCTTCTTCCATGGCTTTTTCACGAAAACGCTTTTGAAGACAAGCTTCTGCCAATGCCAAATCTTGCCGTGAATTTATTCCAATAAATTCAGAAGACTCTCCTTCTACAACACCGCAAAGATAATTCTTTTGACGGGCAATTTTTACAAGGTCTGTAAGGTAATATTCCTTCGCTGCATTGTTCGGGGTGAGGCGAGGAAGGGCTTCATGAAGGAAATCACCGCGTACCAGCATTACCCCTGAATTACAAAGAGGGAGCTCCTTTTGGGAAGGGGATGCATCCTTATCTTCAATAATCTCTTCTAAATCGCCTTTGTCATTCAAACGAAGGCGTGCATAATTTTGCTTATCTAGAGGACGCATTCCAAGAACAGTCACAGCCATATCAGGCTTTGTTTCAACGAACTCAAGCATTCTTTCAAGAGTTTTTTGTTGGATAAGCGGTGTATCGCCAAAGAGAATAAGAATGTGCCCCTCAGCTTTAAGAAAAGGAAGAGCATATTTAACCGCATCCCCTGTTCCTTGAGCCGGATTTTGAACAACAGTTTTATGAGAAAAAGGGGTTTTAATGTCTTGCAAGTTTGGACTGACAACAAGAACCGTTTCTTGAGAGTTCATTTTCTGCGCAAGATCAAGGGGATAATGGAGAACAGGACGGCCCCCTAAGAGATGAAGAACCTTCGGCAAATCGGACTTCATCCGTGTTCCGTGGCCTGCCGCTAAAATAACAATTTGTAAGTTGCTTTTCATATTTATCCTACTCATGGCATGGTCTTAACATCCTTCTCAAAGTTAACCAAGCCTGATCACATCAAAAAACATAACAAAATCTTTCTCCCTCTTGTTTTCCCGTTTGTTTTCCCTTAGGGTGAGCCTATTATTTTGAAAGGAAAAGTCATGGCAACAAAAAAAACAAATGGACAAAAAAATCCTAATGCAAAGGCCGAAGCGCAAGCACCACTTATGGTGAATGCACAATATATTAAAGATCTTTCTTTTGAAAACCCCTCTCCCCTTACTCAAACAGGTGTCGAAGAAAGACCAGCCATTTCAGTTCATATTGAAGCCCAGGCCCATAATATCGCTGACCGTGCCTATGAGGTGGTGTTGCGCATCCGTGTTGATGCTAAGAGAAAGGAAAATCAAGTTTTTCTTCTTGATCTTGAATATGCAGGTGCTTTTACCATTGGTAGTGAAGTTCCTGAAGAATACCTACGGCCTATCTTGATGATTGAATGCCCTCGGATTCTATTTCCTTTTGCCCGCCACATTGTAGCCACAACAACACAGGAAGCGGGTTTTCCTTCTCTTCTTTTAACGCCTGTTGATTTTGCAGAGCTTTATCAACAACAGGTGGCTCAAGAACAAAAGGAGACTAGCAAGTCAAAACAACCTGAAGTCCTACAGTAACGAAGGAAAAAAGGTTTGAGGATTTCTATTGATTGGAGCTTGTAAAAAACGATGACAGGCAAGCCCACTCACTCCGTTAAGCACGGTGTTCTTTATATGCTGGGCGCTATGTTTATCTTTTCAGTGATCAATGCGATCGTCAAAGATACAACAGCAGATTACGGCCCTATACAACTTGTTTTTTTTCGTTGTTTTTTTGCAAGTTTACCTACGGGGCTTCTTTTAACAATGCGGAAAGAGTGGGCTCGTCCCTCTCAGTCCGAATGGAAAATTCACCTTAAACGTGCTGTCCTGATTGCTTTTGCTCTTCCTATACTCTTTTTGGGCATAGGCATGGTTCCTCTGTCTGATTCCATGGCGCTTTATTTTTCCTCAACTCTTTTTCTTGTCATTCTCTCTTATCCTATTTTGCGTGAAAAGGTAACGGCTGTGCAGTGGCTTTCTGTTGGAATAGGTTTTATTGGTGTTATAGTGATTGCAAAGCCTGGCGGAGAGATATTCCACTTTGGGGCTCTTTTTGTCATTATCGGCGCGTTTATGGAAGCTATCTACAATCTTTATGGGCGTCTTTTATCCTCAACCCATAATAGTTCAATGATTGCTTTTTTAGGCAGCTTTCTCCCCTCCTTTATTCTTCTTGTTGCTCTTCCTTTTGTGTGGATCACTCCCACACTTAGTGGATGGATTGCCTTAATTTCTTTAGGCATAGGGGGTGGCCTTGGTCAACTTTGTATCGTGACAGCTTATCGCTATGCTCCTCCAGGTGTCCTTGCTCCCATGATTTATTCTGCTATCATTTGGAGTGTTATCCTGGATATTATTTTATGGGGAAATTGGCCAACAGCCTCATTATTTTTAGGATGTGGCATTATCATTGCATCAGGATTTATGATTATCTTTTCCACTTCAAAGCAAAAACAAGCATGATAAGGGTTGACCTTACTTTAAGTTACTTATATGGTCTCCCTCATTCGGGCGCTTAGCTCAGTTGGTAGAGCATCTGACTTTTAATCAGAGGGTC
>JAIEQB010000052.1 GCA_019748065.1 Alphaproteobacteria bacterium | reverse complement strand
CCATTCAGAGCAGCTTTTTCGAACCATTCCATAGCTTTTACGGGATCTTTCTTTATAATTTTTTGTTCGTTTTCATCGTCTACGCCACCTAATAGTATCATCCCAAGTGCGAATTGAGCATTTAGAAGCCCTCTCTGAGCGGCTTCTTCAATTTTCCCTATAAACCGAGGTACATCAGTGTGATAAAAGCCATATAATATAGATGCATACCCTTCTTTTTCTACAATATATTTTTCAATCTTCTTCCAACTCAAGAAATTTTCAAGATCTTCTTCAAGATCTAATTCACTTCTCCGTTTATCTGCAAATCTTCTAATCATTTCATCTCGTGCATTTTTATCCCCTTCGCGAGCAGCTTTTTTAAGATTTTCATCACCTTGCTTTGTTAAAGGATAAATTTGCCGCATGTCTGCAGCAGAAGGTGTTCTTTGCTTTTTTTTATTCGCTTGTGGCACGTCCTCTTCTTTTCCCTTACGTTTAAGAGATTTTGAAGGAGAGGAAGCATTATTGCCTTCAATTTCCATGGCTATAACAGACCCACTGGCTAATAGGGCGAGAAGAGAACTACTGATTGCTAAAGAACGAAATATCATAAAAATTACCTTTTTAAAGTTAAGTCTTAAAATAATAACATATTTTATATATAATTAAAAATATAAAATTTCAAATACATCATTAGTGTAACTATTTTCGTCCCTTCACCAACCGATAGACAAAGGGTACAGCATAAAGGGTAAAGAAGGTACCCCCAAGGAGTCCTCCCACAAGGACCAAACCAATTTGTTGACGGCTTTCAGCACCGGCCCCTACGGCAAGTGCCAGTGGAACAGATCCCAAGACCATCGCCCCTGTGGTCATTAAAATAGGCCGAAAACGTAGGAGAGTTGCCTTTTGAATCGCATCACTCACGGAAAGCCCTTTGAGGCGTTCTTTATTTGCAAACTCAACAATTAAAATCCCGTGCTTTGTGATGAGCCCTACCAAGGTTATAAGACCAATTTGGCTAAAGATATTAAGGGTGCCTCCCGCAAGATAAAGAGCCAAAAGGCCCCCCACCATGGACAGGGGAACCGTGACCATGATCAGAAGAGGATCAATCAAGCTGTCAAATTGAATTGCCAAAACAAGGTAGATAAAGAGCAGAGCTGCCGCAAACATGACGTACATGTCCATTTTTGATTGCAAAAATTTGCGCAAATTGCCAACGGGCTCATACTGTAGGGAAGGGGAAAGCTGCTTTTGTAGGGCCGCATGAACAGCATTCAAGCCTTCTTCAAGGGAATAGCCTGGATTTAATTCCGCTGTGAGAAGAGTTGAACGCATTTTATTCATATGTTTTAAATCGCTCGGAATAGCAACTTCTTTAAGGGTGATAAGATGACTGAGAGGGATGTTGTCAGGAGAAGGACTATTCTCAAAGGCACTCACATAAAAATTACCGATATCTTCTATACTTTTTTTATGGCCTTCAATCGATTGAACAATGACATCATAATTTTTGCCTTCTTTTTGAAAGGTAGTGACGCTGGAGCCACCCAACATTACTTCTAAGGCGCGAGCTAAATCTTTTATTTTGACGCCCAAGAGAGACGCTTTGTTGCGATCAACTTGGATATTTAATTGTGGTGTGCCAAGATAAAGCTGATGAGAGACAGAATCAAAGATAGGAGAGCCTTTTAAGTTTTTAACAAGTTTATCTGCTTCGGCTTCAAGGAACTCATAAGATTTTGTCGTCTTGAGTGCGATTTCAATAGAAGCTTGTCCACCAGCAAGAAGGCCTTTCATGGGAAAAATGGAAACATCAACACCAGGAATTTCTTTGGCCTTTTGTCTTAATTCTTGAATAATGGTCGATTGATTGCGAGAGCGTTGATCCCAAGGTTTCAGACGAATGCCTCCCCAGATACCAGATCGTTGCGTCACTGCCCATAAGGAGGCTTGCTCGGGAACTGCCGAGAGTAATTCTTCCATTTGGAGAGTATATGGAGTCATTGACTCTAAAGTTGCGCCCTCCGGCCCTTGGACCCAGGCCCGGATAAGGGATTGATCTTCTTGGGGAGCAAGTTCAGAAGGCATAAGATAAAAGAGAGTGCCGCCAGCGAGGAGGGTAAGAGCCAGAAGGCTGCCAAGGAGTTTTGGGCGAGCAAGTCCTTTTTGAAGACTCGATTGATATTTTTTACTAAGTCCCTCAATAATCCCCTCAATAAAGCGTGAAAACCGAGAATGGCTCTCTAGATTTTTAGGCTTCAAAAGACGGGAACACATCATGGGAGATAAGGTCAAAGCCACAAGGCCTGAAATAAGAACGGCTCCAGCAAGAGATACCGCAAATTCGGCAAAGAGCTTTCCTGTAAGGCCCTGAATAAAAGCAATAGGGGCATAGACGCTGGCAAGGGTGAGTGTCATAACAATAACAGGAAAGGCAACCTCTCGGCTTCCTTGGAGGGCCGCTTCCATAGGCGTAAGTCCTTTCTCAATATGACGATGAATATTCTCAAGAACAACAATCGCATCGTCCACAACAAGACCTATGGCAAGGACCATGGCTAAAAGTGTGATGGTATTAATAGAACATCCAAAAAGATAAAGGAAAGCAAAGGAGCCAATCAAGGAAATGGGGATCGTCAACAAAGGAATCAGCGTGGCGCGTGCCGAATGAAGAAAGAGGAAAACAATCAAAAGGACAAGAATAATTGATTCTACAATGGCTCTTTGAACAGCTTTAATAGAAGCATCAATAAACATTGAAAAATCATAACCGACATCAACCTTCATTCCTTGAGGAAGTGAGGCCGCCATTTGTGAAATGAAATCTTTTATGGTGTGAGAGATAGAGAGGACATTCCCATCAGCTCGTTTCTTTATTCCCATAAAGACGGCAGGATTCTTGTTATATCGAGGGAGCCATTCATTTTCACTAGAATCTTTATCAAAAGTAATGCTGGCAATATCCTTGAGATAAATCAGGGAATCTTTATCTCCGCGAACAATTAACGTGCTCATTTCCTCAGGAGTATTTAATCCCGAATCCACCACGATGTTAACATATCTTTGTCCTTTAACGATGCTTCCTCCAGGAAATTCTCGGCTATTCTCTTCAAGGGCATTAATTACATCTGTGACTGATATATTATGCGCTTTCATTTTTTCACGATCCAAACGGATCTGCATTGTCATGGCATTTCCGTAAATTTCGGCACTCCCAACACCACGGATAGTCTGAAAAATTCCCTTTAAATTACGATCAGCATAATCAGTGAGATCTGTTTCAGGATGGATTTGACTTGTGAGGGTCAGGTATATAAAGGGGTCTTTGGACTCTGAACTTTTAATAACCACAGGCGTATCAGCCTCTTCTGGTAATTCGCTGACGACTTGAGAGATACGTTCACGTACATCGGAAGCGGCGTCAGAAAGGGAAACTTCAGGACGTAGAAAAAGGCTGATATGGCTAATGCCTGTTTTACTGGAGGATTCCATGTAATCAAGGCCGGGAATACCTGCAAGCGTATCTTCTAAAAATGTTGTGACTTTCGATTCAATAATGTTAGCAGCTGCTCCTGGGTACTTAGTTTCAACAATAAGAACCTGCTCTTCAACGTCAGGGTATTGTTGCAGCCCAAGATTCATATAGGACAACAGCCCAACAATGATGATAATAAGGCTTAGGGCGATTGAAAAAATAGGCCGTTTAATCGCTACATCCGTAATAAACATCACACAGTTTTCCTTAAGGCCTAGGGTTTTGAGGCAACTTTGATGACAGAGCCATCTTGAATTTTATCTTGTCCTTCAAGAACAATAAAATCTCCTTTGACAAGACCTGAGAGGATTTCCGCTTGATCAGCCGTGCGTTGCCCCAAAGTAACTTTGGTGAGAATCGCTTTATCCCCAGATTGTTTATAGACATAATTCCCTGTAGGGCGGATCACCAGTGCTTGCTCAGGAACAAAAAGAGAGTTTTTTGTATTGAGCGTGGTTTTTAATTCTGCGCGCGCATAAAGACCCGGGATGAGCTTCTTATCATCATTGGGGAAGGTTGCAAATATCATAACGCTACGGGTCGATTCATCAACAGCCGGCTCTATGGCTTCAACGCTGCCCGTAAAGGTTGTGCCTGGGTAAACATCTGTCGTTGCAAGGATTTTATCGCCAACTTTTATAAGGGGGATTTCTTTTTGAGGAACAGTGAATTTGAGGCGAATGGGTGTTATATCTTGAATACGTACCAAAGGATCTCCTTCAATAACATAAGAGCCTTTCCCCACGTGTCTTTCAGAGAGGGCGCCATCGAAAGGAGCAAGAATCTTAGTTTTTTCAAGCTCTGTCTTAGCAAGGATTAAGTCAGCCTCAGAAGATTTAACATCTGTTTCAGCTGCTTCCAAAGCTTGAGGGGTTGCAAACTTTCTTGTCGCAAGCTCTTCTGTACGTTTAAGAATATTTTTATTTTTTTGAAGTGTTGATTCAGCCTTTTTGACGTTGGCTTGTTGCTCCTCATTGTGAATTGTGAAGAGTGTTTGATCAGGCTTTACAAATTCACCCTCCTTGAAATGTACATCTTGAATTCGCCCTGCAATTTCTGATTTTAAAGTTACGTCATTATAGGCACTAAAGGTTCCAACACCTGTAATGGAAGGATTAAGAACGTCTTCTTTAACTTGCGTCATAACAACTGTTTGCGCTTGCTCATCAGCATGGGCAGGGGCAGGGGTTAAGGCGACGGCCATAAGAATGAAAGTACGAAACATGAAATACCCTTTAAGAAAATTTAATTTGTTGTGTATACTAGCGAATAATTTAATTTAAGGAAAGAAAATGTTTCTCATAGATAGCCATTGCCATCTTGATTATGATCCCATGGCCAGTGACATTGAAGGAACCTTAAAGCGGGCTCAAAATAAAGGCGTCGATCTCTTTTTGACCATTTGCACGGATCTCTCAAAGATTCCTGTCATGACCTCTCTTGCCGAAAGTGATGAGCGAGTTTTTGCTTCTACAGGGGTGCACCCTCATGAAGCAGAAAAGATAGATAAAAATGTAGATCTCTTGAATCTTTTGATAGAAGCTGCTCGGCACCCTCGGATTGTGGGTTTTGGAGAAACGGGCCTTGATTATTACTATGCCCATAGTCCCAAAGATGAACAGAAAAAAGCTTTTGAGGCCCATATAATGGCTGCTCTTGTAGCTGATCTTCCTTTAATCGTCCATACGCGAGATGCGGAAGAAGATACGATTGAGCTTTTAAAAACCGTAGGGCAGGGCAGGGTCCGAGGACTTATTCATTGTTTTACGGGCAGTGAAAAATTAAGAGATCAAGCCCTTGATCTTGGTTTTTATATCTCAATTTCAGGGATAATTACTTTTCAGAAAGCCGCCTCTTTAAGAGATATTGTTAAGGATGTTCCCTTAAATCGTTTGTTGGTTGAAACCGATGCCCCCTTTCTTGCCCCCGAGCCCTACCGTGGAAAATCCAATGAACCAGCCTACGTTGTTGAAACCGCTAAAAAGCTGGCAGATCTTAAGGGCGTGAGTTTTAATCAATTATGTGAGCAAACAACTCAAAACTTTTTAACATTATTTTCAAAGGTAAAATTATCATGCGCGTAACGATTTTAGGTTGTGGGGCTTCTGAAGGTGTTCCTGTTGTGACGGGAAGGTGGGGAGAATGCGACCCTACTAATCCCAAAAACGTACGTACCCGTGCGTCTATAGTGGTGCAAAAAGACGAAACAACCCTTTTAGTGGACACCTCCCCCGATCTTCGCATGCAACTGCTTTCCACAAGAATAGGAAGACCCGACGCTATCCTCTATACCCATGATCATGCAGACCATACCCATGGCATTAACGATGTGCGCGCCTTTACTTATGTGAATAAAATCCCAATTCCTATTTATAGTGATGCCCATACCATCGAGTCGATTAAAAGGCGTTTTGCCTATGCTTTTCCCTCTGAAACTCTAAGGCCAGATATCTATTATACTTTTTTAACAGCGAATATTGTGGAAGCCCCCTTTCAGATCGGCAGTATTTCTGTTGTGCCGTTTTTACAAGGTCATGGTTATTCGACTACAGTTGGGTACAGATTTGAAAAAGTCGCCTATTCCACAGATGTGGTTGAGCTCGATGAGGCTGCTTTTAAGATCCTAGAAGGCGTGGATGTATGGATTGTGGATTGTGTTGCAAGAGATCCACGCCCTAGCCACTCCCATCTTGAACAAACCTTAAAGTGGATCGAAAGGGTCAAGCCTAAGCAGGCCTACTTAACCCACATGTCAGCTCTTCTTGATTATGAGACCCTTCTCAAAGAACTCCCCAAAGGTGTTGAACCTGCTTATGATGGTCTTGTGATCGAGGTTTAATCAGAGAGCATTTTCATAAGCATCTTATTTTTACAATCAACTATTTTGTTGAATAGATCCTGAGCTCGCCCTATGGTCTCCTCAGGATGACAGTGTTTTGTTTTTATTAGAAAAAATTGTCATCCTGAGACCCCGAGTAAAACGAGGGGGGACTCAGGATCTCTTTCTGCGCATTGATAAAAAATCTCTCAAACCTGCCAAACTTTGAATTTAGATGAAGTCGTTAACATTAATTCAGAAAGGGCCCACACTAAGGCATCCAGGCGGTCGGGTGATTTTATGCTGGACCCGGGAGAATAATGACACAGCTGTTCTTCAAGTTCGGGGAAGATAGCTGCATGCCAAATTTTCCCTTGCTCATAAAGGGCAGCAATAGGCTCTGCTCGCATCATTTTTCCACGGGTGGCATGTAAGGATTTGTAACTCAGGGAAGGATCAAAGGTCCGTAATAATTGCTCAACAAGCTCACCCCCCATGTTGACTTCAGCCACGATACGGTCGGCTTTGAGGCGTTTGTAGGCTTTAATAACTCTCTGAATCCATTGAGAGGGAGTGCCCTTTATGGACAGGTCCTCTAGGATAACACCAATCCCATTTTGTGTGATGCCTGCGGCAATAATTCCCGTCTCATCGCTGTGCGCTTTGCTTGTGACTGCTGGATCAATAGCAATGATAAGGCGTTTTAAGGGCTGAGGAAGATAGGCCTCTCTGGCTCGCTCAATCATTTTGTGGGTCCATAAAGCACCCTCATTTTCCTCTAAAAGTTCCGCATAAAGCTCTTGGCGTCCTAGGCGTGTATTCTCATAATTTTGTTTCATGTAGCTAAGAAACGGCTCTGCCAAGTTGGCGGCATTCTCAAAAGTTGTTCCGCGGGTGATGATGGTGTCAGGGTTTTTAATCAATTTTTTCAAAAGCGGCGTTGGACGTGGTGTGGTGGTGATAATAACCCGAGGATATCTGCCAAGCCTTAAGGCAAACATAAGCTGATCCCAGACCTGCTGATCATAATTAAATTTGGAGAGTTCATCAATCCAGGCCGCATCAAATTGAGGACCACGTAATTGCTCAAAAGCATCAGCACTAAAGGTGGTCGCAACGGCGCCATTCTTCCAGGTGACCTTGCGTTTCGATGGCTCATACAGAGGAGTTTCTTTTGGAGGATAGATATTTAAAAGACCAGAAGGTCCTTCGATCATAACCCTTCTGCCTTCATTTTCAGTTTCAGCAATCAACGCTACGTGCTGATAAATCTTTTGATCAATCCAAGCACGAATGGTTTCAGCACCCATGCGTGTTTTTCCAAAGCCGCGCCCGGCTAAAATTAACCAAATTTTCCAGTTTCCTTTAGGAGGAAGTTGATTTGGCCTGGCGACTTTTTCCCATACATAGGGTGCCATTTCTTGCTTTCTTCTCTCTAACTCGAGAGCGAGAAGCTTCTGAAAATTTTGCAGAAGGGAATTTTGCATAATTAGACAAACACTAAAATTAATAAGTTGTTGGATCGTCCAAAGAAGCGTTGAGTTCAACTTCTTCCTTAAAATCAAGGAGAATTTCTTCAGCTTTTTCAGGATCAGGCACCCACCCTACATTAAAGATGGCATCTCCTTGAAAGACGAAAGGTAATAGAGTGCGGCCAACGATAATACCATCAACATTAGCAATAATATTTGTGTGAGAAAGACCTAAGGAGTCACTTATTTTTCCTAAAATATCGCCTTTGATGACTTTATGCCCCAGATCGCAAGTTGTATGTAAAATGCCTGTGTTAGGGGAGCGTATCCAGCGGCTAACTGGTGAAAGTAAGGAAGGGGTCTTAATAGCTTTGAACTTTGTTCCATCAATCATACCTAGATGAGCCATAACCCGTAAAATACCATTTTTAGCGATACGTATTGCAAATTTATTGAAGCGTAGGGCTTCTCCACCTTCAAAAACAACTGTGGGAATTTTTAAATCATCAGCGGCTTCACGCAAAGATCCATCACGGATTTTACTTTTAAGAATAACAGGAGCTCCAAAAATAAGAGCAAGATCAAGTGCTTCTTGGTTATCAAAGTCGCAGCGGACTTGTGGCAAGTTAGTACGATTATCGGATCCCGTATGAAGATCAATGCCGTGAGTGCATTTTTCCACAATTTCATTAAGGAAAAGATTAGCAAGTTGTGAAGCTTGGGAGCCCGTCTCAGAGCCAGGAAAGCTTCTGTTTAAATCACGGCGATCAGGAAGGTAACGGCTTTTAATAAGAAGTCCAACCAGATTAACTATGGGAACAGCAATAAGAGTTCCTTTAAGGTGTTTTAGGTGATGTGAGGCCAAAACATGTTTTATGGCGGCAATGCCATTTAACTCATCGCCATGTATGGTTGAGCTGAGGAATAGCCTCTTTCCAGGCAATTTTCCATGAATCACATAAGCCGTTAAATTAAAAGCTGGGACTTCAGGAAACATTGAGACTGGAATTCGAACCACCTTACGGGTTCCAGGTTGTATGATTTCTCCTGCAATTTCAAAAGGTTTTTGCTTCTCAGACATAGGTTATCTCTTTTTATACTAAGTTTAGTATGACACGAAATGTTAAAGAAAGTATTAAGCTTTATTTCGCCATTTAGAGTGGATTGCAAAATACTTCCTGATGGAGCCGTTTGAATAAGTTCAGATACAAGAGAGACAAAAAGTTAGTTGAGGTAGGGGCTGTGAAGTGGAGGGTAAAGCGATAGCTT
>JAIEQB010000062.1 GCA_019748065.1 Alphaproteobacteria bacterium | reverse complement strand
ACTCACTCCTTTGCAGTATATTCATGAATCCTATCCTATGGCCTCTTGAGTCTCATATGTACTGAACTCATACAATTTTGAAAATACCCCCTTGTGCAAAATGGGAAACTTCCTTAAACGTAAGAAGCGGTGTAAAACCCATTGTATAACCCTAACATCGCGAGATCCCTATGAAGTCTTTATCCAATGAATCTATATTTGCTCTTATGAAGGAGCAGGACGTGTCTTTTGTTGATTTTCGTTTTACTGACCCCCGAGGAGCCTGGCACCATATGACTTTTCATAAGGATGCGGTGGATAAGGAGGTTTTGGAAGATGGCATTATGTTTGATGGCTCTTCTATTGCAGGCTGGAAGACGATTGATGATTCAGATATGCAAATGAAACCTGACCTCTCAACAGCTGTGATGGACCCCTTTGCAGCCCAATCTACGTTGGTGATAAACTGCGATATCCTTGAGCCACTGACAAAAAAATCCTACTCTCGCGATCCTCGAGGGGTGGCAAAACGCGCTGAAGCGTATCTTCATGACCTCGGATTTGCGGATACGGCTTATTTTGGCCCAGAAGCTGAGTTTTTCATCTTTGATGATGTGCGCTATGATGTAGCGATGCAGCATAACTATTATTTTGTAGACTCTGATGAAGGAGATCACAATTCTGGAAAAGTTGACCCTCAAGGAAACCTGGCTCATAGGCCCGGCGTTAAGGGGGGGTATGTCCCTGTAAATCCTGTGGACCAACTTGTGGATATGCGAGCTGAAATGCTTTCGACTCTTAAAGAGATGGGTATTGAAGTTGAAAAACATCACCATGAGGTCGCGCCCAGCCAACATGAACTCGGCTTTAAGTTTAGCACTCTTACCCGGACAGCAGATAACTTGCAGATTTATAAGTATGTCATCAAAAATGTTGCTCGTATGTATGGCAAGACCGTCACATTCATGCCAAAGCCCATCCATCAGGATAACGGATCGGGAATGCATGTGCACCAATCTTTATGGCATAAAGGAAGATCTCTTTTTGCGGGAAATGCTTATGCAAATCTTTCTCAAGAAGCTCTTTATTATATAGGAGGAATTATCAAGCACGCTCATGCTTTGAATGCGTTTACAAATCCTACAACCAATAGTTATAAACGGTTGATTCCTGGTTATGAAGCGCCCGTCATATTAACCTATTCTGCTCGCAATCGATCGGCTTCCATTCGCATCCCTCATACACCTTCCATGAATTCCAAGCGAATTGAAACGCGTTTTCCTGATGCTGCAGCCAATCCTTACTTAGCTTTTTCAGCCATGCTTATGGCGGGTCTTGATGGGATTCGCAACAAAATTCATCCTGGCGAGGCCC
Source organism: Alphaproteobacteria bacterium (assembly GCA_019748065.1). Lineage (GTDB taxonomy): Bacteria > Pseudomonadota > Alphaproteobacteria > UBA9655 > UBA9655 > UBA9655. Next base: position 7,638 of record JAIEQB010000062.1, on the reverse strand, counting down.
ATGAAGGAAACCTTTACGATCCTGAAGTTGCACGTGGCATTCCGCAAGTCGCTGGCTCGTTGCAGCAAGCTCTTGATGCTCTTGCTCAAGACCGTGAATTCTTGAAAGAAGGTGGCGTTTTCTCCGATGATCTTATCGATGGCTTTATTGATTTAAAGCGGGAAGAAGTGGTTGCCCTTGAACATACGCCTCAGCCTATTGAATTTAAGATGTATTATGGAGTATAATATATTATTAAATTAGGGAGGATCTTCAATGAAAGAGGTGAGAGAACTAGTTCTATTTCTGAGTCTGGGAACTGCAGTAATGGCAGATGCTCCGGATGGGGATGAAATTCAATCTTTAAGGGGGCTACCCTCTCGCCCAGAGGATAAGGCTATAGAGTTGATCTCTTCTCCCGCCCTTGAATCTACAACCCCAGAAGGGGATACGCCTATGAGGCTTGAGACGGAGGCTTCTCCTGGAGCCGATCAACGTGATCTTGACCCTCGTTTTATGGAAATTAAGGTTGTTTACCCTGAAAAACAACCTTCCTGGTGGGAGCGGACCTGTAATTATCTTTTTAGGTAATCTTTAAAGTAAAATTATAACAAGGAGATTCATGGCTTTTTTTAGAAAAGAAATTGCTTTTTCATTGCTAACTAATCTTTTTCACTATTATGCTTTTGCTATTTATGCATTCTCTGCTGTCATTTTGGCTCCTAAATTTTTTCATACACAAAGTGAAGAACTTACAAGCATGTTAGCTGTGATTAGCATAAGCCTCACCGTTATCATAAGACCTTTGGGCGGATTTATTTTCGGCCACATTGGAGACCTTTATGGACGAAAGACAGCCATTCTTCTTTCTCTTTTTATAGTGACCCTCTCAACAAGTGCTATTGGATTGTTACCTACTTATGGGTTTGCTGGGATGATAAGTACGTTTTTTCTTATTCTCTGTTTGTTTATTCAGAGTATGTGCATAGGGGGACAATACACAGGAGCCCTTGTGTATATTCAAGAACATGCTCCCTATAACAAGGCAGGGTTTGCCTGTGGGTTGCTGGGGGCAATAGGGGTTGTAGGAACATTTTTGGGAACGCTTACTTCTTATACTCTATACCATTTCAACGAGTTTGACTGGATGTGGAGAGTTTCCTTTTTAGCTATTCTACCTTTAGGATTTATTTTATTATATTTTGTAGCAAGCATGAAGGAATCCCCAATGTTCCTGACAAATCAAGAAAAAAGAGCTAAGAAAGATCTGCCCTTTTTTTATATTCTTAAAAATCAAAAAAGACCCCTTTTTTTCTCTATTTGTCTTTCTAGCATCCCTGTATCCTTTCTTTACCTGTCGGTCGTATATGTTCCGAATTTTATACTGACAAAAGAAGTGACGGAGAATCCTTCAGAAATTCTTGGCATATCTGCTTTTTCGCAAGCTATATGTATCTTATTCAATGTATTAATAGGTTTTTTGGGAGATAAGATAGGAAGAGAGATCTCTGTAAAGTTAGCAAATTTTGCCCTCTTTGTTGTTCCCTATCTTGTGTTTCAATCAGCCATCCTTCTTTCTCCCGTTGCGGCTATTCTTTTCATAAGTCTGTTGTTTGTTTTTTTAGGGGCTTTTTACGTTGGTCCAGGAATGGCGTATTTGACAGAAAAATTTTCTACTTTTGAACGTTGCACTGGTGTGGGGTTGGGAGTAACTATAGGGGGAGGTATTGGCACCCTTTCCCCATTTATATGTATAATGCTTCAAAATTATTGTGATAAGATGATGGCACTTTTTTATTATCTTATTTTTCTCGCTCTTCTTGGGCTTATAACCCTCGTTATCGTTCCGAGAAGTGAGTCCGCGTCTTTTGAAGAGAAAAAACTTGCGGCCTAAATTTTTTATACAAGAACAAAGTTTTAGAGTTGATGCCTTGGTCGATAAGAGCTTGATAGAGAACTTTTGAAAAAATGTGTTGAAGTGGGGGGTCTAGGGCTGCGGATCCTTCACTTATATGAGAGAGGGTAAATGTGGCTTGCCAGTTTTTCTTTTTATGTAATGAAAAGAGCCTTAAACGAAGAAATAGAGGGGCGGTATGCTCACAGTAAGTGTCACCATTGATAAGACAGAGTGTGTAATTTTTAAAGTAAGTTATGAAGCTTTCAATTGAATTATAATCTCCATAGGGATCCATACAATGTTTAATCAGTATATCATTAAGGGGGCGCCTTGAAGGCTTTTTTTTCGAGAGCATAAGCTGTGCCTTTGTCTGTCGTGAGGAGTTAAGTTTTTTATAGACTCCCTCATGCGTTAAAAATAATCTTGTATGAGAGGAATGAATCTGTCAATTTATATTTGGATAAAATTTGTCCGATAAATTGGATATAAAAGAATATGAAGATACAATCCGTTTACATTTTTATTAAGCTTGTGGAGCTTGACTTAGATTTTACGCAGGCACAAAAAATCTTGAGCCTTCCCCGGACAACTCTCTGGAATAATATAGCTGACTTAGAAAAATCTTTAAAAAAGACGCTTGTCAATAGAAAGAAGCAAAGCTTATCCTTAACAACAGATGGTGAAGATTTTATCCCTAACGCTTATAAGCTTTATCAAATTTATGAAGATAGTTTATCAGGAGGTTCTAGTGAGGATAGTGACGAGATAGAAGGAGATTTATTGATTTCAACAACGAAGGCTGTTGGTCTTGGCTGGTCTATGGATAGTATAAAGAAATTTTGCGATGAAGTACCAAAGCTAGTCTTAAAAATTATTGCCTCCGATACAATTTCGCGAGAAGAGGAAAAAGCTTATGATATTTTGATAAGGCCATTTGGGAACTCTGAAGACTATCAAAAGCTTTGGTATACCTCCTATCACCATGGACTTTTTGCAAGTGAGGAGTACCTCAAAAAAATGGGGATGCCACAGGCACCTGAAGATCTGATAAATCATAAAATTATTGGGTACGGCGACTATAAATACAGTTATTTTAGTGACGTTGATTGGCATCTCAAAGGAAATGAGTTTGGTTTACCAAAATTAAAACCTAGTCTATTGATCAATATGACAAAAGCTGTTTATGAATCTGCTCAAAAGGGAATGGGCATTTGTTCGACTCCCATTGAATCCAATAAACTATATAAGGGTAGTTTAGTGCACGTACTTCCTAAAATTAAGGGGCCAGAAGTACGGAGTTATTTTTGTGTTAAAAAAAATGCAACACGAAAGAAAATCAAACACTCTAAAATAGTAAGTGATTATTTAAAGATGTATTTAGAAAACATGGGCATTAAAACTCATCCCGCATGAGAAACTGTTCTTTTTCGGCGAAACCATAAGATTTCATAAGCGTTTTTTATATTTGCTTCTGTGAGAAAGGGGGTGTTCATAGCCTCTAAAGGGTTTAAACAACTTAAAGCGTATGTCTGAGGCATTTTTCCTTTTTCGAGAGTTCTGACGAGGGTTGCATAAGGATTGTCAAGTTCTACTATGCAGGCTTTTTCTAAGTGTGCTTTCAATCGGGGAAAAGGGATGGAAGCACCTCCAAGGTAGTCACCCCGCTCAAATTGTGGAGCCATGGCATTGTCGAGAACTACCATAATTATAGAATGAGGATATTTCTTTAGGAAGAGATCCGCTTCCCGAGAAATCTCAAGATCTTCATCAGCTTCTTGTTCGCCAAAAGCTTGATCAAATTTTCTTTTAAGGCCTTCTTGAGTAAGAGGGGAGGCGCCTGTTCCCTTCAAGAGCCATTCTGAAGTGCATAAAATCCCTTCTTTGGCTAAAACCTCACATAGACGCTGTGCCCCTTTTTCTGACAGGGGGACACTGTTTTTCTCCCAGCTCCGAAGTGTATTTTCACTCAGTCCCGTCTTTTTACAAAATTCTTTTCTGATACTTTGTACAAAGCTGCGAATAGCATAGAGGCGCTCTCCCGGCGATCCTTGGGAAGGGGGTGGCTTTTCTTTTTTGAACATAAACTTCTCATATTTAACTCACTGGCGCTTTTAATATGCTGCATGTAAATAAAGGTTACAAGTAGGAGATGAAAATAATTATCATTTTATGATAAAAATTAGTTGACATATCGTTTTATGATATTTTATATAGCTTTTAGGCTTAAGGAAAAATAAGCTAATTGTTGGTGGTGGTTTTTAGTTCTCTGGTAAAAAATTGAGATTTCTGTGCTCAATTACAATTGTGGGGAAAGAAGTTGCCTCCTCTTTCCCTACTTATTTTTCTACAGTCCTCGGCTGTCTCTTCTCATCAATAGCAACAAAGGTAAAAAGACCTTCGGTCACCTTGTGGGTTTCTTCCCCTCGTGCTCGACGCACCCATGCTTCCACACTGATTTGCATTGATGTTGTTCCGATTTTGAGGAGCCTTCCATAGCAGCTGACCTCATCTCCTACAAACACGGGACGAATGAAAGCCATCTTATCGATGGCAGCTGTAACCACGCGTCCTTTTGAGGCGTGAGTTGCGACGATGCCGGCAGCCATGTCCATTATAGAGACAAGCCAGCCGCCAAAAATATCGCCTGCTGGATTGGTGTCTCGTGGCATAGCAATAACACGTAAGCATAGCTCTTCAATAGGAGGAGGAGAATTTGTCATGTCTAAAGTTCCGTATCATTTTTTTATAATTATACAGAAGGATCAAAAAAATTTATATATTTTTCCCTCGTTTCTTGATAGTTTTACACCAAAATCTAAGGTTTAAGAATCGTTTCGTGAATAAAAGACTAATAAAAATCCTCACCTTATTAATTTCGGGCTTTTCGAGTCAGAAAGCAGGTGCTACAGAATTCTTTAGCGATATTGCTGTGCCAGTGGCCTATAAAGAAGTTTATCTGAATCTCCATGCGGCAAGCAGCCATACCAAAAATGGTACATTCTCGCGCCTTCCTGCGGTTGAAGCCCTTGTAGGGGTTTATCCAGATTTTCAACTTCGTACCATAACACCTGTTGCTTTTATGCAGCCAAAAAATGCATCCCCTCTTTATTATTATGGAGATATGGGGATTGGTGTGAAATATCGCTTTATTCATGAGACGATAACATTGCCTCATGTTGCCTTCTATCCCAAGTTCACTTTTCCTTCTGGTGATGTTAATGCGGTAACAGGGAATAAAACAATAACAGCAACCGTTCCCTTCTGGCTTCAAAAAGACTGGGGTCCTTGGAAATTGTCAGGGGGAGGGGGCTATTTATTTAATCCTGCAAAGGGTAAATTTAATTTTCCCTTTGGGGGAATTTTGCTTCGAAAGACAATCTCAGAGTATTTAACCCTTGGGAATGAGCTGTATGCCGAAGGGGCGAGGGATAAAAACTTTGCCGCAAGACTTCTCTATGTTGCGGGTGGAACTTATTACTTTACGAATAATGCTTACACACTTTTTAGTGTTGGTCATAGTATCGCTGGTGCGAAGTCCTTTGTCGCTTTTTTTGGTGTAGGAGTGGAGTGGGGACCTCACTTAAAAATTAAGGAGAAGGAAAAATTGCCTCTGACCGTCCCATGATGTAGTTCATAACCATGCCAAGCCATTCTCGAGAACTTGCTGCCCAGCCATCTAAATTCAACCGAAGACCTAAGAAAAACCAGGGTTCATATTCGCCCGTTGTATGATAATCTACGGGAAAGGGGATGACATTAAATCCTGCCTTTCGAAAGAGGGCGATACTGCGTGGCATATGATAGGCAGAGGTGATCAAAACCCATTTTTCATCAGGTTTTGGCTGAAGAAGGCGAGCACTTTGGGCTGCATTTTCCTTGGTGTTTGTAGAATTATTCTCAAAAATGACGTGGGAGGGATCTAAGTCAAGGCCTTTAAGGACAATTTTCGTCGTATCTGCTTCAAGAGGTGTTCCCGTAAAAGCCAGGATAAGATGAGGATTGGCCTTTGCAAGCTCTACAAAATGAATAAGCTTTCCTGCTGTGAGGTTATAACTTGGCTCGTGGCGGGCTTTTGTGGTCATAAGATCAAAACTGCCTCCTAGTAAAATCATGCCCTTTGCGTCACTTGGAATTTTCTCTAATTTAGGAAAATGATTTTCAAGGTTTACAACAGTCCAAAGTCCTACAGGCACAATGCCAAAAAAAGCAAAGCCAACGCAGGCTATTACTACAAATTTTCTGCCCCAGCGTCGCTTGTCAAAAAACAGAAGCCCTGCTCCTATTAATAAAAACAAGAGAAAGAAACTATCAATATTGATAATCCACCAGCCAAAAAAACGATAAATCGTCTCAAAATTATCCATGGAGTTCACCTCTTGTTTTTAGTGATGAAGATTATAATCTAATCTTCAACTAGCCGTCCAGAAAAAGAATTATTTGGATTGTTACATGATAATGTTTTTTTGGTCCTTTTCACAGCATAGTGGATCCATTTTATCAGTACCTCTTAACGTTTTTTTGGGGATATTTGATCAGAGAGGTATAAATCTCTTTATATAAAGAAGAAGGGGGGCGACCCCCCTTCTCCTCAATTGATTGGATTAATATTGCAACTATTTTTATTCTTTAATTACAGCAAAAATTTCAAATCTTGCTGCTCTGGATGTATTTACCAGAAAAATCTACGAAACAAACTTCTGAGCAATCCTTCTTTTTCTTGAGTTAATTCTTCTACTGGAGCGCTTGAAGGAACAGTTGGTGTTGAGGTAGTAGTAAGTATTTCCTGAGCTTTTTTAACAACCTCTGGATCCTCAGATTTCGCAGCATCCACGAGTTGTTGGAGTTGCTGAGGATCTAGAAGAACGCTTCTCGATAGTAAATCGGCCTCCGTTATGATAGCGGCTTCTACTGATGTTGAACCTCCCCTAGAATCTACTACAGGAGCAGAACTTGGAATACTTTCTCCATTTACTTCAATAAAAGGAAGAGGAGTAAAGATCTTTGCATAAGGTCTTCCCGCTTCTGCCAACGCTAAAAATTTAGCTTTTGCTACCTCTGGGGGAGGAATTTCTCCCTCTCGAAGGCCAGGGAAAAGAACTTTAAGAATTTCATCATTCGAAAGGGTAGAACGATTATACTCCCTAAATGAATCTCCCATTCTTGGAAGAAATTCTTCTCTGAAATACCCTTCATAAGACAAACGGGGTATAAAGAGCTTTGCATAAGGTCTTCCCGCTTCTGCCAACGCTGAAAATTTAGCTTTTGCTACCTCTGGGGGAGGAATTTCTCCCTCTCGAAGGCCAGGGAAAAGAACTTTAAGAATTGCATCATTCGAAAGGGTAGAACGATTATACTCCCTAAATGAATCTCCCATTCCTGGAAGAAATTCTTCTCTGAAATACTCTTCATAAGAGCTAGATCCTAAATTACCTCTAGAAGAGGAAGAAGAAATTTTTGTTTGGTCTTTATCAAGTGTTGGCTCAGGTTTTGTTTTTAAAGTGGCAATAGTAGCAGATGTTTTTTCTTTTTCTTCTTCTTCTGTCATAGCTATAACAGCTGTTGAGATCATCAAAAAAGTGATTATCGTTAGACATGTGATTGTTTTTTTTTCCATTTTTATCTCCCTTATTTATGGAACTATAGTATAGCAGATAGAAATTAAAAAAGGCAATATTGAATTTGAGGTGTATGAGTTCAGTACATATGAGACTCAAGAGGGCATAGGATAGGATTCATGAATATACTGCAAAGGAGTGAGTCCA
>JAIEQB010000048.1 GCA_019748065.1 Alphaproteobacteria bacterium | reverse complement strand
ACTCACTCCTTTGCAGTATATTCATGAATCCTATCCTATGGCCTCTTGAGTCTCATATGTACTGAACTCATACACTGCTTTTTTTTCGAATTGACAAAACAAAGACAGAGGATATAAAAATAGTTAACTTAACTAAAATTGAAATTATTAAGTGTTAAATCAACGTATAACCAATATTAGGAGTTTAATGTATGTTTAAAAATAATTTGTACGCCTTTTCTGCCCTTATTTCCTTGACGTGTGGCGCTTATGCCATGGGAGACGACTCGCCTTCTTTAGAAGAGACAAAAGGTGGTCGCAACGCTCTTAGAGCTTCCTGTGCTTCATGGGGTGGTGATCAAGAGTCAAATGAGACAGAAGTAAGTTCATCCTCTCCAGCAAGTTCAACACAAAATTCATTCTTTCCTAATAGTGAAGAGCAAGTTGCTTTTACATGGGATGCTTTAAAGCAAGCAGGTGACTTTACCAATCGGGATAAGGAGCCTCGAGCTAGGAACCTCACTACTTTTCTTCACGAAATATTTTCTTCTAAGATGAAGGCAGGTGTTCTCTATGAGCTTCCGATTTTACAAAACCAGCTTGATGGTAGTTTCATGGATTTGATGCAACATCAAAGCCAAATAAGCAAAGCAATAGAAGACGCAAATGCAGCTTCTCCCGCAAGCTCAGTACCCAATTCACTGTTTTCTAATGATGATGCAAAGGTTACTTTTACATGGAGCGCTTTGACGGAGGCAGTTGAAAGAGGTGAGTCTCGCGCCATAACTATACACAGCTTTTTAATTGAAAAATATAGGCATGAAGGAATAGAATGGGGTAAAACCCCCCTTTATAAGATGCCTTTTTTGCAAGGGCAATTGGATGCAGACCTCTGGGCTATTTCTGAACCGTTTCAGACAAAGCTAGACATTGCAGTAGGACTCATCCCAACAACAAGAGACGCTACCGCCAAGCTTGCAGCGGCAACAGGTCGTTATGTTAGTGACACTGTTGATCATAAAGGCAGAGAAATAGAGTTAAGAATGCAGGCTTTAAAGGCTGTGGAGACAATCGAGACTTTAAAGGGAAAACTCTCTTCAACAGAAGTTGAATATGAGTCATTTCAGGCAATTAGGCTACAAGAGCTTGCAGCTAAGGAAGAGGCAGAAAGACAATTTGCTGCTGAACTTGAAGAGTCTAAAGCTCAAACAGCTGCTAAGGAAGAGGCAGAAAGACAATTTGCTGCTGAACTTGAAGAGTCTAAAGCTCAAACAGCTGCTAAGGAAGAGGCAGAAAGACAGCTTACTTCTCAACTTACAGCGCTTGTGACTGAACTCGAAACATCTAGAGCTCAAACAGCTGCCAAGGAAGAGGCAGAAAAACAGCTTACTGCTCGATTTGCAGCGCTTCAGGCTGAGTTTGAAGCATTTAAAGCTGAAAGTCAAAGAGCAACAGAAAGGTTTGAAGCAACTCTTGCGGAGAAAGATGCTAACAATCAACGCCTAAGGAGTGCTGTTGATGATGTAAAAGCAACTCTTGCGTCAGCTGGTGAACTTCTGGCCTCACTTTCTACTCAAGTTTCTGAATAAACTCTGTTTATATCAGTAATTAAAAGCTTAGCCTCTTTCTCTTTGGGGAAAGGGGCTAAGTTATTTTTATCTAGAAATCATTAGGTTTCATGAATAAAATTTTATGAGTTCTTCTACTAAGGTAATTTCTAATGTTGAGAGCAGTTGAAAAAAATACTTATCTGATAAAAAATACCTTGTGGTAACCCCTCCCCGGTGTCATTCCCGCGTAGGCGGGAATCCAGTCATTCTCTGGATCCCCGCCTACGCGGGGATGACAATTAAGAACGTTTAAATACGGTATCTCCAAATACGATGAGTGCAGTTGAAAAAATGGTTTCCATTTTCAGTACACCTTTATAGAGTGTATACAGCGCTCTAAGAAAGCGGATAAAAAAATTATTGAATAACCAGGATAGGAGAATCAAAATGTTAAAGAAAAATTATTTGCTCGTCACCGTGCTCAGTTTTATCTTCATTTCTCCTGCTTTCTCAATGACAAAGGAGGATAGTGGATCGGATCCCATTCCAATGGAGACGCCGCGTAAAGAAAAGACTTCACAAAAGGAAGGGGAGGAACTGCAGTCATCTTCTTCTCAACATAGTGAAGAGAAAAAAGCTCCTACAGAAGATTTAAAAGAAGCCCCCGCTCCATCAGCGAAGCCCCCCAAAAAAGGCAGAAGGTGGTGTTGTCTATTTAGAACAGAAGATGATGATTAGGCTTCGTTAAAAAAATTTGTGCGTTGAGTTTTTGTCGAGATAGACCCCGTGGTAGGGCCACGGGGCGTCAAGGGTGTGTGGCTTTTCGATCGATATTGACCACGGGGCATCGTGTAGCCTATGGCTTTTCCATCTGTTTGACGTCCCGCTGCTTGACAGCGGGATCCAGGAAAACGTATTGTGTAAAATAAGTTTGTGAAAATATACCTATTCGACATGAAGATACCTTTTCTGTGAGTCAATCTGTCCCTATTCAAAATCAAAAATCTCAATACCCTTTGCGGGGCGTTGAAAAAATGACGCTTTCTCATTATCGCTGTTATGAGCATTTTTCCCTTGCCTTAGATAGGCGGCCCGTTGTGATGACAGGGCCCAATGGGGCCGGAAAGACCAACCTTCTTGAAGCGATTTCCTTTCTGATCCCAGGGCGTGGGTTGAGGCGGACGCGCCTTGCGGATGTACGCCGGCAAGGAAGTCTTGATCCCTGGGCTATTTCTGTGAATTTGAAAGAGGAGGGGGAGGGGATTCACATTGGGACAGGCCTTGACCCTGAAAATCCTGATAGTGAGCGCCGTATCGTCCGCATTAATGGAGAAAAATCTAAGAGTCAATCCACCCTTGCGGAATGGGTGTCTATTGTGTGGCTCACCCCTCAAATGGATCGCCTTTTTTTGGATGGCCCTCAAGGACGGCGCCAGTTTTTGGATCGCCTTGTTTATGGTTTTGATGCTGCCCATGCGCAGCGTTTAAATCGTTATGAAAAAGCCTTAAGAGAGCGCAGCTTTTTATTGCGCCAGAGTCGCCCAGATCGTTATTGGCTTGAGGGGTTGGAACATACCCTTGTGAGTGAAGGAATTGCGATCACGGTCGCGCGGCGAGAGGTTGTGGGGCAGCTCACGGCTGTTCTGAAAACCTATGAAGGACCCTTTCCTCAAGCTGATATTTGTATTGAGGGAGATATTGAGGCAGCCCTTCGTGAAAAAAAAGTGCTCGAGGTGGAGGATCAATTTCGCGCCCGCCTTGCGGAATCCAGGGATCAAGATCGTTTTTCGCCGCGCCCCCTCTATGGTCCCCACCGCTCTGATTTAAACGTGATCTTTACGGAAAAAAATCAGAAGGCGGCTCTGTGTTCCACGGGCGAGCAAAAAGCGCTTCTTCTTTCAATTGTTATGGCCTCAGCGCAGCTTTTAGCTGTACGAACGGGGGCAATTCCTTTATTACTATTGGACGAGGTTGTTGCCCACCTGGATGAGGCCCGAAGATCAGCATTGTTTGATGCGATTTTAAGGCTTAAAATACAGGCGTGGCTTACTGGAACTGATCCCTCCTTGTTTAAGGAAATGAAAGGAGACGCTCAGTTTTTAAGCCTTGAAGGCGCCCGTTTGGTATCGATAACATAAATGAGAGAACGAATGACTCAAACAGATAAACCAGAATCTTCAGTTGCCCCCGAATATGGAGCTCATTCCATTAAAGTTCTTCGCGGTCTTGATGCTGTTCGCAAAAGACCGGGAATGTATATTGGAGATACGGATGATGGTTCCGGCCTTCACCATATGGTTTATGAAGTTGTGGATAATGCCATTGATGAGGCACTTGCAGGCCATTGCGATAAGGTTGATGTGACGCTCAATGCCGATGGATCGGTTACAGTTGCGGATAACGGTCGAGGAATTCCCGTTGATATCCATGAAGAAGAAGGCATTTCGGCAGCTGAAGTTATTATGACGCAGCTTCATGCGGGAGGTAAATTTGATCAGGATTCTTATAAGGTTTCCGGAGGTCTTCACGGTGTGGGCGTTTCCGTTGTCAATGCGCTTTCAGAAAAATTAAAGCTTACCATCTACTCTCAAGGTAAAAAGCATTACATGAACTTTACCCATGGGGATGCCGACGGGCGCCTTGCGGTTGTAGGGGAGGCTGATGGCAAAAAAGGAACAGAAATTACCTTTCTTCCCTCAAAGGAAACCTTTACCCAAACCATTTTTGACTTTGGCACCTTAGAGCATCGCTTGCGAGAGCTGGCTTTTTTAAACTCAGGGGTCACCCTGATTTTACGAGATGAGCGTCACGAGGAAGCCAAAGAAGTCATCATGCATTATGAAGGCGGCGTTCAAGCCTTCGTGAGTTACCTTGACCGTAGCAAAAACGCTCTCCATGCGCCTTCTATCATTATTCAAGGAGAGCGCGAAGAAATCATTGTTGATTTGGCCATGGAATGGACCGACAGCTACCATGAAACAACCCTTTGCTTTACGAACAACATTCCCCAGCGCGATGGGGGAACTCACCTTGCGGGCTTCCGGGCAGCATTAACTCGCGCTATTAATAGCTATGCGTCGGGGTTGGGGAAAAAGGAAAAACTCAATTTAACCGGTGAAGACATGCGCGAAGGGCTCACCTGTGTTCTCTCCGTCAAAGTACCCGACCCCAAGTTTTCTTCTCAAACAAAAGATAAGCTTGTCTCCTCAGAAGTCCGGACGGCCGTTGAAGGGATTGTCGGAGATAAGTTCCAGCAGTGGCTTGAAGAGCATCCCGCTGAGTCTAAAAAGATTATTGAGCGCATTATGGAAGCTGCCTTGGCGCGAGAAGCTGCCCGAAAAGCGCGAGAGCTCACCCGCCGTAAAGGGGCGCTTGATATTGCCTCCTTGCCAGGAAAACTTGCGGACTGTTATGAAAAAGATCCCGCGAAAACGGAGATGTTCATCGTGGAAGGCGATGGTGCTGGTGGTTCCGCCAAACAAGGCCGAAAGAGCCAATTTCAAGCTATTCTTCCCTTGCGCGGTAAGGTTTTGAATGTGGAGCGTGCCCGTTTTGATAAAATGATTCATTCCGAGCAAATTGGAACCCTTATTACAGCTTTGGGGACAGGCATTGGACGGGATGATTTTAATATTGAAAAACTACGTTACCACAAGATCATTCTGATGACGGACGCGGATGTGGATGGAAGCCACATCCGTACCCTTCTTTTGACCTTCTTTTATCGCCAAATGCCTGAAATTATTGAAAAAGGCTATCTTTACGTGGCGCGGCCGCCTCTTTTTAAAGCGACGCGCGGCAAGTCTGTTTTGTATCTTAAGGATGCAAAGGCTCTCAACAATTATCTGATCGAAGGGGGCCTTGAAGGGGCTGTTTTGACCCTTTCAAATGGATCTCAAGTGGGGGGGACTGATTTGCGTCGTATTGTGGATATGTGTGCCGAAACGCACCATTTTCTCGAGGTTCCCTCGCGGCAAATTGGAGCTCCCTTTATCCTTGAGCAGGCGGCTGTCGCCGGCATCTTGAATGTGGAGACCTATGAGAGTCAAAGTAAACTGTATGCCCAGAAATTAGCAGAACGCTTAAACCTTATTGCTAAGGAAGGCCAGAAGTCTTGGCAGGGTGAAGTGGATGAAGCGCATACTCTCTGTGTTAAGCGGACTCTTCAAGGGGTTGAAGAGAACTACAAAATCCGTCTTTCCCTTTTGGCAACAGCGGAAGTGCGTCAATTAGAGCGCTTAAAAGCTATCCTTGAGGAAGCCTTCACAGGTATTCCTACCTTAAAGATTAAGGATGAATCCATCCCTATCATGGGGCCCCTTTCCTTGCTTGAATTGGTTTTAGAGCGAGGACGTAAAGGATTTAGTATCCAACGCTATAAAGGATTGGGGGAAATGAATCCTGAGCAATTGTGGGAGACAACTCTGGACCCCGAGGTGCGCACCCTTTTGCAAATTCGCGTAGAGCATCTTGATGAAGCTTCTGAAATTTTCTCAACCCTGATGGGCGATATTGTTGAGCCCCGCCGGGAGTTCATTCAAGATAACGCCCTCAGCGTGCGGAATTTGGATATTTAAAAGTATATTCTCTTAACATCTGACGGATTTTTAATACCAAGGAAAATCACGTGTTTCCCTTATTGCGAGGAGAGACGAAGTCACGACGAAGCAATCTAGAGTGGCGCTAACTCCATGGATTGCCGCGCCCAGTTCCCCGCCTCTGCGGGGAAGGGCTCTCAATGACGTCGAGAAAAATATGTCAGATGGTGAGGTATATTCTAAATTAAACACAGGATGTGATTTCAGAGATTAGGCAACATGGAGGTTTTTTTGCTGCTGTAAAATAATATATATTGCAAAATCCTGAACAATTGGAATTTTTCGAAGGTTATTTAAATCCTGATCAGTATTATTCATTCCCTCGTAGTCAGTATTCTTATGTGGATTACAATGGCCTGAGATTGTATCTGGCGCTGCAAGCTGCAATGTCTAGTGGTTCATCTTCTGAAGATGCTATAAAGGCTATGATCATCAGGTCTTTAACTGAAACTTATAAGTCTGATCCAGAAGCTTTAGGAAAAGCTATGGCGGCCTTTTTAGCAAACCTCAAATAAACTATATCTAATTGTATTGTTTAACTTGAAAATGGTGGCATATTTTGCCGCCATTTTTTCTTTGCTTTATCCTCATGGAGGTGAAGACCTAGAAAACAAAATGGATCCCGCTGTCAAGCAGTGGGACGTCAAAACTGGTTTAGAAGCCATACTCTACACTGAAGCCCCGCGGATTTACTGCTGGGTTCTACATAATAGTGTAAATGCACCACCAAACCTTGACAAAATCCCTCATTAAAGCTGTACTCCTTTAAGATTTAAGCTTTGGACACGTATGATGCAAGAAACCCTGATTCTCGTTGATGAAAATGATGTTCCCTGTGGGATACAGGAAAAGCTGGCGGCTCACCTGATTCCGCAACGGCACCGAGCTTTTTCCGTTTTTATCTTTAACGATCAAGGAGAGACCCTGATTCAGCGGCGGGCCCTTGGCAAATATCATTCTCCCGGCCTTTGGGCGAATAGTTGCTGTGGCCACCCGCGCCCCGGAGAGGACGTAAAAGAGGCGGCACGACGCCGGTTGAATGAAGAGTTGGGCTTTACCTGCGATCTCACGCCCCTTACCAAGGTTTGCTATACCTTGAAGCTTGAAAGGGATCTATGGGAGTTAGAATTTACTCACGTTTTTAAAGGACTCTACAAGGGCGATTTTACCCCCGCTCCAGAGGAAGTTATGGAAACTCAGTGGATCAACCCAGAAAACCTTCGAGAGGATCTTCTGCGTCATCCTAGCGCGTATGCGCGGTGGTTTCGGCTGTACATCTTAAAGCATTATGACGTTCTCTTCTTAAATAAGGAACGTGCTGCGTGAGCCTTTCTATTAATCCTGAAGATCGTCTTAGCGTTGAAAGCGAAAAACCTCCTAAAAAGAGAAAGAAAGGTGCTCAGCCGCCGAAACCACCACGTCCCCCTAAAAGCAAAAAAAGATTATGGCCCTGGCTGCTGAAATGGAGTTGTATCCTGATGATTTGGGGTCTCTTTGTGGGAGGATGCATTACCTTATGGTATAGCTATGATCTGCCGGATATTACAAAGCTTCAACAAACCGAGCGCCGTCCCAGCATTACGGTTTTAGGAAAGGATGGCACAAAACTGGCCACCTACGGAGATCTGCATGGTCAGATGGTGGACCTTAAAAAGTTGCCGCCTTATGTGGTTCAGGCACTTCTCTCTATTGAAGATCGGCGCTTTTATTCTCACTTTGGAGTGGATGTGCTGGGGCTTTTACGTGCCATATGGGTCAATTATCGAGCAGGTCATGTGGTGCAGGGGGGAAGTACGATCACCCAGCAGCTGGCCAAAAACTTTCTTCAATCGGAAAAACTCTATGGGGTTAATGACCGCTCCATGAGGCGGAAAATCCAAGAAGCCCTTTTAGCCCTGTGGCTTGAGCGGAACTTTTCCAAAGATCAAATTTTGACCATGTATTTGAATCGGGTATATCTGGGCTCGGGGACCTTTGGCCTTGCAGCAGCAGCTCAACATTATTTTGGGAAGCGGCCTCAAGATCTCAGCCTTTATGAAGCAGCCGTGATTATGGGGCTTTTAAAGGCGCCTTCCAAATACTCTCCCTCAACCAATCCAGATTTAGCGGATCAGCGTGCAGCCCAAGTTTTAGAAAACATGCAGTCCGAAGGCTTTATTACGGAGGATGTAAAGGATGCCTCCCTTGCGATGGCGTCAACAACTTTAGAAACTTTTCGCGGTTCGGCCATTCGTTATTTTACGGATTGGGTTGTGGATATCCTCCCCACAATTGTGGATGTGCATAATAAGGATGTAATCGTCACAACAACCCTGGATCCCAAATTGCAATCTTTGGCAGAAGCCAAGGTTCAGCAAGTGATGGAGGAAAAGGGTGACAAAGCCAAGGTCAGTCAAATGAGCCTT
>JAIEQB010000047.1 GCA_019748065.1 Alphaproteobacteria bacterium | reverse complement strand
GTGTTTTGAAAGTAATAAGGTGGTAAGATTGTGTTGATGGTTCTAAGTTTGGTGTTTTGAAAGTAATAAGGTGGTAAGATTGTGTTGATGGTTCTAAGTTTGGTGTTTTGAAAGTAATAAGGTGGTAATGATTGGTGGTTGTGTTATAAATTTCTGTGATTCAAGGCTATGAATCTCTAAAGAATTCAAGCTCTCGAGATTCTTAGCCCCTATCTTTCTCGAAGCCAGAAGTATCCTGGCCTCGCTCATTTTCTTTTCGTCCTGTTAAAAGGTTTAGGAATAATAGCTTCCTATTTTTCTTTTTGTTGTGTATCCTCAGGCCTACGCTTGCGGCGAAAGGGGCGGGTATAACTGCGTGTTGTCATAAATCCTGTTGTTTTTGCAAGTTTACTAGGGCGCATTGGCAAGACTATTCGGAATTTCCTATAAAAATCTAAATCAATAATCTCAGCCATCTCTTCCCCTCTTCTGTTTAAAATGTTTGTCATAATTATAGTATAGAGAAAGAGGGTTAATTTTCTTCTAGGGAAAGGTTGATAAAGTCTTTAAATGTTTATAACTTGTTGTTTTTTAAACGCTTTTTTCGTTCTTCTTTGATGAAGAAGGCTGAGGAGTCCTTCGACTGAGGTAAGTATAAACTACAGGAATAATGAAAAGAGTAAAGAGTGTGCCAAAGGACATCCCTCCCACGATCACAAGTCCAATTTGTTCGCGGGTTTCAGCACCCGCACCGCTGGAATAAGCTAAGGGGATGGCGCCAAACACCATGGCAAAGGTTGTCATAAGAATAGGACGCAGACGTAAACGAGAGGCCTCAATAACTGCTTCTAAGGACGTTTTTCCTTGGGCTTGGAGTTTGTTGGCAAAGTCTACAATTAAGATACCATGCTTGGTGATTAATCCAATTAAGGTGACAAGTCCGATTTGACTGTAAATATTCAAGGAGCCAGAGGGGAAAATCCATAGGGTAAACAAGGCGCCTGCCAAAGAAAGGGGCACACTCAGAATGATAATAAAGGGGTCAATAAAGCTTTCAAATTGAGCGGCCATAACTAAGAAAATAAAGGCAAGGGCGAGCCCAAAGATAAGATAGATGGTATGGGTTTCCTTAAGATAGTCCCGTGTTTCTCCCGAAACAGTTGTGTGATACCCATCGGGAAGGATCCTTTCTGCCACTTTCTTAATGTCATTTAGGACTTGCCCTAGTCCATAGCCATCTTTGAGGGTAGCATCTAAAGTGACTGAACGAAGACCTTCGAAATGGCGAATTTCTGGTGTTGTTACCGTGGAAATAACATCGATGATATCTTTAAGGGGAACTAGTGTTTCTTTATTATTGCGTTGCCCTTTTACTGTCATTTCTAAAACATTTTCAGCAGACCTTCTGAATTCTTCCCCTACCAAAACCTTTACAGGATATTGTTTGCTTTCTCGTTCAAAAGTGGTGGAGCGTCGTCCCCCAATGAGCGTATCTAAGGTTTGAGCAATAACATCTGGTTCAATTCCTAAGGTAGCTGCTTTTTCCACATCAACTTGAACTTTGAAATCTTCTCCCGCTTCTCCCATATCAGGGCGAATGTAGCCGATTCCTGGATGTTGAGCCATTGCCGCCCAGACTTTTTGCATTTGGTCCTCAAGATCTTGGTAAGAGCGCGTTGTTTGAATCACAAAAGAAAGATCAAAGCCACTGCTGCCTCCAATAACCGAACGATTCTCACATTTTGCGCGCACCTGAAGACCAATAATTTTTTCAAGTTCAGGCGTGATTGCTTTTTCAACTTCGCTACAGCTCCGTTTTCTTTCATCCCAAGGGAGCATTGTGTTATTTGAGTAAGTAAAATCTCCAACCTGCACAATTGTCATGCGCTTGACTAGCTCGGGTACGGAAGAGAGGATTTGATCCATTTGAGAGGCATATTTGTCAATATATTTTAAAGTAGCTCCATAGGGAGGATCGGCTGTTGTTCGTAAAACGCCTTGATCTTCCGCAGGAGTGAGCTCACGCTTTAATTGGAACATCGCCAGATAAACACCAATAAGGGCAATAAAAAGCCCTCCTAAAACCACCCAGAGGCGTTTTTGAAGAACAAAAGTTAAAAGAGCTGCGTAGCTTTGATCAAGCTTATCGAGCCATAATCCACTTTTTTCATAAAAAGTTTGATAAGCTTCAGCAAAACGATGCCCTTCAAGGGCCTTATGATCATGATGGGTGAGGAGGTGTGCACACATGGTTGGGGTTAAAGTTAAAGCCACAAAGCCGGAAATGATAACCGCTCCTGCAAGAGTAAGGGCAAATTCTGTAAACAGCCTTCCAGTAATACCACTTGAAAGAGCGATAGGGGCGTAAACAGCAGCAAGTGTTAGGGTCATGGCTACCACAGCAAAACTAATTTCTTTAGCGCCTTTAATGGCTGCATCAAAGGGATTTTCTCCTTCTTCTATATAGCGGTAGATATTTTCTAAGACGACGATAGCGTCGTCAACTACAAGTCCGATGGCAAGAACAAGAGCCAGTAAAGTGAGAATGTTTATGGTAAAACCAAACAGGAACATTAAGATAAAGGCTCCAACTAAAGAAACGGGGATGGTTACCAAAGGAATGATTGAGGCACGAATGGACCTTAAGAATAAAAATACAACTACGATCACAAGGAATGTGGCTTCCCAAATAGTGCGATAAACGTGTTCGATAGATTTTTGAATGAAGGTCGTTTTATCAGAAGAAATTTCGATTTCAGTTCCTAAAGGCAGATGCCCGCTAATTTGATTGATTTTTTCAACAACACCTTCTTTAACCTCAAGAGGGTTGGCGACAGATTTCTTGACAATACCAATGCTAACAGCATTTTTTCCATTGAAGCGGGAGGAAAAACGCTTGTCTTCTGAATTAAGTTCTGCAAACCCGACATCCTTAAGTCGGATGATTCGCCCCTCTTTTTCCGCAATGACCATATTGTTAAATTGGTTGGGAGTGGTAAGAGAGGTGCTGGTTGTGACAGTAAATTCACGTTCTTCCCCTGTAAGGCGGCCAGCGGGTTTTTTAATATTCTGGCGTTTTAAAGCAGCAGCGACATCTGTGGCAGTAACTTTATAAGCATTCAGGCGAATGGGATCCAAAATCAGATGCATTTCAAGATTTCCGCCGCCGAATATCTCAACACTGGCAACACCTTTGATTGTTTGGAGCTCACTTTCTAAAAAGCGACGAGCATAATCAGCTAAATCATTGATAGATTTTTTATCACTAAAAAGAGAAAGATAAATGATCGGTGCAGCATCTGCGTCTGCCTTTTTGATCAAAGGGTCATCAGCTTCATCCGGAAGTTTGTTACGCACTTTTTGAAGCCGATCTCGTACGTCTGCTGCGGCAAGGTCAATGTCACGATCTACCTTAAAGTTAAGCTTTATGAGGCTATTTTCTGTTTCACTACGTGAGGTCATATAATCAAGGCCTTCAATACCTCCCAGCGCTTCTTCTAACGGGCGAGTGATTTGAGCCTCAATGATTTGAGGACTTGCTCCCTCCATGGATGTCGTTACGCTGATAATGGGTTTATCAACTTCCGGGAACTGCCTTAAAGAAAGTCGTGTATAGGAGACGCCACCCACCATGACAAGGATGATGGACATCACGGTAGCTAAAACAGGACGGCGTATAAGAAGTTCTATGATTTTCATTTTTTCTCTGAGGCCGCTTCTTCTAGGTTCACAACGTTGACTTCATCGCCATCTCTCAATTTAAATTGGCCAGCAGAAACCACTAAATCATTGGCCTTGACGCCATGGGTAATTTCAACATCATTGCCGTCTTTCATTCCTGTGCTAACTGTGGATCGTACGGCTACATTATCTACAACGAGCATGACATATTCTTCTTCACCTTCGTGCTCAATAGCTGTTGCGGGGATAAGAACTGCATTTTCAATTTTCCCAGCAAGTATGAGAACGCGCGCAAATTCACCAGGGCGATAGGAAAGATTTGCATTGGGCATTTCAGCACGAATGGTAATGGTACGGGTACTTTCTTCGATTTCGGGGGCAATGGCTTTAATAGTGGCTTCAATAGGGAGAATATCAAAGTCTTCTATGGTAACGTCTACTATGTCCCCTTCATGTACAAAAGGAAGATAAGATTCAGGAATGCTGAAATCCACATTGATGGGATCTAAATCCACAAGATTTGCAAGCTCAACGGATTCGGAAACAAGGGCGCCAACGCTAACTTCGCTAAGTCCCATAACGCCTTCAAAAGGAGCCTTGATGAGGGTGTTTTCAAGTTGGATTTTAGCTTCATCGAGATGAGCTTGAGCAACCATCATTTCTGCATAGGTTTTATCTCTTTCCTGAGGAGTCCCAAAATTTTTCTCTAAAAGTTTAATTGCACGGTTATAGTTTTCTCGGTTCACCATAAGGTGGGCTTCTGCTTCAGCAACTTTGGCTTTGTATATCCCATCTTCAATTTTAAAGAGGGGATCTCCTGTCTTGACTCGTGCGCCCCCTTGAAAATAAATTTTTTCAATTTTTCCATTCACTTGGGGACGAAGAGTTACGGATTGAATGGCGGTAAGACTTCCAACTGTGTTAATACGCCTAAGAATAGGCCCACTTTTTGCGCGGACTCCTTCAACAGGAATGGGCTCTTTAAACGCAATTTCTGCAACTTCTTTTCCTCTTTTGAGCCAAAGAATGGCTCCTAGACCTAACCCGCAGATAACAAGAGCAATTATTATTTTTTTATAGGTTTTCATATTAGATTCTCTATGTAAAATAAGCTTAAATTTTTATTCGTTTTTTCTTTACTCTGGCAGTTTACCAGAAAATTTGTTAACAAGGCGTTAAAATTATATATAGGGAAATTATAAATGGCACCAGAGTTTTCTCCTCGTCTAGCCGAACTTCTTTCTTCTCGTCTTTGTCATGATCTTGTGACGCCTATTGGAGCCATTAATACGGGGCTGGAGCTTTTTCAAGATAATGTAGTGAACTTGTCTCAGGATTCTAAGGAAATTGTAGATCTTATTCAGCACAGTTCTCAAGTTGCCTCTTCTCGGTTAAGTTTTTTTCGGATCGCCTTTGGATCAAGTGGAGAGCGCACATCTTTTGGAGAAGCACGGGCACTCATCGAAAATTATTTTTCTCGAAGCAAAATAGAATTTGAATGGAAAAGTCCTTTTCAAGAAGATTTAATCCTTGAAAATTGGGGCCGGCTGCTTCTTAATTCTGTCTTGTGGGTTAGTGAATGTGCGCCAAAGGGGGGGATAATTCAAGTTACTCTCCCTGATGAAATGTCAGCCAAACTCTCACTTGAGCTGAATGCGGACTCCATCATTTTACACCAAGGAACTCTTGAGGCTTTAGAGGGCAGAGTTCTTTTAAGTGACCTAACTCCTCGAACAATTCCTTGTTATTTGATTCATAGTTTGGTTAAGAAAATTAATGGTCTTCTGGAATGTCGTAAGACAGAGTTGCCTTCAGGGTTGCTCTTAGAGATAAGAGGAAAAAAATAAGTGAAAACTCAAAAAAAAGATAGAGTAGGTCTTTGGACTAAACTAAAAGGTTATTCTATTAATGGAAAAGGGCATTTGGCGCTTCGTGGAGTTGATCTAGTTGATCTTGCTGGCTTGAGTGATCGTCCGCTTTATATCTTTGATGAATTAGCTCTTCGTGAGAATCTACAGCTTTATAAAAATGCCTTAAAACTTTTTTATCCCAAATCCACATCTATTTTTTACGCGTCAAAAGCTTTTTTAAACCTAGCTATGGGACTGCTGCTCAAGCAAGAAGAGGTTGGTATTGATGTTTGCTCGGAAGGGGAGCTTTTTATTGCACAGAAGGCTAGAATCCTTCCTCAAGACATCATTATGCATGGAAATAATAAGTCAGAAAGAGAACTCACCGCTGCCGTTAAGTATGGCATTAAACGGATCGTTGTTGATAATTTTGATGAGCTTGTTTTACTTGAAAAAATTTCTTCAGAATTAAAGAGGGGGTGCGGTGTTTTATTGAGAATCAACCCTGAAATTGAGGTTGAAACTCATAAGTATATTGCAACCGCCATCAAAGAATCAAAATTTGGTTTTTATAGAGATCAAAGTCGTATCCCTGAATACATTCAGAAGGTGTGCGCTAGCGGTTATATTAAGTTTAAAGGGATTCATTTTCATCTGGGGTCAAACATACATAAGGCTTCTTTTTATGAAGAAGCTATTGATAAAGTGGGAGAGTATTTAGCGTTCTTAAAGGATAAGGGGTTTTGTGTTGAAGAGTTAAACATTGGTGGCGGCCTTGGGATTGCTTATGAAGATCATGATCCTGTGCCGGATATTCATCATTTTGTCAAAGTGCTTTGTGAAAAACTCATCCTTACTTGTAAAAAGAAAAATATTGATTTACCTCACTTAATGCTTGAGCCCGGCCGTTCTATCGTCGGGCAAGCCGGATGTACCCTTTATAACATAGGGACCATTAAGGAAGGAGGTGGAGAGCTTCACTATGCTGCTGTGAATGGGGGGATGACAGATAATTTAAGGGCTGCTCTTTATCAAGCTAAATATACAGGTGTTCTTGCAAACAAAATGATCTCTTCTGAAACAAAACGGCCCTATAAAATTGTGGGAAAGTGTTGTGAAACGGGAGACGTTTTAATAGAAAATATTTGTCTCCCTCCCTGTGCCGCTGGAGATGTGTTCGTTGTTTTTTCAACGGGAGCTTATACCCACTCCTTAGCGAGTAACTATAATAAACATCCCCTTCCTGGTGTCGTATTTGTGAGAGAAGGAGCTTATGATTATGTTTCACGAGAACAAAGTTTAGAAGACCTTATCTCCTTTGATAGAATTCCGCCGCATCTGCTTGATAAATCTGCTCCCCTTTTAGATAAATACGAATAGTCTTAACCTCTGAGTTTGCATTATTATAATTCTTTATCATGAACTCGATGAAGGTTCTTGTGAAAAAGAGGAAGAAAATTCAGAATCAAGGCTTCTTACTTTCCTCATTAAATACTGTTTTTTCTCAGAATCGTTTCGAAGGGGGGCCCATTCAAAGTAAGGGACATGAACGACTTTGACCCTATCAGACTTTTCTAAAATGCGATCGCGTAAAAGCGTTTGAGCATTATATCGATAAGTTTTTTCAATAAAATGAGAAGGACCATCCACCTCGACGACAAGATTTTGCTGTGGTGAATAAAAGTCAACATGGGCAACCAGCGAATCAAACCAATGTTCTTCTTGAAACTCATCCGGAAAGAGTTCACCCAAAGTTCCTTTTACTGATGTTTGTAAGTTAGATCCTTTTGAAGGTATGTTTTTTCTTTTGCAAAACGCGTCGTATTTTCTCTTCCTCTGAGGATCAGAATTAAGATCTTCTAAGAGATTAAAATAAGAGAGTCCTCGATAAATGCTACTCATACATTTAATACTCTCTGTCGTACTTAAGACATTGAAAAGAGGGTTTATCCAGTCTTGAGGAATTTCCTTTTGTAAAAGAGCATGGCCATAAAAGATATTAGAAAGCTCTTGTTGATTAAATTGATCCCTTGGATTTGGAGATTTTAAACGGTTGAGGGCAGCTGCATACCAAGCCATTTCAAAGTCTGGATGCATTAGCTGTCCTAAGAGGACGTGGCCATAAAAGATATTAGCAAGAGCTTGTTGATTAAACTGATCCCTTGGACTTTTAGAGTTTAAACGGTTAAGGGCAGCTGTATACCAAGCCTTTTGAAAGGTGGGAGGCATTTTCTGTCCTAGTTGAGCATGACCATAAAAGATATTAGCAAGAGCTTGTTGATTAAACTGATCCCTTGGACTTTTAGAGTTTAAAAGGTTAAGGGCAGCTGTATACCAAGCCTTTTGAAAGGTGGGAGGCATTTGCTGTCCTAGTTGAACATGGCCATAAAAGATATTGGTAAGAGCTTGGTGATCAAACTGATCACTTGGATTTTTAGATTTTAAACGGTTGAGAACAGCTGCATACCAAGCCTCTTGAAAGCTGTGAGGCATTGGTTGTCCCAGTTTAGCATGCCCATAAAAGATATTGGCAAGTTCTTGTTGATTAAACTGATCCCTTGGATTTTCAGATTTTAAACGGTTGAGAGCAGCTGCATACCAAGCCTCTTGAAAGGTGGGAGGCATTTGCTGCCCTAAGAGGGCAT
>JAIEQB010000020.1 GCA_019748065.1 Alphaproteobacteria bacterium | reverse complement strand
GACTAAATTATTTAAGTATTTGAAATATAACGATTCTTGAACTCATGTTTACTCAAAAGTGACGAAGTCAGGATGAATTTGTCGCATACTCGACATAGATCTCCTACAAACTGCTGCGTTAACATCCTCTCCTGCCTCGTCGCCTATCAGCTCAGAGAAAACAAGCCTACCTTTAAATTTTCAAATCTCCTTATCCAAAACTAAGGTTATTTACTCTTTATCATGACAATGTGATGCGAAGCTTCGTCATGGGAATTTTTTCGCGTTTTCTTATAAAAATTTCCATTTTTAGAAGTTTTCGATCCTGAATCTAACCATCCTACTCTGCGCTTTTGACGACTATGAAGATAAGATTCACGCTCTTTAGAGGCATTAAGGTCTCCTTCCATATGTGCCGCGCAAATACAAACAAGCGTTAAATTCTCGTGATTATCGTGCTGCATTGTATGGGCATAACGTACATGCTCTCTCTCGCACATTTGACAAAGTAGATTTGAACTCCCAAGATCTTCTACATCTTGGCATTTCCAAAGGCTTTTAGGGGTAACCTTATCTTTCCACTTCCCAGAACTTGGTAAAGTTGAGACAAATATTTTTCTTTCATGGTCACACTCATGTTCTCCACAATCACATGCCATTGACCAAACATTAGAATTATTGAGGTAAAAAAGAGCTGAAACAGCAATAATGAAAAGTTTAAAGTTTAAAGTTTAAAGTTATGTAATTCTCCTATGATTGGCTTCCATAATTGGAAGGTGATTTCTTAAGACTAAAAAATAAAGAACCATTTTGGTATAGTGCAGTTTCCCCCAATTTTGATAAAATCACCCGCATGGGGGAATTTTCCCTAGTTATTTAAGTGCACATAGAGAGCTTATCACACGCTAGTAATTTTCTTTTTTTGCGTCTTAGATATGCAATAATTGAATTGGTCAGTACGTTTGTATGGGTTGAGACTAATTATCTAAATTCTAAAAATAAGAAAAGAGAGGGCCTATGAATACGTCAGTAAATGCACAAAAAAATTCGTTGTATTTTAAAATCCTCCCCGCAACCGTTATGGGCAATGCCCTCGAATTTTTTGATTTTACAATCTATGGGATTTTTGCAGCTACAATTGGGCGGATTTTCTTTCCCCTTGAAGATCCTACAGCTTCTTTAATTGCAAGCTGGGGCGTTTTTGCTGTTGGGTTCATTATGCGCCCCTTGGGAGCTTTGGTTTTCGGTTACCTTGGAGACAAGCTTGGCCGCAAAATTGCTTTAAGCACAACCGTGCTGCTGACAGGACTTCCCACCTTGGTGATCGGCGTCCTGCCTGGATATGACCAGTTAGGTATTTTAGCACCACTTATTCTTATTTTCTGCCGACTCTTACAAGGTCTATGTACAGGAGGAGAGTACAATGGAGCCGCTATTTTTGCCCTTGAGCACGTTGGGAAAATGAAACCGGGAACTGTGGGAGGAGTCATCACAGCCTCTTGTGTCATCGGCGCTTTTTCAGCAACCTTTTCCGGCTATTTAATCTCTAACTATGGAACGGATTGGATGTGGCGATTGCCCTTTATTTTTGGGGCTTTCATTAGTGCCATTGGTTTTTTCATCCGTTTTTATATGACTGAAACACCTGAGTTTTCAGTTCTCAAGAAAGAAAAAGTTAAAAAGCATATAGGGCTTATCCAACTTTACTCCTCCTTTCCTATTAGCTCATTTATTTCTTTTGTTGTGGGATCCCTTAACGGGGCTCTATCTTATACTCTTTTTGGATTTTTAAATGTTTATATGTCAAAATATTTAGGCTTAGACCCAGCTACCGCTATGCAATATAACCTCTTAGGTCTTTCTTTTTTTATGTTCGGATCCCCTCTCGCAGGTTATTTTTTCGATAAGGTTGGTGGCAACAAAGCGATGATTATTGCTGGAAGTGCCGTTCTTATAGGAGCTTACCCCGCCTTCTTTTTACTACAAACCCTCAATCCGATTCTTATATTATTAGGACAATCACTCCTCGGTATTCTTGTGGCAAGCATTGCAGGATCAGGCCATGGGTATATGCAAACTCTTTTTCCCACTCAAGCCCGTTATCGCGGTGTTTCCATTAACTTTTGTTTAGGGATGGCGGCTTGCGGAGGCACGGCTCCCTTGCTAATGACTTACTTGCTTGAAGTCAGACAAGCTAGCTTATATGCACCAGCCTTTTATTTAATGCTTTTAGCAGCAACTTTTATTTTATGCTTGAGTGTCCTTTCTCAGAAGAAAGTTCACGAAGGTAAAATATTGATGTCTGCCACTTAAAGAGGACCAATATTAACTTGACAATTGAGGAGTGTGATAAATGAGATGGGAACTTTTGGAAACAAAAAATGAACACCTACGTTTAACATATGATGCTTTTAAAAGAATGGGCATTAGCTATTTCAGCTATGGTCTTATTCAAAAAAATAAGGTTTTAGCATCTTGTTTTTCCAGCAAAGAGTGGGGAGATCTTTACAAGAAAAACAATTATCACAAAGTGGATCCTCTTTTACGTGGCGTTATGCACTCAAGTTTTCCCCTCATTGTATGGGATGCGCTACACTCTGAGGGAGAGGCAAAAAAAGTTATGATGGAGCGTAATGAGGTTTGTAAAATTAAGTCAGGCTTAACCATTGGCTTGTTTGGAAAAGATACAAGAGAAATCATTGCCTTAGGGGCCGAGGCCTCTCCTAAAGAGTTTTATGAGCTTTTAAAAGAAGAGCAATATTTAAGTGAAATTCATCACATCATTAAATGTTTTTATGCGGCCTTTAAAGACTAGCTAATCCCAATTTTTTAAAATTTCATCAGTAAAACCAAACTCATTCATAGTGTTGATTTTTTGGAGGTAGAGAACGCCCTCTAAATGATCACACTCATGCTGTACTACACGAGCATGAAAGCCATGAGCCGTGCGTTTTTCTTCCTGTCCATTCTTATTAAGAAATTTGTATTCTATGGAATGATAGCGAGAGACCCGTCCCATTAATCCCGGAAGAGAAAGACATTGTTCCCATCCGAGGGTCATTTCATTAGAGAGAGGAGTGATCTTTGGATTGATCATCACTGTCCAAGGAACCCCCTCAGGATCATACTTGGGCGTCAGTTCATAGGCAGGATTGCTCGTCGTCGTTAAGACCCGAAAAATAACAACTCGCAAAGGGACAAAGACTTGTGGTGCCGCAAGACCCGAACAATTCATGTAATGGACAGTAGCCTCCATATCCTTAATTAACTGAACGACTTGGGGGTCATTATAATTTTTGACAGGCTCTGCAGGTCTTTGCAGGATGGGCTGGCCCATGGTGGCAATTTTTAGTATCCGTCCTCCCATCAAAAACCTCCTATTGTAAAAATGATCTGTGCCAAATAATAGGAGCTGCAGAAAGAATCGCAATATTTTTTTCTGCTTGAGGTGGGATTTTAAGAGCAGCATTTGTTCGTTGAAGAGTATAGGTTCCATGAGCCCCTTTAATTAATAAACGGACAATCATAACACCGCCTATAAGCTCAATAATACACCGTTTTCCAAGCGCTTTATCTAGGGAAGCTCCTGTATATTTAACCCCGCCCACATAATCTCCTTCTTCAAAAAAGGGAGAAAGTCCACTGTCACTAACAATAGTGACGATAGCGCCTTCATTAAGGGTTTTAAAGGTAGAAATCTCCTTTGCAATTCTTAAATTGTCTTCAATCGAACCTAAAGTGTGAAGAGCCGAAAGCTCGAGTTCCACAGAGACTTCATCTAAGGTTCTTGGAGAAAATCCCTTTCCTTCCATAAGCCATGTTTCAGAACAATAAATATTGACCGATTTTAAAGCCTTAACAACTCTCTTGGCCCCTTTTAAAGTAAGAGGATTTTTCCCACGCTCCCATGCTTCAAGCGTTGCAAGAGGAAGATTAAACTTCAAACAGAAAGCTTTTCTTTCAGCGAAACCTGCCATACTCCGAGCAGCCTTAATTCGCTCTGCTGTTTTTTTTCTTGCATCCATAATCTATTTTCTTCAGTTAACTCCTATATTATTGATGATAAAGACCTTTTAAAACTTAGAGATCCAAAAATATGACAAAAACGTATAAAAGCGTATTGTGACAATTTTTTTTATGTGCTATCCATATAAAAGTTTCGCTCATACGTCTAGTATAAAATATTTTTTATGTATAACATTTTATGAGCACTGTTTTTATGAAAAAGCCCACAGCTCAAGGGCTGATTCAAAAAAATGTCAGAAACGAATTTTACCCATCCTTTCTGACTAAATTTAAATGTGTATATTTAATAAAGTTTATGTATAATAGAAGTCGTATGTTAGTCTTAAAAAGATAATATTTCTATTTTGTTAAATGAGGAGAATTTTATGTTTACAACTGTTCACCCAAAAAGCCATGAACTCCATGAACACTCCATCACCCTTTTCGAAAAATTGTTTGATAACAACCCCAATTTAAACACCCCGTTTCAAGACAAAGAACAAGCAATTTACCTTATTGAAGACAATGTCCTTGAGGGATATATCGGTGGGGCTCTACTTGTTAAAAGCAAAATGTCTTCTCTTCACCGGAAGATGGGATATCGAGATATGGCCCTTTCTTGTCATAAGGAAGAGGTGTGGACGTGCAGCATTAGCCTTCAGATTCAAAATGCGGTTTTTGATTTCGAAGCCATGGGGAAAATTTTTTATCAACGGCTTTATAAAGAACTGGTAAACTTTGGAACTGAGAATAATGTAAGCTTTCTTTATTTGATTTTAGACCCAGGGGAGTATCTATGCACGGAGGCTCTAGGGTTTTGGCCCTATGTAGTCGAAAATAGACCTCAGGAGTCGATTGATGGGCTTTTCCACGGTCTTCTCTCTCTTGCAAAGAAGCGACCCGCGGTCAAGACATCATCGTTAAAACCCCCAGTTTTGACCGATCGAATTGCAGCGTAAATTTTTCTTCATTGACGACGTTGTTTGACCCTATACTATATGACTTAAATCTAATAAGTTAACAGGGCATTTCATGAGACTGGAAAGGGAAAAAAAAGCAATAGAAGCGTTAAGAAGTAACTTCTTACAAGATGGCGCTTGTCTTATTTCTGATAAATATTTGTTTCTCGCCGCAGATCAATGGAAAACCATAAATTATAAAGCGAGCCGTTTAGTCTATGAAAAACACTTTCAAACAAAATCTACTCCTCATTCTTTTAAAACTTTCCCTATTAAAAAACATAGAACACAGACCATCGCCGACGAGGTTATTTTTGACGTTGTAAATTCAACTCAAATGAGAGGTCTCGTGAAAAGTATCTTATCTTTCCCCCACTTCAATGTTCAACGCTGTGAATGTCATATTTATGAAGAAGGCGACTTTATCTCCCTTGAATGGATGAAAAAATTTATCAAGGATGCCTCCCACCTCCTTATCATTACCTTAGAAAGTGAATACGAAGGAGGCGAACATCTGATCCACCACAAAAAACAGGAGAAAAAAACCTTTCAACCTCAATCAACAGAAATACTCATATCCTCCTGTGATTTTGATCATGAAATGCTGCCGCTTATAAGCGGTCAGAAGAACACTGTTCTTGCATCCTTACGTCCTTTATACCCTGCGTCCTTTACAAAATAGAGATATTTTTCTTGGCCTTCTTCTTTTCATAGGGTATATAGCTACTGAAAGCCGGATTAGCTCAGCTGGTAGAGCAACTGATTTGTAATCAGTAGGTCGTTGGTTCGATTCCGACATCCGGCACCAGGGAAACTATAGAGTTTTTAAGAGCAAAAGCTAAAAGAAAAAATCTGGGGGAGCACATGGGGAGCAAAATTGAAAAAGTCGAATTATCTTTTCTCTCGATTCGATAAAGCAACCTCTTCCTCCTCACCTTTCTTTCATTTTATTTTAGCATTTATCTGGTTGAGGTAATTTTGTTAGCAAGAAGCTTCTTACGTTGAAAATGTATTTTCCCATTCTTATCGTCATTTCTAGAAAAATAAAACAGTAGGAATTATTTTTAAAAAATATTTTCATTTAGAATTGAATTAATCAAGGGCTATTTTGAAATGATCTTTCCAAAATTTAAGTTTAGCCATCAAATTCAAAGAGAGCACTTTAATTTTTTCTTTTCCTTTATAATGAAGCTCAATACGCCGTCTCTTACTATGAATAATGAATATTTGCTCTAAAATAAATAGATTGCAAAATAAAAAGTATGAGGAGCGTAAAACTCAACTCATACTTTTTATAGAAAAAAGCTCAAAGTGGTAGAGGTATCAGAACATAAACTTATGAATCTCACATTTTATTACTGAATCATGCAGTAGTAGTCACACGAAGATGAATATACTGGAGGTGAATATACTGAAGATGAGTATAATTTACTGTAATAAGTCTTTGGAAGAACGGTCGTAGCATGGCAATAGCAAGAGGACCGTGGCATAGGGGAGAGGCGAAGTACACTCGAATCATACGACCGCACAACAGGAGTAATAGGTGGTAAAGAATAAGCTTCAGCTTGACCATAGTCAACTTCATATCCCATATCTTCAAATGCAGCAATTGTAAGTGGGCTTAATGGATTAGGTCCTCTATCAAGGAATCCTGTCATTAGTTCATTTCCAAATATACTTTCTTTCCAATGTGATTTAAAGGTACCCGGCCTAGGAATGTTCTCTAATGGAACGGCCATTAACGTTTTAGATTTTCGCCAACTGCTGTATACTTCTACTGCATTATTGCCTATAAAGAGGGGGTTGCTGTCGTCCCCACCTATTAAGTTTAAATGCTGCCATATACTACCGAAACCTAACGCATGCCCCATTTCATGCATGATCACATTTAAAAGGCTTCCGTTGCTGGTCATATTTAATAAGTCTGCTTTGTCAAATTCCATAATAGCCCTCGTTGGTATATACGAGTGCGGCCTTAAACGCGTTGGAGCGGCCTGCCCTAAGGTTTTGCCTACCCCGTCAATAGTGATAGCATTCGCATCTATTATAATATCGAATCCATCATTATTTTCACGAGGTAAATCGTCATTAATTAGGATTTTTCCCCACCTTGATCTGGCTGCCTTAAAAGCATCTTTTTGATCGGGCTCCAGGTCGTCTCCTAAATTTAATCCGATATTAATAGCAATAGCTGAGTATGAAACAAACGAACATAGAATTAAAGAAAATATATATTTTTTCATTTTTACACCTTTAATTGTTGATAAAGTTTTTTAAAATACTCCTCGCTATTATTCCGAACTTGACTCATTTATCCACTATAAAAATTCCACTAGGGGAATTTCCACCAGAAGATCACTTTGTCAAAAAAGTATCACGTTTTTCTTGAAACTCTTGAAACCCTCCAATCATTTCTTGATTTCCTTTCTGAAGTTTTTCATTGATATTTTTAAAGTTGGCATCCGCCTATTGCAGAAAATAAGTTTTCTTACCGGTGGGGTAAACCCTTACACAAAAACCCGTTAGTTCTGTATCCCAGATAACGACCCGTTTTATTGGATCTGATGCTGCACTTTCCACAACCCGCTTTGTTAACTTAGTTTTATTCGTTTTTTGTGATGACATATGAGATCTTTTCCTCATAGGTTTTTATTAAATGAAGCCTAGCAAGCTTAACATGAAGATTCAATCAAAAAAGGGTAGCATATGGAGAGCAACAGGCATTAATCTTAAATTGGCGCGAGTGATTTCAATGATTCTGAGGAGATTTGTGTAAATAGGGCAAGATAATCATAAGCTGACTCTTTCTCCTAACCCAACGCAGGATCTGCTCATGGCCATTTTCCAAACTTTAGTGGGCATGGTCCATTTTCTATATGTCTTATTGATTGTGAACCTCCACGGGGCAAGCCCCGTGGTATCTAGTCGGCCCAGAGGCCGAGTTCAAGCTGCGCTTGTCCCAAGTCT
>JAIEQB010000077.1 GCA_019748065.1 Alphaproteobacteria bacterium | reverse complement strand
GCTATCGCTTTACCCTCCACTTCACAGCCCCTACCTCAACTAACTTTTTGTCTCACTTGTATCTGAACTTATTCAAAGAATTCTTCATTTTTATGATAAAAGGGTATATCTAAAAAAGTTAGCACCCTTCTTTTGGCAAAACTTCAACGCGATCAAGAACACCGCGAATTTTAATTGTCCCATCATCAATCACATATTGCTTAATAATACCATTGGGGAGAAGTTCTTGAGTTGTCGTATATTCTGCTTCATACTGACATCCCTCCTCTCCATAAACAGAAAACCGGACGGGCCAAAAGGGCTGCGCTGCAAATTGATGAGCTCCCTCGGCCTCTGGACTCCCGGCCATTACCTTTTTTTCCCCCACAAAGACATCTATTTCCGCAGGACCTTCTGTACTGCTACCATCAAAAACAACAGCTGGATACATATGCTCACCTTCTTCAGCAATTTTGAGCAATCCTTGTGTATATTCCAGGGGAAATAGGGTACCTTCCGGTAACGTCAATGTTACTTTATTTGGTTTTTGATAGCTGACCTCAATCCCTTTTGCACATTTGGTGGCTTGGCCTCGAATATCTTCTACAAGTTCATCATCCACCTTGCGAAAGACATTAAATTTGAAAAAACGATTGTCTACAGATTCAAAGGTCACAGAGCCCCAGCGGATATGCTCCACTTCATCTTCTCCTGAATAATGCCAAACATCAGAAACCTGCTGAGAGGCCCATCCATCGCAGGTTTTGAAGAGCTCGAGCATCATAGTTCCACGTACATCGGTGACTGTACTTTTAATGGAAGGTACACTTATCATAGAAATTGTGTAATAGGCCCGATGAGGCTGAAGCTCCTCAGCCTTAGCTAAGGGGGCATTCATCCAGATTCCAAGTAAAGCTACAAAAAACAAGCGATGACGAAACACTCTCTCCTCCAATGACAACTATTAACTTTCTTATACCATAACTAAGTTTGCTTAAAGAAAATAATTAAAATAAACAATATTTTTCAAGAACCATTGACTATGAGTCGCAAGAAGATTTTAATACTCTTTTGGAAAAGAGGACAAGAAACATATGTCAGTCAAAATTGCATTTCAAAAACCAACCTCTGCAAACGTGCTTTGCCTAGGGGTTTACGAAGAAAATAACCTCCCCGCGCCCACTCAAAAATGGGACAAAACATTAAAGGGGCTTCTGAGCGAGTCCCTTAAGAAGTCACGCTTTAAAGGAAAGCTCAACCAATCATTATCTGTATTTTCTCCAGAAGGCACCCAATTTATCTTGGTAGGCCTTGGAAAAAGTTCAGACCAAAATGAAATGCAAGCTATAAAAATCGGGGGCTCTATTGCAGGGGCCCTTACCGCATCCCCTTCGGGCGAAGGCGCTGTTGAGATATACGACCTTAAAGGCTACAAAGATGAGGAGCTGGTAGCCAATCTTGCCTATGGAGCTCTTCTTAAATCCTGGCGCTTTGAAAAGTATTTTACCACAAAAACGCCTGATGAACTTTACAACGTCAAGAAAATTACCTTTATGACGCCCGACCTTGCGGCAACGGAAAAGCATTTTAACCCCCTATCTGCTATTGCAGAAGGCGTCTTTTTTACACGGACAGTAGTCTCTGAACCAGGCAATGTGATTATCCCTGAAACCCTGGCTAAAGCTGCAGAAACCCTTAAAAAAGACGGCGTCAAAGTTGAAGTTCTAAGCACAAAAGAGATGAAGAAGCTGGGCATGAACGCCCTCCTTGGGGTTGCTCAAGGAAGCGTGCATGAACCAAAATTTGTTGTGATGCAGTGGGAGGGAGGAGCTAAAAAAGAAGCGCCCATCGCCTTTGTGGGCAAAGGAGTCACCTTTGATTCGGGCGGCATTTCCATTAAGCCTTCCGCCAATATGGAAGAAATGAAATATGATATGGCTGGCGCCGGCGTGGTAATAGGCCTTATGAAGGCTCTCGCCAGTCGAAAAGCTAAAGCCAATGTGGTGGGCGTTGTGGGGCTTGTTGAAAACATGCCTTCTGGTTCAGCTCAGCGTCCTGGAGACGTTGTCAAATCCATGTCAGGCCAAACCATTGAAGTCATCAATACGGATGCCGAGGGCCGCTTGGTGCTGGCCGATGCTCTTTGGTATACTCAAGAGCGTTTCAAGCCAAAGTTTATGGTAAACCTTGCAACCCTCACGGGCGCTATGGTCATTTGCCTTGGCAGTGAACGGGCTGGTCTATTTTCTTCTGATGCAAAGCTCAGCAAGAACCTACTGGCAGCTGGTGAAAAAGTGGGCGAGTTGTTGTGGGAATTTCCGATGGATGAAGCCTATGACAAAGACATCAACAGCGATATCGCTGACGTCAGGAACACCTCTACCGGACGAGGTGGAGGCAGCATTACCGCCGCCAAGTTCCTCCAGCGCTTTACAAATAAACTCCCCTGGGCTCACCTTGATATTGCAGGGGTAGCATGGGCATCGAAAGACCTGCCTTTCTGTGCCAAGGGAGCCACAGCCTTTGGTGTGCGCCTTTTAGATCGCTTGGTTGCGGACAATTATGAGAAATGAATCTCGTCCTTAAAAAACGAAGCCACTTGTGGTGGGGACAAAACCTTCTCCCCTGCACTTGGGGCCGTGGGGGCATTCGGGGAAATAAGAAAGAAGGAGATGGCGCAACGCCTATAGGGACCTTTCCTTTTCGCAAGGTTTTCTACCGCGCCGATCGCCTAGCCGCCCCAAAAACCTGTCTTCCTCTCAAACCCCTCACCCCTCAGGATGGCTGGTGCGATGATGTAGAGGATCCGGCTTATAATAAACACATTCAAAAACCTTTTGAGGGACGCCACGAAGATTTATGGCGCGCCGATCATCTTTATGATATAATTCTTATTGTGGGTCATAATGATAACCCGATCGTTAAGGATGAAGGAAGTGCCATTTTTGTACATCTTCGCCACCCAGAAAGCACCCCAACCGATGGATGTGTTGCATTAGACTTGACCGATCTGTTAAAGATACTGGCAGAAGCAACGCCTGAAAGTTGTCTTATTGTTGAAAATTAAGGATACCCAATGATTCCAGAGCCCTATCCTCGTAAATTGCCTCAAGCTATTCTTTTCGATTGGGATAATACCCTTGTGGATAGTTGGCGCGTTGCCTATGACAGTATCAACGTTGCGCGGCGTTTTCTAGAGTTGCCCGAGATGACCGTGGATGAATTCTGGAGCAAGCCGCACCATTCCATGCGAGATGCGGCCAAAGATCTTTTTGGCGAGTATTATGAGGAGGGTGAGCGCATTTTCTATGACTCTGTTCTCAAGCTCCATTTGCTTGAGCTTAAAATGCTTGAGGGGGCCGACACTCTTCTTGAAACCCTGAAAAAACGGGGTATTTATTTAGGGATTGTCAGCAATAAAGTAGGCCATCTTCTGCGCAAAGAAGTCAGTCACCTTGGCTGGGACGATCACTTTCATAAGGTCATTGGCGCTCGAGATACCGCTGAAGACAAGCCTTCCGTCATCCCTGTTCATACAGCCTTAAAAGACAGCCCTATTCAAGCCGGCCATAATGTTTGGTTTGTCGGCGATTCTATTGTAGATGTTCATTGCGCTCGCGCCAGCGGTTGCGTTCCCGTCGTCGTGGGCACTGGTGAAGCCTCTCGGCAAAAGGATATTATACTCGCCAAAGACTGCATAGGTCTTGCGAAATTGATCAAAATTCTGTAAACTACTCCTAAATTTTGGCTAATATATAATTTATTTTGGGTTGGTAACCAATTTTTAAGACACTCCTGATATTAATAAGATATAGACCAAAAATGAAATTGAAAGCGCATAACCTTTCAACGTTAATTGAGATAAAATACAAATAAAAAAAGGGGTAAGACCATGGCAGCAGCTGAGAAACCAAATAACTTACAGGATATCTTTCTAAACCAACTCAGAAAGACAAAAGCGCCTGTAACGCTTTTTCTCGTCAATGGCGTGAAATTGCAAGGGATTGTGACATGGTTTGACAGTTTTTCTGTTTTGCTGCGGCGAGACAACCATTCCCAACTCGTCTATAAACATGCTATTTCTACGGTCATGCCCGTTGACCCCATCAAACTGTATGATGAAGATGAAAACGGTACAAAAAGCGAAGAGAATTAAATTTTGTGACTAAAAACAGTAATTGGGCTGCCCCGGGACGCAAATCCTCCGGGGCTGTTTTCATTATTTGCCCCTATATCGTCCAAGGTGCCCACCGCGTCATTGACCCTGAGGCACGCCTTGAGGAAGCCAAGGGCCTGGCTGAGGCCATTCAGCTAGATATCAAGGGCGCTGAGTTTTTCAAACAGCACACCATCCGTCCTGCAACCTATATCAGCAAGGGTCATGTGGAAGCTCTTCAAGGCCCCCTGAAAGGTCTCGAGGTCAATCTTGTCTTCATTGATGCCCCTATTTCTCCTGTCCAGCAACGCAACCTTGAAAAGGTCTGGGACTGCAAAGTCATTGATAGAACGGGTCTGATTCTAGAAATCTTTGGCACTCGCGCCCGCACAGCCGAAGGCCGCCTGCAAGTAGAGCTTGCTGCGCTGACCTATCAGCGTAGCCGTTTAGTCCGGTCCTGGAGCCATTTGGAACGCCAGCGCGGCGGTTTAAGCTTTGTGGGCGGCCCTGGTGAAACCCAGCTTGAACTTGACCGCCGCATGATTGATGAGCGTATCATTCGTATTAAAAAAGAGCTTCACAAAGTTCAACAAACCCGCGGCCTTCACCGTAAAGCCCGCAAGCGCGTACCCTACCCCGTCGTGGCTTTAGTGGGCTATACAAATGCCGGAAAATCCACCCTCTTTAACCGCCTCACCCGCGCCGATGTCATGGCGGAAAATCTTCTTTTTGCAACCCTTGATCCCACCATGAGGCGGGTGACCCTACCCTCAAGGCGTGAGATCATCCTCTCCGATACGGTGGGATTTATTTCCGACCTCCCCACTCTTCTCGTGGCTGCCTTCCGGGCGACCCTTGAGGAGGTCATGGAAGCCGACCTTATCCTCCACGTTCGCGACATCTCCCATCCGGAAAGTGAGGCCCAAAAGAAGGATGTTCTGAAAGTGATTGAAGAGTTAGGCCTTGAGAAAGCCTATGAAGAACATGGCATTGAGGTGTTAAACAAAGCCGATCTTTTAACGCGCCAACAATTGAAGTTTTTCAGCGCCCAAGCCAAACGGGCCGTTAATCCAGCGCAGTGTGTCGTCTCGGCCCTGGATGGATCGGGGATTGAAACTCTTTTAGAGAAAGTCGATGGCTTTCTCGCACGGCAAGATAAACCCTACGCCTTTTCCCTCCCCCTTTCGGAGGGTAAAAAAATCGCCTGGCTTTACGCCCATGGAGACGTTGTCTCCCGCAAAGATGATGAAGATAAGGCTCACCTCACGGTCAAACTTTCTTCAGAAAACAAGGAAAAATTTGACCGGATTTGAGGGGTGATTTGACTATTTTTATTGTCATCCCCGTCCTCGCGAAGGCGGGGAACACGGGGATCCATAACTTATTGAAATTTGTGGATTCCCGCTTTCGCGGGAATGACATTTTTTATAAATGTTGCTATTACGCAGTTGTCTTGAGAGATACAAAAAAGCCAGATGGCTTTGATGTGCGCATCTGGCTCTTGAATGAAAATGAGGTTCTAAGTTAAAGGTCCTGACCTGGGATTTTCACAAATATTACAGGTCCTCCTGGAATCTGCAAACTAAAAATAATTTTTTTCTCTAAAGGTTTATGACCCACTTTTAAAACTGCCGCTATTGAATTACCTGATTCTATAGCATTTCTTAAACACTCGGAAAGTTTCGCTGCCGTGTCAGTCTGCACGAATTGCTCTCCATATTCCTTCAAGTATCTCTCTATTAATACAAGCGCCTTAACTTTTTGATCCTCACTGACTGATTTACTCTTATTTAGTGAGAGACAGTCCGGATGATTAACATCACTTAAATAAGGATATATGTATAAGGCACATATCTTAGGTAGAAGCGCTAATTTCCCTCGACCCTCTGTCCTTATTTTCACACTCATTGGAAGCGAAAGAACCCACTTTCCATGACTAGCTGCTGGAACTAAATGAAACTTCCCATCCTCTGTTGAAGAAGATGACATAGGTAGAGGAGATTGTAGGTGCCCCTGAGAAGGATAAGAAGTTGGATGCATTGAAGGGATTTGAGATGATGTATCAGAAAGAGGAGGTTGTAGGTGGTGGTACACCGAATGGATTTGTGATGACCCTTGTGCAAGAGGATAGCTATCACCTAAGGGGTCACGAGAATCCTCTTTTTCAAATAAAGGAGCAGGTAAACTTGAGGGAGTGAATGAAGATAAGCTCTGATCCGAAGATGGAGGCGGCGGATTAAGATATACATTTACAATAACATCTGGACCTAGAGTTTTTCGAACGCTATCTGCTATTTGTTCAACCATATTAGGGCCTTCAGGATGTTGACCTTCCAAATCGGAAGGAGGGTCGAAAGTAACAGGGGCCTTGGCAAGAAAATCCAGTTCCAACGCACCCGAGTCAACCACAGGATCCAAAGGGGAAACGGAAGGAGAGGGTGTTGGTTTGGGATGAGCAGATGGCATACTTCCACTTGAAGATTGCTTAGGTTGAACTGGTAACCCCTTTGAAGAATCATCCGGTTTACCCGTTTTAGGTAAAGCTTGCCCTCCTGATTTAGATGGTTGAGACGGTCCCCCTTTTGAACGATCATCATCAGTTTGTTCTGGTTTTCCAAAGAGATTTCCCGCATAACAAGGGAAATGGGCTGCTCCCGCTAAAAAGCATGTTAACACTGTAAAAACACTTACTTTTTTCATAATATAACTCCTTTAATTTTAAAATTGGGAAATTCTATTGATTTTCCCTTATATACGCATATTATTCCTATGCGATCGCTTAATAACAACCTAACAAATATATTCTTTTTTAGCATATACATATTTAACTTGTAAGTTAATTTTCCTTAACCAGTACAAACACTTTTGAAAATTCTTCATTGAATAGAGCACCCGTTTTTCTTCTTTACAGGAGCTTGCTTAATGGAGCTTGGATCAGGATTAACGGGTACACTCCTTAAATTTTCAGCAGTACTAGGTAGCGTTGAAGGGCTCAAATCTCCATACCCTGGACTTTCAGCAGACTGAGTTTGTGTTGAAACAACAGGCGTTGAAGGGCTTAAACTTTCATACCCTGGACTTGCAACAGACTGAGTTTGTGTTGAAACGCGTGGCGTTGAAGGGCTCAAATCTCCATACCCTGGACTTGCAACAGACTGAGTTTGTGTTGAAACGCGTGGCGTTGAAGGGCTCAAATCTCCATACCCTGGA
>JAIEQB010000019.1 GCA_019748065.1 Alphaproteobacteria bacterium | reverse complement strand
CGTCGCCTATCAGCTCAGAGAAAACAAGCCTACCTTTAAATTTTCAAATCTCCTTATCCAAAACTAAGGTTAAGTAGCAATCCGCTGAGGTCCAAAACCATAATTTTGCCTAACGCAAAGAATTAATTTTTCTAATTCTGAGTTTATCTTTTGGTGAGCAAGTTTTTTTAGCCTGTGAGAATAATCTTGCAAAGTTTGTTCATTGTTAGCACGCTTCAACCAGCGGTAGAGTGTCGATCTAGCAATACCACATTTATGGCAGCCTTACTCACTGAACCAAGGGTACTGTATATCTCAATCCATGTTGCTCTAGCCTTAGCCTTCCTGTGCTTTTCTTTCATTTTATAGAAATTTATTTTTTTCTTATTTCTTATCTGATCCTGTTCAAAAAGTTAAGCCCTTTTGTAGCGTATGTAGTGAAACATCACAGATAATTTTATTAAAAATATGAAAATGTTCAGGAAACTCTGCATATTTATTGAACCTCATGGCTTTTACTTTGGGGGGTAGAAAGTTTTGATAGGAGGTAAGTCAGGTGATTATGGTGACAACAAGAGTACTATACAAAACACAAATGAACTTTACACCCGCTTATGCGGTCGGAGCCAACAAAGTATCGATAACAGTTTTTTCCATGATTGCTGAGTTAGAGAGTTTACCGCACGAGTATAACTATTTTTCGAAACATTCAGGGAATAATATCCAAGAAAAAAGAATAATAAACGGGCTTCACTATAAGAAGAAGAGAACATATCCATCATAATTAAGCCTATGAATAATGGGACGGATCTCTTTTCCATACTCTTATAGCAGGTCAGTAAAAAAAAGCCGTATAATATTAATCCAATAACCCCATTTTCTAGAAGAAGCTCTAAAATAAAATTATGCGGGTAATCTCTGCATTCTTGATTGAATGCAATGACTGGGTAAGAAGCTGTTCCCCAGCCAAGAAAAAATTCTTTAGCATTGAAAAATATTAATTGGATGGAATGTAATGCATGACGTACTCTATTTGAGTAACTTTTATTTAGACTACTTTCACTACTTTCAAGCACAAGTAAATGTGCAAAATTTGTTTTAAAATTTTCTTTAAATAAGCTTCTACCATTCTCGAAAGAGCCATCTATAATTTCTATCTCCCCAATAGAAGTTTTTATATCATCGCCTCTTGAAGTGCTTACGTTTAACAAATCTACTCTAAGTGCTATAGGATTGTAATTAGCTTTAGCGCTTTTTTGTGGCTTGTCGTTAATTATATACTTAACTTCTAAGGACCTTTCTTTCCCATCTCCTGGATGAAAAGCACGTGCCACTCGCTCATCTTTCTCTACAATTACAAGCTCATTACTATTGGGATCCTCCGAGGTTATTTTTGCACGTACAGCTATTTGATTTGATTGAAAAAAAGAAAAAGGAAAATACATGGAAACATGATATTTGTTGCCTATTACTGTCATCCCATGATCTTCATCAAAATAATAATCTTTTATCTTTCCTTCCCTAAATATGGGGTGTAAGGTACGTACTTCTGATACACTAGTGTCTAGCTTATATCGATAACTGTAATTATCTATAATAAAAACTATGGCGCTTAAAAAGGCCGCTAGAAAACAGAATTTAATTAACAATCTTTCTCTAAAAAAAGAGAAGAATTGCTTCCTAAAATCAAAAAAGAACAATGCAAAAATAAAAACAATCAGGGCAACTACAACCCCCTTGGATTGAAGGAGTAAAATTACACAAAATAAAAAACATAACAGTAAATAATTGAAAAGAGGCCTCTTAAAAAGAGGGTGAAGAAAAAGAGGGTGAAGAAAAAGCAGCATAAATAATAAAAAACAAAAACGGGCAAAATATAAGGAATACGTAAAATCTATATTTAAGAAGAATGCCTTGAATGCTTCTTGAAGAAAGAAAACTAATATAAGAGAGAAACATATATAGAAAAATGATTTAAAAAAAACATCTCTATTCTTTATTATTACAGGAAGGAAAAATAAAAGAGAGCATAAAAGACAGCGAGCTAATTTCTCAAGTGAATATATTTCTGAGGGTGAATATATTGTACCAATGATTATCCACATATTGAATAAAGACAATGCCAGTATCTTTTCTTTGTTTTTTGAAATAAATTCTTTATTAAAAACGGCGCACAAAAGAAGAGGAATAAGAATAGGAAAAAATAGAATGTTAAGCAATCGGAAATCAAAAAATAGCATACGAAAATAAGGAAGAAGTAAAAAAACTATAGATAAAAAACAAACAAAATACCCATCGTGTATATTTTTTTTAATTCTTTGCACAGTGTACAATATATTCATCTTTCTAACCTAAACTAAGTGCATCTTATCTTAATGCGGTGTGCATCTCCTATTTGGTAAGTGTTTGATATTCTTATCAAAATAGATTTTTTCTTTTATAGATGGGAACTCTATCATCATTATTTACTGATGTATAGAAAAAATCGCAACTGCTCAGCCCCCTGCTTACCACCCATCAGTTTTTGCGAGAAAGATGAAAATATGATATAAGAGTTCTGAAACATCTCAGAGGGAGGGATAGAGGATATCAGGATTTAAAAGAATTGTAGAAGCGGTTGCAAGAGATTTACAGATACGCCTCCCCAAACAAAGAGCCACACAACGACGTAAACTGAGTGAGTTGGTCAGTGGACTATTGATTTGTCAAACACCCAATCTGATGGAATTATCCAACGTATTAGATAGACCAACAGAGAGCGCTGAAGCTCGGTATAATTACATGGAGATACATGGAGAGGTTTTTGAAAAACCCTCTGGTAGATACAGAAGTTGTCATGGCTGCTTATGCGGAAGATTTGCTGGCGCGGTTAGCAAAGTATCAGCATACCCTTGTGCTTATGATTGATCAAAGCAAGGTGAATGCTGCTTTTGAAGTGTTAATGGTTTCTGTGAGATTACGTAAGCGAGCTGTTCCTCTTTTTTGGATTGTTAAGGAAACAAAGGGAGGAATAGGGTTTGAGTCACAGAGAAGCGTTTGGGGCTCGGATGATCCGTATTCGCGGCCCTCAAAAAATTATGGCCCATTTGGCCTTTGGCCTTGTTGCTTTGACAGTCGACCAGCTGATCCGGTTTGTCACCTGAATTCCATTTCTGATCTCGGATTTTAAAAAATAGCCATAAAGCAGGTGTTCTTATGAGCCTATGGGAAGGCTTGTGCTTTAATGAGGAGATTTTGAATGATGATGAAAAAATTGACCAAAAATCTGCTTGAAAAATCGTTTCAGCTGCAGGCGCTTTAACTCATTTTGCATATTTTGAGAGTGTAATTCTGCGAAACGCCCTCCTCTCATAATTTTAAACAGCGTTCTTCGTCATGTCCATACATGACAGCGAAGAGTACAGCTCAGTTTACTTTAGAAATCTCGGCCGCAAGAGCATCGAAAAGAGCCGCGATGCCGGCTGCATTGGCCCCGCCGGCTTGGGCAAGGTCGGGACGGCCGCCACCACCATTACCACCAATGATGGGAACTACTTTCCGGATTAACTCAACCGCATTAAAGCGCGCAAGAAGATCAGGGCTCACACTAATCACAAGAGAAACCTTGCTGTCATTTTCTCCCACAATGACAAAAACACCGTCCTTATGTTCCGCCTTTAACTCATCCGCAATGGGCTTGAGATCTTGGGGGGGAATTCCCTTCAAATGACGCTTGAAAAAAGGAACGCCGTTTATCATTTCTGGTTTTTGAGACTCCCCTCCTCCACCGAATGTCGCCAATCGCTGACGAAGAGTTTGAACTTCTCGCTCCAAGGATTTGCGCTCCTCCAAAAGTTGCCCCACTTTCTCAGAAATAACATGAGGAGCGACTTTCAACTGATCTGCAAGATCTTGAAGGGCCGTTTGCTGTGTGGCCGCATAATCCTCTGCCATCCGTCCCGTAAGGGCCTCAAGGCGGCGAATGCCTGCAGCAATGCCAGTCTCGGAAATGATCTTAAAAAAGCCAATGTCGCCGGTGCGTCCTACGTGAGTTCCCCCACACAGCTCGACAGAGAAAGGCTCAAAGATCTCTTCACCCATTGCTACAACCCGCACCTCATCCCCATATTTCTCCCCAAAGAGGGCCAGCGCCCCTTCCTTGGTGGCTTCTGCCGGGGTCATCAGACGCACGGTAACCGCTGTGTTTTGACGCACCTGATCATTGACTTCCCGCTCAACCATTTGAATTTCTTCAGGCGT
The DNA here is from genome assembly GCA_019748065.1 of Alphaproteobacteria bacterium. Taxonomy (GTDB): domain Bacteria; phylum Pseudomonadota; class Alphaproteobacteria; order UBA9655; family UBA9655; genus UBA9655. The sequence continues at coordinate 3,082 of JAIEQB010000019.1, read as the reverse complement.
AAGGGCTTTAGGATGACTAAAGTCAAAACGCAACCGATCGGGCGCGACAAGAGATCCTTTTTGGATAACATGAGCCCCTAAATTTTTGCGCAAGGCGCGGTGCAAAAGATGAGTTGCAGAATGATTCGCTCTTAACAAGGCGCGGCGTTGCCCATCCACGCCCAAATGAACTTCATCGCCAATTTTAAAAGTACCTTCCACAACATGGCCAAAATGGACAATAAGATCCCCCAACTTTCGCTGCGTATCCTCAATCTCAATTTTACCTGCCCCAGAAGTCACCACTCCCGTATCGCCCATTTGACCGCCCGACTCCCCATAAAAGGGCGTCTGATTGGTGAGGAGTGCGATTTTATCACCCTTCTTTACCTCAGGCACAGGCTTTCCATCTCTCAGCAAGGCTGTAATAACGCCTTCCGCAGCAATGGTTTTGTAACCTAAAAATTCCGTTGCATTCAGCCTATCACGCAGCTCAAACCACACCGTATCCGTCTTGCTTTCGCCCGAGCCCGACCATGCGGCACGAGCATCCGCCTTTTGCTTATCCATGGCCTTTTGAAAGCCAGCCAAGTCGACGGATTTTCCTTCTGCTCGCAACACATCTTGGGTCAAATCTAAGGGAAAGCCATAGGTATCATAGAGTTTAAAGGCCACTTCTCCAGGAAGTTCTTTGTGAGTTTTTTGAGACTCTTCAGCCAATAGTTTGAGCCCTTTGTCCAAGGTCTGGCGAAAGCGATCCTCTTCCAAATTGAGGGTTTCAATAATCAAAGGTGTAGCCCGTTCAAGCTCTGGATAGGCCCGTCCCATTTTTTCAAGAAGGGTGGGATAAAGCTTGGCCATCAAGGAGCCTTTATAGCCCAAAATCTGCACATGGCGCATAGCACGCCGCATGATGCGCCGCAATACGTACCCGCGCCCTTCATTGCTGGGAAGAACACCATCGGCCATTAAGAAACAACTAGAGCGCAGGTGGTCGGCAATCACCCGGTGAGAGTCGCGCGCTTTGCCGATGGCCGCGGTTTTGGTCAGCTCTTCGGAGGCTTCAATCAATGCCTTAAAGATATCCGTATCAAAATTATCATGCACCCCTTGAAGGACCGCAGCAACCCGTTCAATCCCCATGCCCGTATCAACAGAAGGCTTAGGAAGAGTGACCATCTCACCAGAAGCGAGTGTTTCATATTGCATGAAGACCAAATTCCAGATTTCAACAAACCGGTCTCCTTCCGCGTCTGGACTGCCGGGAGGGCCGCCAGGAATGTGCTCCCCATGATCATAGAAAATTTCTGTACAGGGTCCGCATGGCCCCACATCACCCATGGTCCAAAAGTTTTCGTCCTTATCCGCAATGGGGATAATTTTATGATCAGGGAGGCCCGCTAGCTTTTTCCATAGCTTTACTGCCTCCGTATCCTCGCTATACACCGTGATGGTGAGTTTTTCAGCAGAGATCCCCCACTCTTTCGTAATCAATGTCCAGGCCAGATTGATAGCTTCTTCCTTGAAATAATCACCGAAGGAAAAATTCCCCAGCATTTCAAAGAAGGTATGATGGCGTGCTGTGTGACCTACATTCTCAAGATCGTTATGCTTGCCACCGGCGCGAAGACATTTTTGAGCTGACGCGGCTTTGGTAAACTCAAGGGTTTCTTGGCCCGTAAACACATTTTTAAACTGCACCATGCCCGCATTCGTAAATAAAAGAGTTGGATCATTATGCGGCACAAGAGGACTGGAAGGCACAACCGTGTGCCCCCGATTCTTGAAATATTCTAAGAAAAATGACCGAATGTCTGCTGTGGTTTGCATAGCCGTAATTGCCTTCAGATCTTATTAAGCTGCATCTTCCTCAATGGCTTCAGAGACGCAAATCGCTTGATCTACAAGTGCAATGTTGCCGCGAACGCCTGCTTCTAACTCCTCTGCAACTTTCGGATTTTCCTTAAGATAAATGCGGGCATTCTCACGACCCTGGCCAATGCGTTGATCCTTGTAAGAATACCAGGAGCCCGACTTTTCAATAAGATTCGCCTTCACAGCCAAATCAATAAGCTCTCCCGTTTTGGAAATACCTTCTCCGTACATGATATCAAATTCCACCACCTTAAAGGGAGGCGCGACCTTGTTCTTCACAACCTTCACGCGGGTTTGGTTACCGATAATCTCATCCCGATCTTTTAAAGCACCGATGCGGCGGATATCCAAACGGACGGATGCATAGAACTTAAGAGCATTACCGCCCGTTGTGGTTTCAGGATTGCCAAACATAATGCCAATTTTGTGGCGAATTTGGTTGATGAAAATCACCATACAATTGGTTTTTGAAACAGATCCGGTCAACTTACGCAAAGCTTGACTCATCAGGCGGGCTTGAAGCCCCACATGATGATCGCCCATCTCCCCTTCCAATTCTGCTTTGGGTACAAGGGCAGCAACACTGTCCACCACCAAAACATCAATGGCGCCAGAGCGCACGAGGGTGTCTGCAATCTCTAAAGCTTGCTCCCCTGCGTCAGGCTGAGAAATAATTAAATTGTCCGTATCAACACCTAACTTGCGGGCATACACGGGATCCAAAGCATGCTCAGCGTCCACAAAGGCGCAGGTACCCCCGGCTTTTTGAGCCTCAGCCACCACATGAAGAGAAAGGGTCGTTTTTCCTGAGCTTTCAGGGCCATAGATTTCAATAATGCGCCCTTTCGGAAGACCACCGATGCCAAGTGCAATATCAAGTCCCAAGGAGCCTGTGGAAACCGTTGCTACGTCCGAGATCGCGGGTTTTTGGCCGAGGCGCATAACTGAGCCTTTTCCAAAGGCCTTTTCAATTTGACCGAGGGCAGCTTCAAGGGCTTTTTGCTTTTCCATGTAATGACTCCTAATCTCTCTCGTGATTTCTCTCTTCTATATTTCACAGCTAGACCCAGAGTGCAATTCTAATTTATGATAAATGAGAGGGGAATGTGTACATTTTGCTTCAACATTGAAATAAGTATGGTCGCATGCTAATGAATAAGTTCAGATACAAGTGAGACAAAAAGTTAGTTGAGGTAGGGGCTGTGAAGTGGAGGGTAAAGCGATAGCT
>JAIEQB010000021.1 GCA_019748065.1 Alphaproteobacteria bacterium | reverse complement strand
AGCTATCGCTTTACCCTCCACTTCACAGCCCCTACCTCAACTAACTTTTTGTCTCACTTGTATCTGAACTTATTCAGCAGAAAGTACCACAAATACTGATGCCACGTGGATTTACCGTGGAATCACTTCCGGATCTTTTTAATAATTATTAATGAAATCCTGAGCCCCCCTGGAGTCTCAAGATGATGAAACTTTCTTCAAAATCTTCTGCAGGAGCAGCGCTTGGTGGGGCAGTAAAAAATCATTTCTCTCATTTTATTTAGCAAGCGGAATTGCTGATAGCTTAAACCTTTTTCCCCATGAGCTGACGAATCACATAATGGAGGATTCCGCCGTGCTGATAGTAGTGGACCTCATTTTCCGTATCGATGCGACAAAGAAGCGAGATAACCTCTTCTCGCCCATCCGCACGGTGAATATGGGCTTTGACTTGCATTCTCGGTGTGATTTCTTTCTCTAAACCTTCGATATCAATAAGCTCCGATCCATCGAGATTTAAGGTACACCGCGTCACCCCTTCCTCAAACATCAAGGGCAAAATGCCCATACCAATAAGGTTGCTACGATGGATGCGCTCAAAGCTTTCCGCAAGGATAGCTTTCACACCCAAAAGGCGTGGTCCCTTAGCCGCCCAATCGCGGGACGACCCTGTTCCATATTCCTTCCCTGCAATCACAACGAGTGGTGTTCCCTCCTCCTTATATCGCGTAGCTGCCTCATAAATAGAGAGGATCTCTCCCTCTGGCATATGACGGGTGACGCCTCCTGTAATTCCAGGAGTCATTTCATTTTGCAGGCGGATATTAGCAAAGGTGCCTCGCATCATCACCTCGTGGTTGCCTCTACGAGACCCATAGGAGTTAAAATCCTCCACATGAACATTATGTTCAAGGAGATAAAAGCCCGCGGGGCTCTCTTCCTTGATACTACCTGCAGGAGAAATATGATCCGTTGTAATGCTATCTCCTAAAATTGCAAGAGGACGCGCCCCTTTGATATTCTTTATAGGCAGAGGATCCTTGGACATATCCTCAAAGAAGGGAGGTTCTTTCACATAGGTACTCATGGGCCAAGCATAGGTTTTATCGCCTTCTACCTTCATCTTCCGCCATTCCTCATCCCCTTCAAAAACATTGGAATAGCGCCTCGTAAACATCTCAGGGGTCATAGAAGCCTGAATCACATCGCGAATTTCTTGGTTTGAAGGCCAAATATCTTTTAAATAGACATCCCGCCCTTCCCTATCCTGACCCAATGGATCATTATAAAAATCAACCATCATAGAGCCCGCCAAGGCATAGGCCACCACCAAAGGCGGCGAAGCTAGATAGTTCATCTTTACTTGGGGGTGGATACGTCCCTCAAAGTTACGGTTCCCAGACAGCACAGCGGCCACGGATATATCATTGTATTCAATGGTCTTGGCCACCGGCTCAGGCAATGGACCAGAATTTCCAATACAGGTGGTACAGCCATACCCCACCAAATCAAAGCCGAGGGCATCTAAATCCTTTTGCAGTCCCGCTTTTTCAAAATAATCAGTTACGACCTTACTTCCCGGCGCAAGAGATGTTTTTACCCAAGGTTTGGAACGGAGGCCCTTTTCAATGGCCTTCCGGGCTAAAAGGCCAGCGCCTACCATTACCATAGGATTGGACGTATTGGTACAGCTGGTAATAGCCGCAATCACCACATCCCCATTGCCCAGGCTATAGTCTTGACCTCGGACAGGGATTCGATCAGCTTGCTTATTATCATGGGTCAAGGTACCTTTGGCAGAAGACACAACGTTCTTCAAAAGAATCTTGTCCTGGGGCCGCTTTGGCCCTGCAAGAGTTGGCTCTACATCTTCAAGGTTCAAAAGGAGAGTTTCTGTAAACACAGCCTCCTCGCTATGCCACAAGCCTTGAGCTTTGGCGTAGGCCTCAACCAACTTAATGCGATGGGAATCACGATTGGTGAACGCAAGGTATTTTAAGGTTTCTTCATCAATGGAAAAAATGCCACAGGTCGCCCCATATTCAGGTGCCATGTTTCCGATCGTTGCCCGATCGGCGATCGTCAAATGCTTCAGTCCAGGGCCATAGAATTCAACGAATTTTCCTACAACACCTTTTTCCCGCAGCATTTGAGTAACGGTGAGCACTAGGTCTGTGGCTGTCGTCCCTTCCTTCAGTTCTCCCTCAAGACGAAAACCTACCACATCAGGAATGACCATTGAAAAAGGCTGACCCAACATAGACGCTTCTGCTTCAATACCGCCCACACCCCACCCCAAAACACCAAGGCCATTGACCATGGTCGTATGGCTATCCATGCCCACAAGGGTGTCCGGGAATGCCTCGAAGCGCCCTTCCCTCTCCTTTGTCCATACCACCTGGCCCAAATACTCAAGGTTGACCTGGTGGCAGATCCCTGTGCCTGGCGGCACTACGCGAAAATTATTAAAGGCACTTTGGCCCCACTTTAAAAAAGCGTAACGCTCGTAGTTGCGCTCTACCTCTCGGTGGACGTTAAACTTGTAAGAATCCAAGGTTCCAAACTTATCCACAATGACGGAGTGGTCGATGATTAAATCGACAGGCACCAAGGGATTAATGACCTTAGGATCGCCCCCCATTTTTTGAATAGCATCTCGCATAGCCGCCAAATCCACCACTGCCGGAACGCCTGTAAAATCTTGCATCAACACCCGCGCAGGCGTAAAGGCAACTTCTTTATCAGAGGTCCGGGTCTTCACCCAACCCGCTAAGGCCTCAATATCCTTAGCTTTGACAGCCACCTCGTCTTGAAGTCGGAGCATGTTTTCGAGAAGAATTTTTAAGGAATAGGGTAATCGGGAGATATCCCCCAATTGTTTGGAGGCTTCCTCTAAGGAGTAATAGGTATAGTCCTTTCCATCAACATTTAAGGTTTTTTGCGTTTGAAGATGGTAAGACATGAATTAGCTCCCTTACTTTTATTGAGCAAGTTTAACAGATTCAGTCTTTGTCTGCATATGGATTTTTACCGGATCTCACAAAAAGACGCAAAAGCACTCCCTCAAGACCAAATGCGTCACGCAATCCATTGAGGATATAGCGCACATAAAAATCTGGAAGCTCCTCCGACTTGCTACAAAACAGAACAAACGTGGGAGGACGCGTTTTGATTTGTGTCAGATATTTAATTTTAAGGCGCCTTCCCGCAATCAAGGGTGGGGGATGATGAGAGACAATTTCTGCTAGCCAGCGGTTAAGCTTGGATGTAGGAATCCGCAAGTTCCAGAGAGAATAGATGTCCAAGACGGCTTCAAGAAGCTTTTCCTTATTCTTCCCCTTCAAGGCCGAAATAGGAATCATAGGAATGCCGCGGACTTGCGGTAACACTGTTGATAAGCGTGCTTTCAAATCGCCCAAAAGTTCCAGCTTATTAGAAATTAGGTCCCATTTATTCAGAGCCAGCACAAGGCAGCGTCCTTCATGAATAACTTGGCTTGCAATATGCAGGTCCTGCTTTTCCAAGGGTTGGGTTGCATCAATTACTAAAACAACAACTTGAGCATATTGAATGGCCGTCAGACTTTCAGAGACAGAAAGCCATTCTAATTTTTCCGTCACGTTAGCCCTTCGGCGCATGCCCGCCGTATCAATCAATCGAAGGCTTTGGCCCTTATACTCCCAATCAATAGCAATGGCATCACGTGTTACACCGGCTTCAGGGCCAGTCAAGACGCGCTCATGGCCAATAAGTTGATTCACGAGAGTTGATTTCCCTACATTAGGACGCCCCACAATAGCAAGTTGTAAGGGGGCTGCTTTATCACCCTCTACCTCTTCTTCCTCCCCCAGGGGGCCTTTATAATAGGGTAGCAGGGCCTCATAAAGGGAATCCATGCCTTGACCGTGCTCTGCAGAAAGAGGAAAAGGCTCTCCAAAGCCAATTCCCCAAGCTTCCGCAAAGCCTTCTTCCGTCCCCTTCCCTTCACACTTATTTGCTACTAAAAGAATGGGTTTTTTCGCTTTTCTCAAAAAATCAGCAAAAGCTTGATCCAAAGGAGTCATCCCCTGGCGGGCATCGATCATGAATAAAATCACGTCCGCTTCATCCAAGGCTCGCAAAACTTGGGTTTTCATCCCCCCCATGAGAGGATCATCACTTTTATCCTCAAGCCCCGCCGTATCCATCAATTTTAAAGGAATATCTCCCAATTGACCGAAAGCTTCTTTAAGATCTCGAGTAACACCTGGCTTATCATGAACAATGGCCATCCGCTTGCCGCACAAACGATTGAAAAGGGTTGACTTTCCCACATTCGGGCGACCTACAATAGCCAATTTTAGACCATGTTTTCTGCAAAAGGCTTCAGTGAGATTCATGAAATTCTATTTAAAGGCCATGACATCCCCGTTATCCGTTAAGATAAAGAGAGTATCTTGCGCCACAATAGGAGGCAATGAAATGGGAGAGCCGAGATTTTGCTCCTTTATAATCTTACCATTTTTTGGATCAAGACTGAGTAGGTTTCCATGAATGCTGACCAAATAAAGTTGTCCTCCTGCAAGAATAGGCCCCTCCCAAAAACCTTTAAAAGGCTGCTCAAGGTCACAGGTTAATTTCTTAATCCAAACCACTTGACCAAAATCACGGGTCAAGCAAACCAATTCATTATGAGAATTAACCATGAAGACATAACCTCCTGAAACGGCAGGTGTTCGTGTCCCTCCTATGCTCCGTTCCCAGCTTCTCTCACCACGCCGTAAATCATAGGCTGCCATTTTTTGATTGTGCCCAACAATGATCACTTTTTTATCGTCAATAACTGGCAAGGCACGAATATGGGAAAGTGCAGAAAGGGAATCTGGCCTACGGGTCGAACTTAAGGTTTCCGTCCAGAGTTGATAGCCATTATCTGCCTTTAAGGCATAAATTTCCCCCGAAGAATAGGTGACGATCACAACGCCTTTCGAAACCGCGGGAGTTGCGGTCCCTAAAAGACCGGCAAATTCAGTAATGCCTGCATGCTCCCAAAGTTGTTTTCCCGATTCTCCCTCTAAAACGGTGAGCATGTTACTGATAGTTAAGACATAAAGACGACCATCTGCATAAGCTGGTGAGGCACGCACAGGACTTAAGGTTGGAATACGCCAAAGGATAGATCCAGTCTTAGCATCAAGAGCCAAAACTTCTGCATGGGGAGAAGTTACAAAAATTTTTCCATCACCGTAGGCAAGCCCCCCACCAATGATGGCCATCTCACGACCTTCAGGAGAGATATCTGTCCTCCAAAGCTCCGCTCCCGTTGAGGCATCCAAAGCACTTACGTTCCCATAAGTATCCATGGCATAAAGTATACCTTCTTGAATAATGGGAGGGGATAAAAGCCGACCGGCTCCATTACCCCCACCAATTGAACTTACCCATAAAGGCTGAGACGCCCCTGAAAATGCTAAATTTGACATGGTATGACTTGCGTCTCGCCCTATTTGAGGCCAATTGGCGTTGGACTCAGATTGAGGCAGGGAAACGCTTACACTTTTAGCTTCTTCATCCACTTTGATAGTGCTTTCATAATCGACAACGGGAACTCGTGTTCCTGTAATCGGTATTTTTGTTGCATCACAAGCAACAAGGGCGAGAATTAAGACTGGCCAGAGCCAATTTTTATTCATGTCTATTTACTCTTTCTTCTTGCTCAAACATGGCATCGGGGACTTCAATCTGAGTAAGCATTAAACTTGCCCGCATTTTCTCATGATCAGAGGCATAAGGTTCTTTTAAAATCGCAATAAAGTTTTTGGCAGCAACAACCTCATCCCCTTTTTTTAAATTCGCAAACCCCAACAGTTCATAAGAAAGAGGTGCCCAGGCATTGTTTGGGGCTGTTAGAGGTTGAATGGCTTCTAAAGCGGCTCCACTATCAAGTTCTCGTGCTGCAAGAAGCACTTTTGGCAAATTCCCGAGTGCCGGATCGGAAACATTTTTTTGAGCCATTTCATTATAAATTTCACTAGGATTGGGGGTAAGAGCTGCTTCATAAAGGCACGCCAAATTACCATACCCCCCTTTCTCTTGCGCTATTCCTTGAAAGGCTTTCAAAGCTTCCTCTTTCTTGCCGTCATTATAGAGCTTTACAGCCGATAAAAAAGCCCCATGCACACGAAGTTGGCTTTTATGCTGAAAATATTTCCACAAAGTATACCCTGCCGTCGCAATAATGATGAGCAGGGCAAGCCCTATCACATAATTACCAAACTTACGCCATAGATTAAGGATCTTTTCTTCTTGGATGTCCTCTTCCAGCTCTCGTAAAAAATCTGACATGTTTCAGCTCCATTTTATGCCTCTACCATAAGTGAAGTTAGGATTTTGGTAAAGGGGGCTTGAAAGCTCAAAAAAAATGATCGCTGCTGGATTAATTCAAATAGAAGTCCAGGGTTGAAACCACCCGAATTTTCTTCTTTAAAGAGGTAAGCCCATTATCATAAGTATCCGTTGGAGAGGCATCAGGGCTAGAGATCTGGATTACGCCTTGATTCGCTCTTCGAATCCCCCCAATCTGGCTTTCTGTGGTTCTGGCAAAGCTTTTTGCAACCTCAAGAGCATTTTTTGTTGCCGCTTCAACCAAAGCGGGGCGCAAATCATTAAACTTGTCCAAATAGAAACGAACGTTTGTGGTTGAAATAGTAATCCCTTGCTTTAAAAGCTCCCCCGCTTTCCCAGAGAGAGAGTCAAGAATATCAACTTTTTGTGAATTTATTGACAGTGTATACTCAACAAGATAGCGCTCTGGGGAAAGAGTCCCCGATCCATAATTCTGAGAATGCAAGTCAGTCACGCGAGGCGAGGATAGAGAAATTTCATTTTCGGCTATCCCCTGCTTTACCACAAAATTTTTGACAACTCCTGCATCAGAAGCCAATTTTTCGTACAAAGAATTCAATTCATTGCCTGAGACCTTAAAAGAAATTTCCCACGTCCCGCGATCAGAGTATTCAATACGCTCAACTAAACCTTTAACCGTCACATAACGATCGCCAAGTTTAGCTTCTTTAATACCCTTATAAACGAAAAAACCTGCAAGCGCGGGCCCCAAAGCAATACATAATCCTAGTACGGCTGCAGCTGGCGTGGGGCGAAAGGGTATCATTTATTATTCCTCCCAAAAATATTATTTTATTAAAGATAGCCCAATTTCATTCCCCAGTCCAGATTATTTTCTGAATAAGTTCAGATACAAGTGAGACAAAAAGTTAGT
>JAIEQB010000072.1 GCA_019748065.1 Alphaproteobacteria bacterium | reverse complement strand
TGTAGGGCTTAATTAAAGCCTGCCAATTTTTTTGTATCACGAATTCACCCTCTCAATATAATGATTTCAGTTAACATTAAACGTCTATACGCGACGACGCTTCTTAGGCTTACATCCATTGTGGGGAATAGGTGTGACATCCCGAATAGATGTTAAAACAAATCCTGCAGCTTGAAGAGCGCGCAGAGCAGATTCACGTCCTGACCCTGGACCTTTAACTTCTACTTCTAGAGACTTCATCCCATGGTCCTGAGCTTTCTTCGCCGCATCTTCTGCAGCCATCTGAGCAGCGTAAGGAGTCGACTTGCGGGACCCTTTAAATCCCTTCATTCCTGAAGAAGACCAAGAAATTGTATTACCTTGAACGTCCGAAATAGTGACAACCGTATTGTTGAAAGTTGCATTCACATGCGCAACACCAGATACGATGTTTTTTCTTTCTCTACGGCGAACTCTTTGTGCGGGTTTCTGCGCCATTTAACTCTTCCTAACCTTTACTTTTTCTTACCAGCAATTGCTACTGATTTACCTTTACGTGTCCGTGCATTTGTGTGAGTTCTTTGCCCACGCACAGGAAGTCCCTTACGGTGACGTAAACCACGATAAGACCCCAAATCCATCAACCGCTTAATATTCATGGAAACATCACGGCGTAAGTCACCTTCGACCTTATATTCGTGGTCGATTGTTTCACGAATCTTTAAGACTTCGTCATCTGTCAATTGATGAACACGCCGAGCAGGCGGAATGTTCAGCTTTTCACAAATTTGTTTTGCCTTTGCTGGACCAATGCCGTAAATCGACCTTAATCCAATCTCAACTCTTTTTTGCGTTGGTATGTTAACGCCAGCTATACGCGCCACTCACTTCTCCTTAATACACTTTTTGCATGGTGCCTAAATATCCTGTGCGGAGTATAGGCATCCAGGCTTTCTTGTCAACACTTGCGTTTGCCCTAACAGGGTTTCAATTTCCTGATTAACCTCTTCTACGGACCGCATTCCATCAATTACCTTTAAAAGGCCTTGCTTAGAATAATAATCCAAAAGCGGTTTCGTCTTCTCATTATAAATTTTAAACCGATTTCTTACAGCTTCTGGTTCATCATCCGCCCGACGAGCAAAATAATTTGAACCACATTTATAACAAGTTTCTCCCTCAAGGGAAGAAGAATTAGCAGTATGAGGTGTTCCACAAGCCGTGCAAACAACTCGAGAAGAAAGTCTTTTAATAAGCTCTTCTTCATCTACAGCCAATTGTATCACAACATTAATGTCGCAACCCGCCTCCTCAAAGGCCTGAGCAATTTTTTCCGCCTGGTTTAAGGTACGAGGCAATCCATCCAAAACAAGCCCTTTCCCACTAACCTTAGCTAAACATTCTTTAAAAAGACTCAGAATAATGTCATCAGAAGGAAAATTTCCCTCTGCCATAATTTGTTCCACTTGTGTCCCTAAAGGGGTTTTTTTCGCAATCTCAGCTCTTAAAATCTCCCCAGTTGAAATCAAGTCAAGGTCGTGCCGCTCTTGAATAAGACGGGCCTGCGTCCCCTTCCCTGCGCCTGGAGGTCCAAAGAGAATGATATTCATCTGCGAGACCCTTTTAACTGAGTCTTCTTAAGAAGACCTTCATATTGGTGAGCCAAAAGATGAGAATGAATTTGAGCAACCGTATCCATAGGAACACTGACCGCAATCAAGAAGGTTGTTCCTCCTAAATAGAAAGGCAAGGAATAAGCTGCATAAAAAAACTCAGGAACGGCACAAACAAGAGCCAAGTATGCTGCCCCAATCACCGTAAGACGTGTCACTATAGTGTCAAGATAGTTTGCCGTATTCTGTCCTGGACGATAGCCGGGAATAAAGCCACCTGCTTTTTTCAAGTTTTCTGCTGTTTCTTGCGGGTTAAAAACAATTGAAGTGTAAAAGAAAGCAAAAAAGATGATCAAAAACAAATATACGGTCAAATAAAGGAAACTGCCATGATGCAGGGATCCAATGATCATTTGCAACCATTCAGGCCCCCTACCTGCAGAAAGCTCTGCTAAAGACACAGGTAGTAGGATCAAAGAGCTTGCAAAGATCGGAGGAATCACACCCGTACTGTTCAGTTTAATGGGAAGGTGAGAACTCTCTCCCCCATACATACGATTGCCCACCTGACGTTTAGGATATTGGACAAGAACCCGTCTTTGAGCCCGTTCCATAAAGACGATAAAGGCAATCATGGCGACTGAAAAAAACAAGATGAATAAGATAAAGATATAGGACATAGCCCCTGTTCTACCAAGCTCAAGAGCACTTATGATTGAAGACGGAAGATTAGCCACGATACCCGCAAAGATGATAAGAGAAATGCCGTTTCCAATTCCGCGACTGGTGATTTGTTCTCCAAGCCACATCAAAAAGAGGGTTGAGCCCACAATGGTTACAACCGTCGTCAGACGGAAAAAGTATCCGGGATCAATAACCGCCGAAACGCCGCCGGCTTGCATAGACTCCAAACCGACGGCAGCGCCATAGGATTGAAGAATCGCAATTAAAACGGTAAGATAACGGGTGTACTGATTTAACTTGCGGCGCCCAGATTCACCTTCTTTTTTTAAGGCTTCAAATTGAGGCGCAACAGCCGTCATTAATTGAACGATAATGCTGGCAGAAATGTAAGGCATGATGTTCAGCGCCATAATAGACATACGGCTTAAAGCACCGCCCGATAACATATCGACCATTCCAAAGATACCGCCACCTTGGCTGCGAGCAAACTCTGCCATCACTGCAGGATCAATTCCTGGCAACGGAATGTAAGTCCCCAATCGAAAAACGATGAGGACACCAATGGTAAACCAAATCCGCTTCTTGAGATCTTCCGCCTTGGAAAATGCCTTAAAGTTGATATTCGCTGCCAATTGTTCTGCGGCTGAGGCCATGACTTTCCTTTAGATTAAGATTTCTTCTTTTTCTCTTCTTTAGCTTCTGTTTTAACCGCTAATACTTTTACGGATCCACCAGCTTTCTCAACAGCAGCAATTGCATTTTTTGTTGCCCCTACAACCTCTATTGAGATTTTGTCCTTAAGCTCGCCTTTTCCTAACAAACGAACCCCATCCCACGCGCGGCGAAGAAGGCCTGCTTTAACAAGCTCTTCACCGGTAATAGCTTTTTTTCCGTCAATTTTGCCAGCTGTGAGAGCTTCTTGGAGACGTCCCAAATTAATTTCAGCAAAACGGAGAGCAAAAATATTGGTAAATCCTCGTTTTGGCAAACGACGATAGAGAGGCATTTGACCTCCCTCAAATCCATTTATAGAAACACCCGTACGCGCCGTTTGGCCTTTACCACCACGACCACCGGTCTTGCCTTTACCAGATCCAATACCACGGCTAATCCGCATTTTTCTATGACGGGCGCCTTCATTATCTCGAATTTCATTTAATTTCATCATCTACTTTCCATAAGTTAGAAAAGGCTTATGCCCCTTCAACCTTCACCATGTGTTTAACTTTTCGAATCATCCCGCGCACCTCAGGCGTATCCTGAAGTTCCCGTGTTCGGTTCATCTTATTTAAACCAAGTCCACAAAGAGTTGCCCTTTGCTTCGCTTCTCTGCGGAGAGGGCTTCCTGTTTGAGTCACGATAAGTGTTTTAGTTTGCTTTTCTGCCATAACTTAAACCTCACCTTGGGTCCGACGACCGACGATTTCAGCAATTTTCTTACCTCTGCGCGCGGCAACCTGACGGGGCGCACTAATCATTTGAAGAGCCTTTAAAGTGGCTCTGACCATATTATGCGGATTAGAAGAGCCAATGGACTTACTGACCACATCCTGAATCCCCAAAGCTTCACAAACAGCACGCATTGGACCACCTGCAATGATTCCCGTTCCAGGAACCGCTGCTCTCATGTGCACTTTTCCAGCACCATAGGAAGCGGTCACGTCATGATGTAAGGTGCGTCCTTCACGAAGAGGGATACGAATCATATAACGCTTTGCTTGGTCTGTTGCTTTACGGATTGCCTCTGGCACTTCCCGAGATTTCCCCGTTCCATGACCCACGCGGCCTTTGCCATCACCTACAACAACAATAGCGGAAAACTTAAAGTTTTTACCTCCCTTCACGACTTTCGTGACGCGGTTGATAGCGACCAACTTTTCAACTAATTCAACTTCTTCACGCTCTGTGCGGGAGGAGCTGTTATTTCTTCCTTCTCGTGCCATTTTCTCTACTTCCTAAAATGAAAGACCATTCCCACGGGCTGCGTCCGCGAGAGCCTTTACACGACCATGATATAGATAGCCACCACGATCAAATACAACATTTTTAATTCCAGCTTTTGCAGCACGCTGCGCAACAAGTTTGCCGACTTCTTCCGCCGCCGCTACGTTTGATGTCGCTGTCAATTTACCCTTTAATTCCTTATCCAGGGTTGAGGCAGCAACGACTGTGCGATGACCTTCATCATCAATCACTTGAGCATAAATATGCTGTTTTGAACGAAAAACCGACAAACGGGCTCGTCCAGTTGTTACCTTTGCGAGCTTATACCGAGTACGGCGTTGGCGTCGCTTAAAAAGTTCTGTTTCGTGATGCATGACTACTTCTTCTTACCTTCTTTGCGAACGATGAATTCGTTCTCATATTTAACACCTTTGCCTTTATAAGGCTCTGGCTTACGATAGGCGCGGATTTCGGCAGCGACTTGGCCGACACGCTGACGATCCGCTCCTGAAACGGCAACTAATGTAGGTTTATCACACTGTATTTGAATACCTTCAGGAATAGGATATAAAATATCGTGACTATAACCAAGTTGCAACTTTAAAGTTTTACCTTCAACGGCAGCACGGTAACCAACGCCATTAATTTCAAGACGAACTGTAAAACCCTCATTCACGCCCTGAACCATATTGCGGATACGATTTTTCCAGGTTCCCCAGAGCATACGCGCTTGCTTTGATTCATCACTTGGCCTAACAAGGATGCCATTCTCATCTAAAGTAATTTGAACTTCTTTGCTTGCTTTTGCGACAAGCTCGCCGTTCTTTCCTTTAACCATAATGTCCTGTCCTGCAATTTGGCAGGTAACCCCCTCAGGGACAGGAACGGGATGTTTTCCAATACGTGACATTATCTAAATCCTTAGAATACACTGCATAGAACTTCGCCGCCCACATTCAACTCCCGCGCTTTTCCATCGGAAAGAACACCCTTGGGGGTTGAAAGGACAACGACGCCTAGGCCGTTATTAATGGGTTTTAAGTCCTTAATCTTCGCATAAACGCGGCGTCCAGGTTTAGACACACGGTCCACAGCTTGAATCACTGGCTGATTTTCATAGTATTTCAGCTCAATTTTAAGTTGTTCCATACCCTCAGCAACTTTTTCCTGAGAGTAATCTCTGATATACCCTTCCTGTTTAAGAACTTCGAGCACATTTGCACGAAGCTTTGATGAGGGAGAAACAATGGTCGTCTTCCTTGCTTTCTGACCATTGCGTATCCGGGTTAACATATCTCCTAATGGATCTGAGAACGACATTCGTGTTCCTCCTACCAGCTTGACTTAGTCATGCCAGGGATAAGCCCTGCAGACGCAAGTTCGCGTAACGCGATTCTTGAAAGTTTAAATTTACGATAAACAGCGCGTGGACGCCCCGTCAACTCACAACGGGAACGTACCCGATCGGGTGAGCTGTTCCGGGGAAGTTCGGCCAACTTAAGACGCGCCTTAAAGCGTTCATCCATTGGTAAATCCGAATTATTTGCGATGTCCTTCAATCGCTCTCTCCGACCAGAATACTTCTTAACCATTCTTTCGCGGCGAAGATTTTTCTGTATAGAACTTGTTTTTGCCATATTTCTCTCCTGACCTACTTCTGCCCTGTGAAAGGAAGATCAAAACCCTTTAAAAGGGCGAGTCCTTCCGCGTCAGTTTTTGCTGTTGTAACAAAAGTAATATCCATTCCTCTCATCTGATCGACTTTATCGTAATTGATCTCTGGGAAAATAATGTGTTCACGAATTCCCAAAGAATAATTTCCACGACCATCAAAACTTTTCGGAGAAATCCCACGAAAATCTCGAATACGTGGCATAGCCACATTCACGAGACGATCAAGAAACTCGTACATTCTTTCTTTACGTAAAGTCACCTTTGCCCCAACGACAACGCCTTCGCGAAGCTTAAAACCTGCAATGGATTTCTTAGCCTTCATTAAAATGGGTTTTTGACCTGCGATGAGCGCTAGCTCCTCTACAGCTCCTTGAGCCTTGCGATTGTCTTGAGCTGCTTCGCCGATTCCCATGTTAATGACGATTTTCTCGAGCCGAGGAACTTGAAAGGGATTTTTATATCCCAGCTCTTTAACCAATGAAGGTTTTACGACCTTCTCATATTGTTCTTTTAAACGTGCCATATCTTCCTCTAACCCTCAATCGTCTCGCCGGAACGCTTTGCGACGCGCACCTTGCTACCATCTTTTAAAATTTTAATTCCCACACGGGTTGGCTTTTTTGAAGCCGGATCGATATGAGCCACATTAGAGATGTGAATTGAGGCTTCCTTTTGAATGATACCCCCTTCTTGAGCCATAGTTTGCTTTTGATGGCGCTTAACGAGGTTTACGCCTTGCACAAGCAGACGATTATCCTTACGAAGCATCTTCAAAACTGATCCCGTTTTTCCCTTATCCTTACCGGATATGACTGTTACCATATCGCCTTTTTTAATACGAAACTGCTGAGCCATTAGATAACCTCCGGCGCAAGTGAAATTATCTTCATAAATTCTTTTCCACGTAATTCACGTGTTACGGGGCCAAAGATACGTGTACCAATGGGTTCACCTTGTTGATTGATAAGCACAGCCGCATTATCGTCAAAACGAATGGCTGTTCCATCAGAACGGCGGATTTCTTTTGCTGTGCGAACAATAACCGCACGGCGAACATCGCCTTTTTTAACTTTTCCTCTGGGGATTGCATCTTTCACAGAGACAACAATAACATCGCCAACTGCAGCGGTTTTGCGTTTTGATCCACCCAAAACCTTGATGCACTGCACCCGACGGGCACCGGAATTATCGGCTACCTTCAGGTTGGTTTGCATCTGAAT
>JAIEQB010000011.1 GCA_019748065.1 Alphaproteobacteria bacterium | reverse complement strand
TTTGGTTGGTTAGCTTTATGTGTTATGATCTTGGATACATTGATTTAGAAGAGAGGACTTTACAACCTTTAGACAACTCCTTTTGCGGATAGGGGTGTCACCTATGTCCTCGGTACAGTCTGTTACCTATCTGTCCGGGTCGGACAGTCAGTGTTGTCAGTTCCCTCTGGGGAAACTTTTTATAAAAATCCGGGAAATATTTCTAAAATGAGCACTGACAGTACTGACATTACTGACAGATTCATTCCAAATACGAATATGTCAGGTTTGTCGGGTCCCTCCCTTCGGGAGAATTTTGAAGAACGGCTCGCTATTGCCGAATATGATGGTCAGCAAACCCAGCTCCAAGCCCAGCGTATTGCCTACCTGAATGCCTTCATGGCTGTTTTAGCCAATCTTCCCTATGAGGAGGAAGGTTATTATGATGAAGATTGGTTGACGCGTAGAGTAAAGGCCACTCAACATTGGTTGGCAGCTCGAGGATTACAGCAGCCAAAGTAAGCATCATACTAAAATAGAATTAATATATAAGTAGCTGAAAACACTAAAAAGTTTTTAAAAGCTTTTTTCTGTTTTATTTTTGAGTTTTTGAAAATTTGACAACGATATTTAAATATGATCTAATAAAAGCACTACCTTCATTTTTTTATTTAGGTGTTATTATGAAAAGAATTTATAAAAAATCCAAAAGATTATTGCAGGCATCTTCCTTACTGGCTTTGCCCCTGGGCTCTCCACTTAAGGCGGAACCTTTTGAGTCTCTAGTGGATAGGGCCACACGGGCAGTAGCAATAAAATTAGCAACCGACCATCCGATAGAGCAAGGGAATCTTTCCTCCTATGTTGAGCTCATAGAAAAGGTTTCCCCGAATACCGCAAGTGCTATTGTGCACCATTTGCCTGAGGACACGCGGCGCGGACTTCTGCGCTCTATAGGGGAGCTCTCCGACACCGAATTTACCTTGCAACACAAGCTTTTGGTGAGCTCTGTTTTTGAGGCTCTTCAAAAGGACCAGATCGGCTCTCTCGAATTGTCCTTTAACGAAAATCAGATTATGGGGAGTCACAGATTCCTGGGGAGTGAGTTGATTAATTTAAATCGATTTTTTGGAGATGCTGCTTCTAATTATTTCAGCACTCTTGAAGTGAAAGTTAATGTTGACGATACGGTTAAAAACCCAGACATACTCTCGCGTTTGAGTCAATCTAAAATTTCTCGTCTCAAGCTAGCTATGTCTCAAGAGAGTAGCGAGGTAGAAAAAGCAGAAAAACTTTCAACATTTTTTCAATCCGGCTGGGATCAACTGCTGGCGTTGGATATTTCGCACAACCATATCGGCGCTGCCGGGGCCACAGTGATTGCGAACAGTCCAACTCTCACAAATCTTCAAAGCTTAAATCTTGCTTTTAACGATATCGGTGATAACGGGGTCATAGCTATTGCGAACAGTCAAATTCTCACAAATCTTCAAAGTTTAAATCTTGATACCCTCGATATCAATGATCTTCAAAACAGCTTAAAACTTTCCTTCACCGGTATCAGTGATGCCGGAGTCACAGCCATTGCGGACAGTCAAATTCTCAAAAATCTTCTCAGCTTATCTCTTGTGGGCAACTATATCGATACTGCCGTCACAGCTATTGCAAAAAGTCAAACTCTCACAAAGCTTCAAAACTTAAATCTTGCTGCCACTTCTATAGGTGCTGACGAAGCCATAGCTATTGCGAACAGTCAAAATCTCAAAAATCTTCTCAACTTAAATCTTGCTTTCAACTATATCGATGATGAGGGGGGCATGGCTATTGCGAATAGTCAAACTCTCAAAAATCTTCACAGCTTAAATCTTTGCGACAACACGATCCGTAAGGGCGGAGCTATAGCTATCGCAAAAAGTCAAACTCTCACAAAGCTTCAAATCTTAAATCTTAAGCACACCAGTATCGGTCGTGACGGGGTTGCAGCTATTGTGAACAGTCCAACTCTCGAAAAGCTTCAAATCTTAAATCTTTCGCGCAATAATATCGATGATGTCGTGGCTAGAGTTATTACGGGCAGTCAAACTCTCAAAAATCTTGAAAACTTAAATCTTGCTTCAAACCATATCAGTGAGGCCGAGATGACCGCCATGAGGAACAGTCCAATTTTTGCAAACACACGAATTGAATTTTAAGCATTTGGCTGTACGAACACATAATAAGTTTGGATTTCAAAACCCAAGAAGTCCAACATGTATCTATGGTAATTCTGGACCTTTGGAGAATTGCTGGCATAACATCGTGGAGGTCTCAAAAGCAAGAGCAGATGTTCCTTCATAAAGAGCTACTCCCCACTTAAAATCATCTCATCAATTGAGTCTTTTAAACACGGTTTTGTTTTTAAAAGTTTTTTGCTTGCGTGAGATAAAAGAAGACCTTAAACTACATTTACTTATCTCGTTGGGAGATAAGCGAGGAACAAAGACGCTCGAAACGCCGTTGTCCCTCTAATCATAACAGATATCGAGGTATCCATCATGACTGAGCCTACATTAGCGCGAATTCTGCGCCTTTCTCAAGAAATATCTTATCAGTATAAAAGTTCGAATCATCTTCTCTCGAAATCTTGGCTGGAGCTTGAATCTGCCCAAGGAAATTTAAGATGCCTTGAAATGCTTTATGATGATTGGTTGGAAGAAAAAGGCCTGGAGCTAAAGCGCTGACCCAAGGAATAACACTCCTCCTCCATTTTTAAGTACAGCCCAAGAACAACAGTTCTTAAAAATGGAGGAGGAGTGTTATTCTTGGTTTTTTAGTGATACAAAGGGTGGAGGGAGTATGAATTCTTAATCTTTCCCCCTTTTTTTATACAGATGATAATTAAAGGATGAATTTGCAGCACAAGCTGCGCCGCAATTAGCGCGGGGATATATTTGATATAAGAATTAAAGGTCTTCCAATTTTTTTGCTTTAGCTGATGGATCTTTCCAATTTGGCTTTGGCGTATTCTATAGCTTTATGAAGTTTCTTTTCAAAAATTTCTTGAGGGGGAAGCTGCGTTATGAATTCAGCAATATGGATACCATTTTGTGCCAGTTCAAAAAGTTCAACTTGCTCTTGGTTTTTATCCGTACAGAGTATAATGCCAAGCGGGCTTTCTTCTCCTGCTCTTTTTTCATTTTTATCGAGCCACCTTAAATAAAGCTCCATTTGTCCTTTATCAGCAGCTTTAAACCTTCCCATTTTGAGTTCGATCGCTATAATTCGCCGTAAGGCCCTGTTATAAAACAAAAGATCTATGTAATAATCTTCTTCTCCAATCACAATTCTCTTTTGACGAGAGAGAAAACTAAAGTCTGAGCCAAGTTCTAAAATAAATTTTTCAATTTCTCTTAAAATTGCACTTTCTAGATCTTTTTCATTATAAGCGTCTGTTAAATCTAAAAAATCTAGGAGATAGGGATCTTTTAGAACTAAATCAGGAGTTAAGACATCTTCTTTTCTAAGATTTTCAATTTCTAGCCGGGCGACTTCTGCAGGTTTCTTAGCAATTGCCGTTCTTTCATAGAGCATTCCATCTATTTTTTCGCGAAGTTTCCGAACGCTCCAACGTTCTATCCTACACATTTCCGTATAAAAGTTACACTTGAGGTCTGGTTTCAAGGTAATCAACTCTATGAAATGGCTCCACGTTAATTGTTGCGACAGCGTTGCAACAATTTCTCGATCTGGAAACACCTTGTAAAACTTGACCATTCTACTGATGGATGATTTTGTAAAACCTCTTCCATACTCTTGAGTTAATTGTTGCGATACTGTCGCAACGATTCGATCTCCGTAATCTGCTCTTGTATTTTTGAGGATTTCTTCTTGGATGCGTTCACCAATTTTCCAATACAGAAGAACAAGCTCAGAATTAGCAGAATAAATAATTCGGCTTTTAGCACCTTCAATTAATCTGTTTAAATCAGTTAAAAGAGGTTTGCTTGTTGCAGAATCAAGTGAATTGTTTTTTTTTAGATGGTTATTTGTATTTAATTTTTTCATATTTTTTTAGATTTCAGTGAATGGTAAAAATTTTCAATGTATTGGCTTTGTTAATATTCAATTAGTTTTTCTTTTATACCCTGTTTTCTTAAAGGAATCAATTTTGTATAGCTATTAATCCTGGTTATAAATTTACGCAGCAAGCTGCTGCGCAAATTCCCTAGGGTCACAATCAAGTCATTTTTAGACAAAATTTCAGTCTGAAACAAAGCATTTTGTATATTAAAAAGGATAAAAAATGAATGTTCTAGCTGCTTCATAGAAGAGGAAGAAATGTAAAAGTTGCGAAATGCTTTTTTTCGGATGCCCATTAGATACCCTCTAGGGATTACCTTGTCTCTGATAGTCGCACAAACTCATTAAACAAGTCGGCTGCTGGTTTTCTCATTTCGGGATCTTTTTGAAGGTCTTTTCCTAAAATAATTCCAAAGGATTGAAGAACTCCGGCATTATCACAAAGAGAGCCAACTTGGATTAAAGTTCTTGTTCTTGCCTTTTTGGCTGTGGGCGAGGTGATCTCTAACCTATGCATCCTTCTGTATCTTTGTTCTTCTGCTTTGGTGATCTGCTGATTCAGCCGCTTGAGAGTTTTCGTTGTCGCTGTGAGAGGGAGAGCCTGCCGCATTTGGATCTTCTTTCGTTTTTCTTTCAGCTTTTGAATCTTTTCTTCAAGGGCGTGTATTTTATCCATCATGACCTCTTATCCATTTTTGCTGATGATTTAATTTAACAAATTTGTTATTATATTGCGATGTAAATTATTGATATTAATCAATATAAATAAATATAGCTAAACACAACTAAACGTAGCTTCATATAATCATGAATAATTTGAACACTCATAATCCCCTTTTTGAGGGGGATAAGGCTGTCTTGGCGAACTTTATTAAAAGTTTGATAAGCGCGCTTATACGTCGTGTGACAAAAGGCGCTTCGGTGCAAGCACCTACGACGATTTTGTGAGGAAAGATAATGGCTTTGTATCACTTCAGCGCTAAGGTTGTTTCTCGCAGCAACCGAAATACGGTGAATGCTCTTGCCTATCGTGCTGGCTGCAAACTTTATGATGAACGCACGGGCCAGACTTTCAATTACCAAAAGAAGGAAGTGCAGCATGTGGAGCTGGTATTGCCAAAGGATGCGCCTTTATGGGCAAGAAAAATTCAAAACCTTATGGCGGAGGATCGTCAAAAAGGCGTTCAGGCCTTTTGCAACATCGTTGAAGGCGCTGAGAAGCGAATTGATGCTCAAGTTTATCGGGAATTTGAATTTGCCCTTCACCGGGAATTAACGGATGAACAAAACATCGCCCTAGCTCGGGAGTTTGTGGAAGATCAGATTGCCTCTCATGGCATGGCGGCTCAAATGAATTTCCATTTTGACGTGAATTCGGAAACAGGAGAAGAAAAGCCCCACTGTCATGTGACGGCAACCATGCGTTATCTTGAAGAAAATGGCCTGAGCCCTAAAAAAGCACGGGAATGGAATAGCAAAGAATTTCTTTGTGAGCTGCGGGTGAAGTGGGAGGAGTATTCCAACTTTCATCTCAAACTCCATGGCCATGAGATTCAAATTGATCATCGCTCTAATATCGAGCGAGGCATTGAGATGGAGCCACAGCCCAAGCTGGGACGCGGTGTTTTAGAACAGGAAAAAAGACTTCAACTCCTTGAAGGAGGAGAAACCTACTCCCCTATCACAGAAAGGGGCAGTATTTTTCATGACGCTCAATTGCGCAATCTCTATCGCATTGTGAGAAACCCAAATGTTATTCTGGATATTGCGACCAAGCATCATTCAACTTTTATGTGGGCGGATGTGCAAAAGGTCTTACACTGTCATGTGGATGAAGCTCCTCTGTTTCAGAGGCTTGAAGCTAAGCTTAAGAACTCAACTGAGCTCCTCCTCTTAAGGCCGGGTGAAAAATTGGGAGATATCTATACAACCCATACAATGCTGAAGGCGGAGAGGACCTTGATTGAGACAGCAGAAAGCCTGAATCAAATAAAGACCCATGGGGTTGAAAAAGTTCATATTGACCACGGTATAGAAAAGGCTAATAAGGCCTTAGAAGACAAGGGAGGACTTTCTGAAGATCAAGTGAAGGCCATCCATCATCTTGTTGATGAGGGACAGATTAAATGCGTCGTGGGAATTGCAGGGGCTGGCAAAACAACAGCTCTGGGCGTGTGCCATGAGATTTGGAAGACTCAAGGGTATGCAGTCTACGGAATGACGCCCACAGGAAAGGCCGCTCAAAATCTTGAACAGAGCGGCATAAATATACTGGGCTTGGAGTTAAGAACGGAACTATGGGGACCATTACAGAACTCAACAAGCAAAATGTTCAGGTCAAGCTGGATGAAGGAAAAGACATCTCTTTTGCCCCCAATCTCAATCCTCATTTTGATCAAGGCTGGGTCGTGACCATTCATAAATCCCAAGGTACGACCGTAGACCATACCTACGTTCTAGCGTCCTATGAAATGACCCAGAATCTGGCTTATGTGGCCATGACCCGTCATCGGGAGACAGTAAAGCTTTTTGGAAGTTCCATTGACTTCTGGATTGCTGAAAAACTTCCAGAAGCCCTCTCTAAATCAGGAGAAAAGCTAGGTCCTGCCGATTACCTTGATGAGGGCTCTCTAAGTAAGCTTATGGAAAAAGAAGATAAGATCCTCACTCATCTCTTTGAGCGCATCTCCAATGAGCTAGAAGCCATGGGAGCTGTGACAAAGCGTGTCTTTTGGAAAGTCGCAGATCATTTCCTTGGCCGAACACAAAAACCGAAAATTATCCCTGAGTCAAAGGACCCCACTTCTATACAAACCACTTCCCTTCAAGACGCTCAAAAAGTCCATACTAACTTGGCTAAATCCTGCGAAAAGATCCTCTATACCTATATAACCTGAGTTTTGGATAAGAGATAAAGAATAGAGTAGGCTAAGTCTTTCTTACAGTCGCTAAAGAATAAGAAGGGA
>JAIEQB010000061.1 GCA_019748065.1 Alphaproteobacteria bacterium | reverse complement strand
ACTCACTCCTTTGCAGTATATTCATGAATCCTATCCTATGGCCTCTTGAGTCTCATATGTACTGAACTCATACACTGGCTTACTTTTCGGATTGACAAAATAAGAACAGGAGATCCTAATAACAGTTGATTTTAAACCTATTTGAAACTGTTTCCAATCTTAGGAATTTAGTGAATAAATATGGTAGACTAAGCCGTTCTTAAATCTGTAAAAATAAGAAGGGAGCTTAGCTAATGAACTACAATATCACAGCTTTATTTTTTTGCCTCGATGAATTTTCCAAATCTTATGAAGAATGGGAAAAACATAGCCTCATTGATACAGGTAAGAAACGTTATATGTAAAAGTAAGGACTTGATCTGACAGAACAGGTGTGGAGGATGAGAACTTGTAAAAAGATTCGAATCCTTCACACCAAATCAATCTCAACAAAAGGAGACTGTCAGATGACAACGCTGTTAACCGACACTGTTAAAAGAAACTTGTAAAATCACTTAAAATATGCTTTGTAAGCATTAGTCAAAATAAATTTAATGTTATACAGATGAGACCTCTTCGAGCATTTTTTACTAATTTCTTTACAAAGATATCAGGAAATATCTGGAAATTCTTGATTGATGTTGGCGCGATTAGCTTTTCATTCACCATTGCAAACTATATTGTTAATTTTCCCTATGGAAAAACTTTTTCCTTTTGTCTTTCTATTCTCTTGTTAAGTGCTGCAGTTTTCAATTATATGAGTCACTTACATCGCCATATTTGGAGATCGACAAGTATTCATAACTTAAAAAGTATCTGTTTGTATTCTTTTTGCATCACTCTTCTTCTTTTCTTAATGATGGCTTCATCTATCCATATCTCTGAAAGTCTTTTTAAATTCACTTTAGTTTTTTTATTGTCCTCCATTTCTGCTCTTACCTTTCCGCGCATCTTGTGCCGTATCTTCCATGAAAAAAAGGATTTTTTTCACGGAGAAAAACAGCGTGTTATTCTCATTGGAGCTGGGAAGAGCGCTGAGCTCTTTTTAAGAGAAGCAAAACGTCGTCAGGGAAATGTATATGAAATCAAGTACATTTTGGATGACAATCCGGATTTATGGGATAAAAAGATTTTTGGCTTAAATATACATGGAGCTATCAAGAATTTACCTCACATTGCCAGTCGTGGAAACGTTGATTTAGTTGTTATTGCTATTGCCTCTCTTAGTCGTGAAAGGCTTCTAGAAATCACACACATGGCTGAAGAAAATGAGCTACAAGTTAAAATGTTACCTTCTTTTGATAAACTGCTCACGTCAATTAATATTGATCCCGAAAATGTTTCTGCTCAAGATCTCCTTGGCCGGGATAGCATTGATTTAAACAACAAAGAACTACAAGCTTTTATTAAGAATAAGGTTATTATGGTAACCGGTGCTGGAGGTTCTATAGGCTCAGAAGTGTGCACTCAACTTATTCATCTTAAACCCTCAAAAATTATCCTTATCGACCATAGTGAGTATAATTTGTACAAGATTACTTGGGAATTAGAAAACACTCATCAGTTTAAAAATTTCTTTCCTTTTCTAATCAGCGTGACCAATAAAGAGAGTATGGAAGAAACCTTCACAAAATATAATCCTGATATTATTTTTCATGCCGCAGCTTACAAACATGTTCCTTTGCTAGAAAATCAAATTAAACAGGCCGTTGTGAATAATTTTTTAGGAACGAAAATCGTCGCGGATCTCGCTTCTCAATATAAAAGCGAAAAATTTATTCTCATTTCCACGGATAAAGCTGTTAACCCTACGAACATCATGGGATCGACGAAAAGAGCAGCTGAACTCTATTGTCAAAGCCTTAATGAAAAAGGGGGCACTAAATACCTTTCTGTTCGCTTTGGAAACGTCTTAGAATCTACGGGAAGCGTTATTCCCCTCTTCAAAAAACAATTAAAAGCTGGCGGGCCTCTTACAGTAACACACCCAGATATTACGCGTTTTTTCATGAGCATACCTGAAGCCAGTCAACTGGTTATTCAAGCCAGCTCCATGGGACAGGGAGGAGAAATTTTTGTTTTAAACATGGGAGAACCTATTAAAATAAAGAACTTAGCGGAACGGCTTATTTTCTTAAGTGGAAAGCGTCCCTACAAAGATATTGACATTGCATTTACAGGCTTAAGGCCGGGTGAAAAACTCTATGAAGAACTTTTTTATGAGTCAGAAAACCACATTCCTACCAAACGCGCCAAAATTCTTATTGCCCAAAGCAACGCTCCAGCACATGACATATTAAACAAATATTTTCTGGATATGGAAAATTATATAGAAAAAAATGATGTGAAAAATATAGTTATAACGCTAAATAAAATTTTGGCGGAGAAAAATTTAAAAAATAGATTAGCTGTTGCCTAACGAGTAAATTCAATCTTCCTTCTCAGAGTATCAGCCTTTCACAAAGTTGGTACCTTTATTCACAAGCTTTTTTAATATGCTGAATAAAATCTCCGTATACTCGGGCAGGTGTGTATTTTTCTGTATAATTTTTTTTGCTTGAAACCACCATCTCTTCTCTTTTCTCTGGTGTTTCTATTAATTGGTCTAAGCATGCGATTAAACTCTCTGGGTCTCCTGCTTCATAATAAAGTCCGCAGTTATTTTCTTCAATAAACTGACGGGTCTCCCCATCAAGGGAAGAAAGGATGGGCAAGCCAAAATTCATATATTCTAATATTTTATTAGGCAAACTCATCAAAGCCCCCTTCTTATAAGCTCCAAGCCCTACCCATGCGTTACGGGCCAGCCAATTGATTTTAGGAGAATCAATCCATCCAGTAAAAGTGACATTATCAAGGTTTGTAGACATATTTTCCCAACGCTCCTTGTATCCTCCATCACCCGCTAGAACAAAGTGAAAATCTTCATTTTTTCTTTCTTTTAATATCTTTGCAGCAGAAATGACGGTTTCTAAATCAATACTACTTACAAAGCTTCCTACGTAAAGAATGATCTTTTTATCCTCTGCTTTCTTAAATTTAGAAGTAAATTCAGAAACAGGGAGCAAGCTCTCCTCAGATCTTGGATATGCCATAGGAAATAGGCCATCGTATTTAGTGTAGCCTCGCTGAGCATAATTGAGCCCCCAATTTAAGTATGTATTCGAGATAGCTATGATACCAGTAGCGCGCTGCATAACTTTTTGTGTCATCCACTGCATGGGATAAAGAAGAACTTTAGCCAAGGGACGTAAGAGGTTAGGAAAAAGGTTTATATAAACATCAGGATACAAATCTCGAATATCAATAAGGACCGGGATGCGTCTTTCCCGACAGAAATTAACTACACTATAACTTAACTCAACAGTAGGAAAACTACAGAGAACGACGTCAGGCATAGGGACTGCCTGAGCTAATTTTTTAAAGTGACGAGCCGTTCCAAAGTGATTTATTAAGCGTCTAAGTGAAATATTTTTCTTATATAAAATTGATTTTAGAAATATTAATTTTATACCTCCAGGTAGAATACACTCTCCTTCGGAAGCTTGAGGAAAGATTTTTTTAGAAAAATGATCGACTGAAGAGGTCCACCAAATCACCTCATGTCCTGACTCAACTAACATTTTTGCTAGCAAGCCTGCACGCATCAAGCGTTGCGAAGAACCTTTGAAAGGGATATTTTCCCCACCTTTAACAATCCATACACGCATTAAAGCTTACTAACACTAGAATGCTGCTTTTGGCAACAAGGGGAAAATTTCTTAAGGAATTCTCTAATAACTGATAATAGCTTTAAAGGTTGACTGGCATATAATTTTAAAGTGAGGTAAAAAAGGATAATAGGAATAACCGTCACAAACAGTCGATTAGATGAATCATACAAAGATTTATAAAATGGTATTCTAAAAAGAGAAAAAACAAGGATACTAAATACAATTAAAAAAAATGAAGTTAATATACTTTTATCTAAAATTATTTTTTTTCTTTTTCTAAAAAAGAGAAATACTACAGAAGAAAAAACGTATAATAAAATACCACTCCAAAAACCATCCGCCATATTTCCATAAATACCTTCAATGCTTAACTTAAGATCTTTATAAAAAATAAGAGTTAAAGCTGCAAGAAAGATAAAGGAAAGTAATATAATCAAATTTAGAAAGTTATTTTTTATAAATTCAAAACATTTTAATTGTAGTAGTATCATAGAAAATGGCATTAAAAAGAACAATAGCATTAAGCTTAATGCTCTCTCATTCGATAATATATCACTGTTAGCCCCTATGTAAAACAGAAGTCCATAAAACAAACTGAAAACAATGAAAAATATTGTTACAGACTTGACATTAAAAAAAGGAGGAAATTTTTGAAAGAGCTCCAATTTTTTCTCAACAAGTAACTGAGAAGACTCTTTAAATAACATACAATATAAGACTATTGTACAGTAAATAGGCGCTTCCACACGAGTAAACGCGGCAGAAAACATAAAAACATAAGCTAGAAGATACCATTGATTTTGCCGAGTAGCTTCCCCCATCCAATAAAAAGAGATAAAGAGAAAAAGATAATATATTAAAAAGGCATTTGTAGTTAATAAAAGCGTTACACTAAGAAATACCGGAGATGTTATCATTACCAAGGAAACGAAAACGGATGTCAGAAAACTCCTCATTTTATTCACTTCCATTAATAAAAGAGCTTTAAAAGTTAAAGCCTGAAAAGTAAGTGCAAAACATATGAGTAATATAGGTAGAAGAGAGAGAAAATAGATTTTTCCAACTTCAACACTTATATGCTGAATAAATAAGTAAAAACTTCCCCACGTCGATAAGCTACCAATATTTTCAATTCTGCACTCAGGATTCATCGAAAACTTTTTTGCGCAGGATGATAAATGAAAAGTATCTCCACAAAATAGATTGAAATCAAAGTATTGAAAAAAGACCGACATTAAAATTAGTACAGAAATTGAAATTAAGTATGCCAATGCATCTTTTTTAATAGAAGTTGTTTTTTTCATGTACAAAAATAATAAGGTTAATCCCATAAAACCCCCTACAAACGAAAGGGTCATGACATTCGTATTTCCAAGTATAAGGAGAATGGGTAATGCAAAAAGGAAATACACCCCAACCCCTGAAAACAATGAAGTAATTCCCAAAA
Organism: Alphaproteobacteria bacterium; assembly: GCA_019748065.1. Taxonomy (GTDB): domain Bacteria; phylum Pseudomonadota; class Alphaproteobacteria; order UBA9655; family UBA9655; genus UBA9655. The sequence continues at coordinate 1,196 of JAIEQB010000061.1, read as the reverse complement.
AATAACTTGATTCTTTTTTCAATATCAATGTATTCAACAAAAATCCAATGGTATATACACCAACGAGAAGAACTATTTCAGAAAAACTGATATTCACTAATATTATTCCTTATTCTATTAATTTCATAATTTTAGGAGAAAACAAAAGCGTAGTAGAATCAAAAATTGATTTATCTTCTCGAGGGAAATCTATCAAATACAAACTCTCAAAGTTCTCACCCTCTAACCAAAATGCACATATATTGAACTTTGAAAAACAGGCCTTCTTAGCTGAAGAAGGTATATTTTTAATAATTTCCTTTGAGTACACCTTATAGTTTTCTTTTTTTAGCTGCTTAACTCCAGATATATGCCAGAGGGTGGCACACCTATTAAAAAAGAAATTAGTTTTATACTCCCCCTTCTCTGATACTATTATATTTTTATCTTTTAGAGCATAGAATAGATCATTTTTCTTTGGTTTTATTGAACTGCACTGTGCTTCTAAAAAAGGGTGATAGTATAGGTTTAAATAAATTGCTGAGATGCAAAGCAAAGCTATAAAATACATTCTCATTAAAAATATTCCTCTTCGTAAGGAGCAGATAGTAGAATACACGTCAATAAATTACAACGTGAAAAAACGGCACATTCATGAATGAGGTGCGACTTTCTGCTAGGAAATTCGCACTTCACCATTGAAATTGCCCTTGATGATGTTTATCTTCATGGCTTACGTCATACCTTTGCCTCTATTGCTGCCAGTAACGGGCTCTCTCTTCCCATCATCGGTGCTTTGTTAGGGCATAAGCAAACTCAAACCACTGCCCGCTACGCTCATCTTATTGGACAACCTCTAATTGAAGCTGGCGAAAAAATTGGAGAAAAGATCATGGGAGGGAAATAAAAATTAACTTTGTAGCGTAAGAAAAGCACTCCAAATTATCTCCTTCTTGAGATCAGCAACTTGCGCTTTTCAACATCTTTTTTTATTCTAAAGTACTCCATAATAAATCAAGGTAGGGAATTTTCTAAAATATGAACTCCACTTTGCATTTGGGAGATGGGCTGATAGATGATCTCATTCGTGTTTTTTGTTATGTTGGTTTGCTCTTTGCTGTCTACTTTCTCTATGTAGCCTCTTAACAGCGGACAAATTTTCAAAAGCCTAAAAGAATGATAGTATTCCTGCCAAAAAAGGGAGTTTATCATGAGAA
>JAIEQB010000022.1 GCA_019748065.1 Alphaproteobacteria bacterium | reverse complement strand
AGCTATCGCTTTACCCTCCACTTCACAGCCCCTACCTCAACTAACTTTTTGTCTCTCTTGTATCTGAACTTATTCAACAAATCCGTTTTGTTTTCCTGGCTTTTTCGCTAGTATGAGGCCATAGGAGATGAATATGAAACGCATTTTGACCTTGGCCTTAAGTTTTATGACCTTGCAAGGCTTTGGAGGAACAAGCAAATATGGTGCTTTGGTAGAGGCACAAAAGGAAGCGGTAGCGTCTGCCCCGCCTATAAAACCTGCAAAAGTTAGTGAGATTAGTGCAAACCTTTTTTCAACGGTCTATGACTTTTTAAAAGACGCTTTGGAGCATGTTTTTGAAGGATTTATATCTCTCAAAGATTTCGTTGAAACGGGCGAGTGGCTCGTTAAAAACCTTCAAGAGGGGCACAATCGAGAAATTTTGGAATCTTTTAGTTTCCGCTTGTTTATAGCCTTTCTGGTTGCCATAGGTATTTCTCGCATCTTGACCTTATGGGTGCGCCCCAAGATCAATCTCTTGCTCCAATGGAAAAAAGGGACTTCTTCTTACACACGATTAAAGCTTATGGGAGCTGTCCTGCTCTCGACTCTGCCGCCACTTGTGTTTGGATTTATCTTATATGCTTTTTTTAGGTCAATAACACCGCAAAAGGGAGTTTATCTTGAAGTTGTACGTATCATAAGTTCAGGTTGGGTGACAATATGGATTTTGCTAAACATTGCCCATCTCTTTTTAAAACCTATGAGTGCACGTCATCAACACATTCCTCTTAAGGAGGAAGTCCTTTCAACAGTTTATACTTGGATTCGGCGCATGGGGATAGTGGCGCTTGTTGGGTATTTTGCTCTTGAAACGGGAGCTTTAATTAAACTTCCCCGTGCGGGTGAACGCCTTCTTTTGCAGGGATCAGGGTTTGTTATCATGATTCTTGCTATTTTTATGATGATTTCACTTCATGAAGAAATAAAAAACTGGATTAGAAAAGAAGAGAGAAATCCTAAAATATCTCCCACAAAAAGAGCCATGTTGCCCTATATTCGTTATGGTTATCTTCCTTTAATTGCCTTTATCGTTGTCAGCTATGTGAGCTGGGTAACTCATGAGTTTGATGCTTTTCAAGTTGTTGTTTGGAAAGCTCTCCTTACCTTGGCTGTTTTTCCTGTTTTGCGCTTAATGGGATTTTGTTTGCGTAGCATGCGCATCGTTTATCTTGAGCTTCACTTAAAGCACTATTTTCGCCCTCTGGCGGAGCGAATTTGCTATTACGGCAACCAACTCGATTTTGCTCTTCTTTTCTTGCTCCATGGAGCGGCTATCCTTTTTGTTCTTTATCTTTGGGGTTGGGATCCCGCCATATTTATCTTTTCTCCTGTAAGTCGCCTTATTGTTCAAAAATCATTTAGTATCTTTATGATCATCTTTATTGCGCTTTTAATTACCCGCTTTGGGAATGATCTCCTCAAACGTTATCTCAACCGAGAGAAAAAGTCCTTAGATGAGGCCGAAATACAAAAGACAGCCCGCTTTCGGACAATTTCAAGTGTGAGTCGCAATGTGTGGCGCATCGCTGTTTGGACACCCGCAATTCTTTTGATTATTATTGAGCTAGATGTCGATGTTGTTCCTATTCTTGCGACTGTGGGTATCTTATCTATAGGACTTTCTTTTGGAATTCAATTCTTAGTGAAGGACCTTGTGAGTGGTTTCTTTATGCTTTTAGAAGATGCCTTTGCCGTCGGAGATTTGGTTGTCATCAATGGGCAAATGGGGCGTATTGAATCCTTAACAGTTCGTGTTGTACGGCTGCGGGCTACGGACGGTTCACTCTTTACCTATCCTTATGGAAGTATCACATCCCTGTGCAATCAAAATAGGGATTATTCAGCGGCCGTTGTGCTCTTTAAAGTTGGATTGGACGCGAATATTGATGATGTTTTTGAAATTGTTGAAAAAGTTTCAGCGGATCTTCGTAAAGATAAAACGATTAAATCTTTCCTTGTAGAGCCGGTTGAAATCAGTGGTGTTAATGAGATTAGTGATTATGGTTTTGAAATTAGAGCGATCCTTAAAACAAAGCCAAGCCAGCAGTATAAAGTGAGATGGGCTTTTAATCGCCTTTTAAAACAATATCTTGAGTCCTATAAAATTCCACCTGCAGTGCCACGTCAGATTGCTTTTGAGTATCATCTTGAAAAATAAGGAATCTTTTTTAACTCTTTTTTAACTTTTGCAAATCCTGAATTTTAAAGAGATTTTTCCTCTTGACTAAAAAAAACTTCAGTTCTTTCCATTTGTTGAGTGCCTATAGCCTTGAAAGGAAAAAAATGATACACATATATAAGTAGTTAATAAATTATTAATTTTTTTACGTCACTTATAAAAGTTTTTCTTCTACGTTGGTTAGGTAGACCAGAAAGTGCTTTATGCAACATCTAGCGGAGGGTTAAAAATGGCTAAAATGACTTCTTTTACATGTGGAAATCATGTTGTTTATCCAGCGCACGGCGTTGGTAAAATTCAATCAATTGAGACGCATGAAGTTGCGGGACATGCACTTGAAATGTTTGTTATCTCTTTTGAGAAAGATCGCATGACTTTGCGTCTTCCTGTTGCTAAGGCTAAAACATCTGGTTTGCGGCCAGTCTCAACGACAAAAGAATTAGGGGAAGCTATTAATGCTCTTAAAGCGCGTTCAAGAGTTCGCCGTACAATGTGGAGCCGCCGAGCTCAGGAATATGAAGTGAAAATAAATTCTGGTGATCCTATCTTTCTAGCAGAAGTTGTTCGTGAGCTTTACCGAACAGCTAACCAACCAGAGCAGTCCTATAGCGAGCGTCAGGTCTATCAAAATGCTCTTACCCGTCTTGCAGGAGAGATTGCAGCAGTTGAGTGCATTGATCAAGACCTAGCTATTCAAAAAGTTGAAAGTATTTTAGCAGCAGCTTAATTTTTTGATCCCTGATTTTTCTTGATTTTTTCGAGAAAGTCAGGGATTTTCTTTTTAGTATTCACAAGAGAAAAAAGAAAATGTCACATCAATCCAGAGATGTAATTATTATTGGAGCAGGCCCCGTGGGCCTTTTTGCGATTTTTGAGTGCGGCATGATGGGTCTTAAATGCCACGTTGTGGATGCTTTGGGCACCGTTGGAGGGCAATGTACCGCCCTTTATCCTGAGAAACCTATTTATGATATTCCAGCCTACCCCAAAATCTTGGCGGGAGATCTCATTGACAATTTAAAAAAGCAGGCAGAGCCGTTTGACCCTTCTTACTATTTAGGGCAACAAGTTTTGAAAATGAAAAAGAACGAAGAGACGAGCCTGTGGCAAGTGGAAACTTCTTTGGGAGAGAAATTAGAGGCAAAGACGGTTCTTATTGCTGCTGGCGTAGGAGCCTTTGGCCCCAATCGTCCTCCCCTTGAAAATCTAGAAGAGTTTGAAGACAAAAGCATTTTTTATTATGTGAAAAATCGTGAGGATTTTAGAGGAAAGAACATTGTCATTGCGGGGGGAGGGGACTCGGCAGTGGATTGGGCTCTTTCCCTTGCAGAGATTGCCAAGAGGGTTTCAGTCGTACATCGTCGTCCCAAATTTCGCGCCGCTCCTGAAAGCGAGTCTCAACTTTATGCATTAGTTCAAAAGGGAATCGTTGATCTTGTGATCCCGTTCCAACTCGAGGGGCTCTTAGGAAGCGCTGGGAAGCTTGAACAAGTTATTGTAAAGTCATTAGATGGAAAGCGGAGAGAACTTCAAGCAGATTGTCTTCTTCCCTTTTATGGGTTGGCGATGGATTTAGGACCGATTGCGCAGTGGGGGCTTCAGCTCAATACAACTCATATTCAAATTAATCCTCAGGATTGTTCAACAAATATTCCGGGGATCTTCGCCATTGGGGATATTGCGCATTACTCTCATAAACTAAAGTTAATCCTTACGGGCTTTGCTGAGGCCGCTCAAGCTGCTCATGCCATCAGAGCCTTCGTTCACCCAGGGGAAGTTTATCATTTTGAGTATTCGACAACTAGCGGCGTTCCTGTCCCCACTGTAGATGCTGCTTAGTCTAGACCTTCAAAACGAATATGTCAGTTCTCCTTGAGGAACGTTTCTTATGAAAATGTACAAAGCCCCGTCATTGCGAGCCCACCAGAGCTTTAGCGAAGGAGAGCGCGGCATTTCATACATTTCCTATCAACGTGGATCATCACACCCACTACGTGGGTTCGTGATGATGGAGTCGGTTATGGGCGCTTGTTTACGACTTGATCTGTCAACTCCCTTAAGGGAGTTTTTTTAACTATCTCAAATGCTAAGCCTCCGGCTATGCCGAAGGATTAAACTGCACCCCTCCGTCCAGACCAAAAATAGGTTAAATTAAGTGAGACTTTCCCCTTTTCCTCTCTATACAATTAATCCCTGTTGTTGTGGGGCCTGTGGGGATGTGGGGAACTTACGAAGTAAGTTATCCACATGTCCATCAGGCTTAGGAGACTCTGGCTTTGTGATAGTTTTCTTCCCCTCAGTCCCTTTAATTCCATAAACTTCAGCGGGGGTTTTGTACCCCAAACTTTGATGAAGACGCTTATGGTTGTACAAAGTGATAAACTTCTCAATCGACCGCCGCGCTTCTCGTAGGTCTTCAAAACTATGCAGCAAAATGTGCTCATGTTTTATTGTCCTCCAAAACCGCTCAACAAAGACGTTATCCACCCACCGTCCTTTTCCATCCATACTGATTTGGATGTCTGCCTCCTTGACGCGCCTCGTCCACTCATGGCTTGTAAACTGGCTACCTTGGGCCGTATTGAGAATGTCAGGATGGAGATACCTTAGCAAGGCTTTCAAGCATCTCTAAACAAAAATGCGTGTCCATTGTATTGGATAGCCTCCACGATAAAACATACCGACTATGCACATCGATTAAGGCCACAAGATAAGCAAACCCTACAGGCATCTTAATGTAGGTTATATCCGTTGCCCACACCTGGTTAGGGCGAGTGATCTCTAGATCCTTTAACAGGTAGGGATAAATAGGATCTTTGACTGCTTTTATCGTTGTTCGGGGACGAGGATAAAGAGCTTTGATATTCATCTCCTTCATCAACCGGATTACCCGTTTCTGGTTGATTACATATCCTCTTCTCTGCAACTCAGCCGTTATACGGCGATACCCATAAAAAGGCATCTCTAACCATACCTCATGGATCTCATTGGCTAGCTGTGCATCAATCGCTCGATCAGCTCCCCTATAGTAGAGGGTTGAACGATTTACTGCTAAAAGGCTACATTGCTGCCGAACGCTTAAATTGTGATGGTTCATCTCAATCATTTCTTGCCTGTCCTTTTTACATACCCCGTCCAACTTTTTTTTAGAAAGTCATTTTCAATCGTGAGCTGCCCCACCTTACGTTCCATAATCGCAACTTCCTCCTCAGTCTTTAGAGGTCTTGAAGATTTCTGATCAAACAGAAGCTCAAGCTTGCCTAATGCCTCTGCCTTCCAGGCTTGAACCTGACCAGGATGAACGGTGTACTTTGCTGCAATCTCAGCTATCGTCACATCCCCTCGTATGGCAGCTAACGCTACTTGAGCCTTAAATCCTGCACTATGTTTCCTTCGTGTCATTTTCTTTCTCCTTCTTCTTTTATGAAGGAAAAAATCTCACTTAGCTACTGGTCCACTTTCTGGGGTGCATTATAATCTGCATAAAGGCCTCCTAGGTTTATGTTTCGTCAAAACCTATCCTAGAGGCCTTTTTTCTTGCATGAAAGGTGCTGTAAAATGGGGATAAAGCTATCGCTTTACCCTCCACTTCACAGCCCCTACCTCAACTAACTTTTTGTCTCACTTGTATCTGAACTTATTCAGAAAATAATCTGGACTGGGGAATGAAATTGGGCTATCTTTTAACAATATATTAATGTTTATAATGTATAAATTGAGAGGACATAAACTTAAAAAGGAGATGTTTGCGATGAAACGAAAAACCACTTTAGCTATTTCTGCAGTTACTTTAGGTATAATTTCATTTTCTAGTTATTCCTATGCTATTGATCTTCCTGAGCCTTCTTATAATCGTGGTTCAACAGAACCGCTCCCACCAGCTCATGAACGAAACTATACTGCCCCTGAAGATATTTTTCCAGGGAACGTGCTTTATCCATAAGGGGTATCTTATCATTTTTTATAATGATTTAATATAACAAATTTGT
>JAIEQB010000004.1 GCA_019748065.1 Alphaproteobacteria bacterium | reverse complement strand
CCAAAACCTTGATGCACTGCACCCGACGGGCACCGGAATTATCGGCTACCTTCAGGTTGGTTTGCATCTGAATCATATTTTATTTCCTTTCCACCTAATACATAAGCGTATTAGCGATCACCTTCAACAATAACTTCCCACGTCTTCGACTTTGAAATGGGCTTGCACTCTTGAATGCTAACCTCATCTCCTTCTTTAAAACGATTTAACTCATCATGGGCTGCAAATTTTTTAGAGCGGCTGATGAATTTGTGATAGAGAGGGTGCTTAACGCGCCTCACTACAGAAACCGTAACTGTCTTATCACATTTTGCACTAACAACAGTTCCTCTTAATATACGTTTTGGCATTCGAAACTCCTTAAACTGCTTTTGTACGTTGAACTAGCAACGTCTTGATACGTGCAATTGTGCGGCGTGCCACCTGAAAGTGGTGCGTCTTCTCTGCTTCTCCTGAGACACGGCGAAAACGGAGCCCCATCATTTCTTTTCTCAATTCAACACATTTTGCTTTGAGACTCGCATCATCCATTTGCTTAATATCATGCCACTTCATTACTCAATTCCTCTTGTATCGCGAGAGATAAACTTCGTGTCGAGGGGAAGTTTTGCTGCTGCAAGCGCAAACGCTTCACGCGCAAGTTCTTCTGAAACACCATCCAGCTCGAACATAATACGTCCTGGAGCCACGCGGGCAGCCCAGAATTCAACAGATCCTTTTCCACTTCCCATACGAACTTCCGCTGGTTTCGCTGATACAGGAACATCTGGAAAAATTCGAATCCAAACGCGTCCTGCACGCTTAATATGACGGGTGATCGCCCGCCGCGCAGCTTCAATTTGCCTTGCCGTAACCCGTTCTGGGGCAACAGCCTTTAAGCCAAAGGCACCAAAATTCAACTTGGTCCCGCCCTTAGCGTTCCCGTGGATTCTTCCCTTAAAGGCTTTCCTATATTTTGTCTTCTTAGGGGCTAACATGCCAACATCCTTTAACTAGCCGTACGATTAACTGTGTGTTGGGCGCTACGCTTATCCAGAGCCATCGGGTCGTGCTCCATAATATCGCCCTTATAAATCCAAACCTTTACACCAATGATTCCGTAAGTTGTCTTAGCAACTCCTTCACCATAGTCAATGTCTGCCCGAAATGTATGCAAGGGAACTTGACCTTCACGGTACCATTCCATACGTGCAATTTCTGTACCACCAAGCCTGCCACTTACATTAATACGAATACCTTTGGCTCCAAGTTTCATGGCTCCTTGCATAGCACGCTTCATAGCTCTTCTAAAAGTAACTCGGCGTTCAAGCTGCTGAGCAATGGAATCGGCAGCTAGCTTCGCATCAAGCTCAGGCTTGCGGATTTCCAAAATGTTAAGACTTACGTCGGTTCCTACAATTTTGGAAAGCTCACCCTTTAATTTTTCAATATCTGCACCCTTTTTTCCGATCACAATCCCTGGACGGGCAGTGTGAATAGTAACAAGAGCTTTCTTTGCAGGACGCTCAATCACAATTTTAGAAACACCAGCTTGACCGAGACGATCTTTAATAAAGTCCCTTAACTTCAAATCTTGATGCAGAAGTTTTCCATAATCATGACGCGCATACCAACGGGAATCCCATGTTCTGTTGATTCCGAGGCGCAAACCTATTGGATTAACCTTTTGACCCATTACGCAACTTCTCCAATCTCACTAACGACTATGCGAAGATGGCTAAAGGGCTTTGTAATTCGGCCCGCCTTACTCCGCCCTCTAATATCTAAACGCTTCATTACCAAAGCTTTACCGACGGTTGCTTCTGAAACATAAAGCTTGTCAATATCAAGACCATGGTTGTTTTCAGCATTTGAAATCGCTGACATTAATGTTTTTCTCACGTCTTCCGCAATTCGTTTCGGTGAAAATGTCAGAGCATCCAAAGCTCTTTCAATTTTTTTCCCCCGAATCATTTGGGCCACCAAATTTAACTTGCGAGGACTAACCCGCAACATGCGCAAATTCGCCATTGCTGAATAATCTGGAAGCGCTCTCGGTGTTTTTGCTTTTGACATTTTTAAGACCTCTTCGCTTTCTTATCTGCGGCATGACCATAATAGGTGCGTGTGGGAGCAAACTCACCAAACTTATGTCCAATCATATTCTCAGTCACCAACACAGGAATAAATTTCTGACCATTGTGAACGCCAAAGGTCAACCCCACAAATTGTGGAAGAATTGTTGATCGCCTGGACCAGGTTTTAATAACTTCCTTACGACCTGACTCACGACTGGCATCTGCTTTCTTAAGCATATACCCGTCTACAAAAGGTCCTTTCCAAACTGAACGTGCCACTTACATTGCTCCTTTTACTTACGACGGCGTATGATCTGGCTCGTCGAAGCCTTTTTACGATTACGTGTCTTTTTACCCTTTGTTGGCTTACCCCAAGGTGTACAAGGATGACGACCACCAGAGGTCCGCCCTTCACCACCACCATGAGGGTGATCTATTGGGTTCATCGCCACACCGCGAACTGATGGGCGAACACCCATCCAGCGCTTACGGCCAGCCTTACCAAGATTGATGTTCTTTTGGTCAGGATTTGAAAGCGCGCCAACCGTCGCCATACAATCCCCATTAACCTTCCGAACTTCTCCAGAGGAAAGCTTTAAAATTGCCTCTACTCCATCTCGTCCAACGAGTTGGATATAAGTACCCGCAGAACGGGCAAGTTGTCCACCTTTTCCTGGTTTCATTTCCACATTGTGAATAATAGTACCCACAGGCATATTCTTAAGAGGCATCGCATTTCCAGGCTTAATATCAGCCTTTTCTGCTGAAACAATTTTAGCACCAGCTTGAAGACGTTGAGGGGCCAAAATATAAGCCTGCTCTCCATCTGCATATTTTACTAAAGCAATAAATGAGGTGCGATTTGGATCATACTCTAATCTCTCTACAACCGCTTCCATATCTCTTTTAGTGCGCTTAAAATCAATAAAACGATAGCGACGCTTGTGGCCGCCGCCAATATGTCGTGTGGTAATACGCCCATCGTGGTTCCGGCCGCCCGTCTTCCTTAAGCCTTCAGTCAGGGATTTAACAGGTGCTCCCTTCCAAAGCTCACTGCGATCGATGAGAATGAGCCCACGTTGAGAAGAATTGACTGGCTTATAATGCTTTAAACTCATTTTTATAATCCTGACCCAATATCAATTGAATTTCCTTTGGCCAAAGTTACAATCGCTTTTTTCCGATCGGATCTTTGTCCCATTTTTCCACGGAAACGCTTGGTCTTTCCTTTAACCCGCAGCGTATTAACTGCTATGACTTCAACCTTAAAAATTTCAGCAACAGCCTTCATAATTTCTGGCTTTGTGGCATCAAGCAACACACTGAAGGTAAACTTATTGTGTTCACTTCCTTGAGTTGATTTCTCCGTTACCAAAGGCGCTTTGATAATCTGGTAGAGCCTTTCCCTTCCGAGAGGGATATCCTTTTTTACTACTTTACTCATTTTAATCTGCTTTCTAGATTTTCAATGGCGGCTTTAGTCAAAACAAGGTGTTCGTGACGCAAAATGTCATAAACATTTATTCCTTGTTGCGGAAGAACATCAACGCCAGGAAAATTGGCTGCGGTCCGCGCAAAGTCTTTATTAACCTCTGCGCCATCAATAATCAAGGCAGAACGTAACCCTAACGTCTGAAGTTTCTTCGCAAGATCTTGAGTCTTCTTGATGCCTGCATTCAAATCTTCAACAATCAAAAGAGCTCCACTCGCAACTTTAGTTGAAAGAGCCGTTTTAAGAGCAAGCTGACGAACCTTCTTTGGTAAACTATAGCCATGATCCCGAGGTACCGGCCCAAATATGGTAGCACCGCCGCGGAATTGAGGAGAACGCAAGCTTCCTGCACGCGCACGGCCCGTCCCTTTTTGACGCCAGGGCTTTTTGGTTGTGCCACTAATTTGACTCACGCCTTTTGTCGCGTGTGTTCCTGAACGACGTTTTGACAGCTGCCAATGGACCATCCGCGCCAATATATCTTGGCGAAGTGGGCTTGAGAAAATATCAGGGTTTAATGTAACTTCCCCAACCTTCGTATTATCAAAATTGCGAACTTCGTACTTCATACTATTCAGCCTCAACAGTTGGTGCTTGCTCAGCTGAAACAGAGGCTTCAGGAGCTGTTTCTACAGAAGCTGTCTCGATAGGCGCTTCTTCATTTGGAGCCTCTTGAATTGGCTCATCCACTGGCGCTTCCTTTGACTCTTCTTTAATGATTCCTTCCTGGATCACAGGAGATCCCTTCACTAAAGCCGCGGGAAAAGGCAATCCTTCGGGAGCCACACACTTTACAGCGTCACGAATCAAAATATATCCGCCTGGATTACCGGGAACAGCCCCTCTAAGGCCAATCAAACCCAATTCAGGATCCGTGAGGAGAACTTCAAGGTTCATAACCGTGACCCGCTCATGCCCCAAGTGTCCTGCCATCTTCTTGCCTTTAAATACCTTACCAGGATCTTGACGTTGTCCCGTAGATCCATGACTACGGTGAGATACCGACACACCATGACTGGCTCGTAAACCGCCGAAGTTGTGACGCTTCATAGCCCCCGCAAATCCTTTACCGATAGAAATACCAGTCACATCTACATATTGGCCTTTCAAAAAGTGTTCAACAGAAAGTTGATCACCAACCTTTAAAAGGGCGTCGTCCGAGACACGAAATTCAGCTAGCTTTTTCTTTGGCTCAATCTTACCTTTAGCGAAATGGCCTCTTAAAGCACGTGAAACACGCTTTACTTTTGCTTTGCCTACACCCAGCTGAACAGCAGTATAACCATCTTTATCAGCAGTTTTCGTAGCAACTACTTGACAGTCTTCCACCTTCAGGAGGGTAATGGGGATATGTTCACCTTTTTCTGTAAGAAGGCGGCTCATCCCTAATTTTTCAGCGATCAGTCCTGTTCGCATCTTTCACAATCCTTAGAGTTTAATTTCAACATCAACACCAGCAGGCAAGTCCAGCTTCATCAAAGCATCAACTGTCTGAGGTGACCAATCAATAATATCTAGAAGTCTCTTATGAGTTCTCATTTCAAATTGCTCACGAGATTTCTTGTCAATATGGGGTGAACGGAGCACCGTATACTTCTCAATATCAGTAGGAAGAGGAATAGGACCGCAAACTTTAGCCCCTGTCCTCTTCGCTGTATTGACAATCTCACTTGTTGACTGATCAAGAACTCGATAGTCATAGGCCCTGAGACGTATACGTATATTTTGGCTTTCACTCATTTTAACTTCCTTTTTGTGCACCCCAATTGCGCACAGATAACATCACTATTTTATGATAGAGGCAACGACGCCTGCACCAACCGTACGACCACCTTCACGAATCGCAAAGCGCAAACCTTCGTCCAT
>JAIEQB010000035.1 GCA_019748065.1 Alphaproteobacteria bacterium | reverse complement strand
AGTCTCTAGAACAGCAGGTGTATTCAGAGTTTTTGTAAGCAATGCTTGAAAAAAGAAAAAGAATCAAAAAGAAGAGCCTTTTTCAGCTTTTCTTTTCTAAAAATCTCAATGTTCCTGCTTATCTTACTTTTCTTATAGGTGCCTTTCTTATCTATTTTTCTTTCCTTAATAGTATGTGAAGAAAAGCAAATTCAATATTTCTATCGTTTGCGCATTGAAGTTTTACCTATGAGGCCTAACGAGCACGTTTTAGACACTGAAGTGCAATCTGTGATTTTTTAGTCTCTGTTGTATTCTCTGTTTAGGTATATGAATGTAAAATTTTTACATTCGATTGTAAGATTCTTACATTCGACGTTTCTGCGTGTTTTAAAGGAGGAAAATTACTCCCAACGGATCACTTTTCAAGAAAATTGCTAGAAGTATTAAATCCAATTGACATTGGAAAAAATATTAATAACTATCTCTAAAAAGGTTGTCATGAAAAATAGATTTCTTAGAAGGAAAAATTGTATTTTAACTTGTTTACATAAATAAGGAGTTAAACATGAAAAAAAATAAAACCTTACCACTCGCCATTTGTTGTTTGGTTGGCGCTTTATGGTCAGAGGCTCAATGTATGAGTAGTTCAGATGATGACAGTGACGATATTTCATACAGTATAAACACAAATTACGTTTATAAGAAGGTGAAAGATACTTTTTTTAGGTCGATTGGAAATAAAATAAAAATAAATGAGCAAATTTTTCATTTTGAGAATCTTCTTGATACTGCTAAATCCCGTAAGGTTTTAAAGAATATTGTTGAATTAACAAAAAATTTTGCTGGTTCGGCAAGAAGTGATAAAAAGCTATTTGAGGGCATGGGACTTATCATTTACGAAAAAGTAAAAAATGAATCTTCCGACGATAAGGTAATATCCCTTCTTAATGATTTAAATAATGATGTGTTTCACATAGATGAAATGTATCCAGATCTGTTCGACTGATCCTAAATCAGCAGATTTCACACTCCCCAAAAATACTTTTTTGGAGAGTGCATCATTAACGATAGACAAAGAAAAAGGTCTTGAATCATCATCACAACTAAAACCCCCAACCAACAACATTGTGCGCCCACTGAGAGCGGTTTTTGTTCGTCCAATGAGGGAAGGATCCTATAAAAATTTAGCCTCTCCACAACGATTCCAGGAGGTTTTAGAGGCATTTTAGAGATATACTGTTTCATCACAGATTGCACTTCAGTGTCTAAAACGTGCCCGTTAGGTCTATGAAGCATTATCGAGATTTTTCAATATCATCAAGACCGTCATTCATGAAAGAGAATGCCCCTATGCTTAATTGATGTTTCAAAAAGATTGTTTAAATAAATATTATAAAAGAGATAACAATCTATATTGTAAATTTAAGGATTTTTTACTTTCTTATTCATGAAGGTGGTTCAGAGATGAGGAGTTTTTATTTCGAATGAAGATGGTTTCTTCCCAACAACGAACTATCCAGTTAGGAAATGAACTTTCCAGTACAACAAAAACACATCAAATTCAAAAAACCAACTCTATCAACGATAGCTGTCACGGCCATAATAGTTTTTCTCTTATAAAAGATCCTTTCTGGAAATCAGTTTGTCTTGAAATGACAGATTTAATGGGCCCTTCTTCCGTACAGAAAATTTGGAATAGTACGCTCGGGTCCTATTGTTCAGAAGCTGATGCCATGAATCTCTGCTGTCCAACGGATGAAACAGCTCAATTTGTTAACCAGTATTCTTTCTTAATTCTAGGCAGCCTTCAACGCTATTTCCCAGCTATAAAAACTCTGAAAACTAAAGTTGAGTATGCGAGTCTTGAAGTTAGGCAATAACATAAAATTTAAGTAGAGTTTTTACCTCTTCCTTCCTCTCGAGGGTGATTTTGGAAAAACAGACATACCGTTCATAATGAGCATGGCCTTCTTCAACATGAGAAAGGGGGTGAATTCTCTGCAACTCATTCATTTCCGCTGAACTCAGTCCAGAAACTAGTTCACCTTCTTTTCACATTTCAGATAAGAAGGAAGAAGATTGAAAAAATATTCCTATATTACGTCTTTGGCCCTGCAGTTGCTTTAGATATATTCTCTTTCAAAGACTCATACACCTTATTAGCGTTCTCCAGATCAAAAAGAGAAAGTCCTGTCTTATTATTTCCAGCCGTGCTTGCTTGCGTGTGCATAACAACCGTTCCTAATCCGAAAAGTTTTTGAAGAAATCCAGATTTTAGCTCAATCTCCTTGATGTTTGTAAAAAACACTTCTTTTCTTTTGCTCCAAAGGAAGTTCCGGTTATGAGAAACACTGTTAGGACCAATTTTAAAAGTTGTTCCGTTGTAGGTCCCTAAAGCCCCAGCTACAATACCAAACAGAAAAATAATATAGCCAACAAACCAGCCTAGAAAGCTATTATCACTAAAAGGGGCACAAATAATTGCTCCGATAAATAATTCAATAAAGATAAATGGAGGAATGAGAAGATATAATCCTGTACGAATGATCCAAAGAGGTTTTATGAAAGATGGCTTTATTTTATTCATGCTTTTTTCCTATTCTTACTAATCATCTGAATTTATATAAAATAAAGTGAAATTTTTTTTAGTCAAAGAATTAATTTTACTCATCTTACATTTCCTCCAAGTTTTCATATTCATCAAATTCATAGTCCTTGATAGTATTGGTTCTTTCTTCAAAAGGCTTCTTCTTTATCTTCGATAATCTTGAAATCTCTTTTTAAGATTTTCTTTAAAATCGGTTTTTCTTTTGCATCGGCCCCATGAAGTTGAAAAACTCTCCTGTCTATATCAATTCTAAAATTATACGCTTGCAATAGCCCCGTTATTCAATCCAAAATTGCGTCCTATTATTTCTTAAGGATCCTAAATCGACAAAGAAAAGTCCCGTTCTCTCTGTCTTGAAATCTCTTGCTCTATGCGCTGTTTTTGAACCTCGATTAAAGCTTTTTCTTGCATTTTGAGCATATCCTGTTCGTGGGCGATTGAATGCCGGTTCTCATAGCACCTCTCTCGGAACATTGAATCTGCGTTCATGCGACGTAGATAGAGGAGGTTATGAGAACCGAGGTCTTTTTCAAGGGAATCGGCATAATTCTCTTCAATTTTATGGGTGATTTCAGCCATGGCGGTCATTTGAGTATTGGTGGGTTTTGCTCCATGAGTTTCTTGGTATCTGAGCATATTCTTAGCACATTCAGTGGCAGCGTTTTTGGAAAGGGAATAGTTGCTGCTGAGTTTTTGAGCGAGGATGTTTGCTTCCGCTCGATGGGCTTTGAACTCTGCTTCTGCCAGTTGAGGAAGGTTGGAGGGTAGTTTTAGACCTTCTTGCTTAGCCTCAAGGAAAAGACGACCTTCGATGGACACTTGTCGCTCTGCAATCATATGAATGAGGAGGGGGTCCTTTTGTTCATCGAACTTGCCGCGTTTCTGCCACTCATCAGTGAGTTTTTCCTTGATGTGAGGAATACGGTCAAGCTCATATTTTGCGCGAGCCAAAAACTGCTTTGTTTCTTTTTCTGTTGGTGTTGTTCCGCCCAGGGTATGAGCATAGAAGATGAAGTTAGCTGCCAGCTCGGCTTGAAGAGGAATCCGCTCTTTCAGTTCAGGAGTCATGGAGATATTTTCCTTGGCTATATAGGCATAGAGGACCTTTTCGCAGGATTTGGTGATCTGATTGAAAATGTCTTGAGATGAAGCACTTGCCTCTTTGGTAATGACACTGGATTGTGTTAGAGCCTGAGGCACAGCTTGTTTTATAATCTCCCTGATACCTTCAGGACCTTGTTTCTTGAGGACATCATTAAAATCTTCTCCCAATGTATCCGGCTTGATGACAGTCACCTTAAACCCACGTTCTTGAAGGGCGTGAACAGACTTATTCAAATTCTTTGCCGCAGGTGAATCGGGTTCATCATGATCGCCACAAATGACAATGTGGGTTTTGGAATCTTGAGGCTCAATACGCCCCATATTGGCAATCCCCAAACTGGCCTTGATGGTGCCTTGGAGTCCCGCTTCTTTAAGGCTAAGAGCTGTTTCTACACCTTCAGCAATGAAAAGATAGTTTGAATCTTTACCTCCCTGTATTGTCACAGCTGATCCTTTTAAAAGTCCATAGGATCTCTTTTGAACTGGAATATCAGCCTTGTTGGCTATTTTGGGATCAAGGAAGGTAAGCTGAACGGCTGTGATATCTCCTGTATTCGATCGTGCTGCAACCATAAGGCAAGGATAAGTTTTTCTTGTGTCCCGCTCTCCTGCCACCTTTACATTCGGGAGATAACGGAAATCCTCTGGGTATTCTCCCTCTATTTTACGATGTTCTTTGAGATAATGCTCAGAGATGCTTCCTTGAAGTGACTGTCCTTTGGCCCAAAGATTCTGAGCCCGCTCTATCTTCTGTTGAACTTCTTTAGCTTCTCTTTCTTTTGCTAGACTTTCTTTCTCAACCTTTTGTGCATGAAATGAATCAAAGCTATTCTTTTGAGTTGAGAACTGTTCAGGTGACAACCTTGCCCAACTCGCTCCATACTCTAGAGCTTCCTTAAAGGAAAGATTTTTAAGCTTTGTAAGCATGTGAAGGGGCCCTCCCGATAACTCACTGTCTTTAAAATTTATCCATCCCCCTGTTCTTAAATTCACTGAGATGTGCCCATTTTTTCCATAACGACGCTGAGTTGCTGACGAAGAACTTTTATGAAACGGCTCTCCAATGGACGCAAAAACATGGTCCGCAAAATCAGCCATGTTTTCTTTAAGAGAGGCTTCTACAACTTCTTTGTTAGGAAAAACATGTTTCTGTGGGAGTGTCCTTTCTAAGGTTGTTATAGCTTTATCTGTATTCTCAAGGAAAGAGAGGTTCACCTCAGAGGGGCTCGCCCCAGAACGACTCAAGAGAGGGAGGCTTGCCTCAGAGGGAGAAACTGTTTCATTTTTTGTGTTCTTCTGTTCTTGAAACACTTTCGTTTTCTTTAAATCTTGATAGTGAAAGGGCTCAAGCGTAGTTGATGCCCTCTGTTCTAAGGATTGTGGGTGAGATTGCAATTGAGATTGTAGCTGAGATTGATACTGGTACTGATATCGATATGGCTCTTCAGCTTGGAGGGAGCCTGAATACCTTTGAGACAGAGACCGAGACTTAGTCTTAGACATAATCTCAGATTTATCCTCCGATTTTTCCTTCTTTAAAAGCTTTTCAGCCCTTACTTCTTCCCGAATACTGTCGGAAGCCATCCTAATCTCTTTTTCTCGGTTGACTCCAAGGAAGTGATCAGCCACTTGCCAAAAGGCTTTCTTTGAAACTGTTCCCATCGCATCCAGTTCACTCGCAATACGATCAAAGATCTTTGTGAGGAGATG
>JAIEQB010000029.1 GCA_019748065.1 Alphaproteobacteria bacterium | reverse complement strand
CTGACTTTTAATCAGAGGGTCATGGGTTCGAATCCCGTAGCGCCTACCAGGGATTCCCTGGTGTTTTAGAGAGGTCCGAAAATCAGAAAAATCTCCGGGTATACGCCGGGTATACTTTTGGAAGCTATAAAACAATACGGGTAGCAACTCAGAAGCCTATTTTATAGTTATTATCTTGATCCGCATTTAAGAAAGCTTTAAGGATGCTATCTATATCAGGCTTACGAAGGCAGACTTGGAGACAATTTGTAAGCAGAGTGCTGTTTTATTGGGAGGAGAATTCATGCGTCAATCCATCGGTTTCATTATAGGAGTTATCATAAGTGCAATGATAGGCATGACTGCAACCGAAGCTACCCCCGTATTTAATCAACCTCTTGCTGCCCCCCTTCCTGCGCGATCTGGCTCGAAGATGGTAACCCCCGACTGGCTTCTTAATGTGCCACAGGAGAATACGGATTATCCGATTGTAAGATGGCTTAATAATACGCAACTCCTTTACGCTTATCCTTCAAAACAGAACGACCAAGAATGGATTATAGAACAATTCAATGTTCACGCTGGTGAGCGTAAAGTGTTGGGTGAAGGGACTAATCCAATACCTTCTCCCGATAGTCAATGGATAGCCTTTACTCGAGGAACAAAAGAAGAAAAACAGCTATGGATTATGGATCCCAAGGGCAAAAATGCGAAACAATTGACTCACATTCAAGGAGGACTTGGTGACTATTATCAATTTTCTTTTGATTTTGCCTAGTCACCTGATTCAAGGCAAATTGCCTTAAGCCATAAACCAGAGGTTCCCTATTGGGAAAAAAAGCCCCAACCTAAGAGTACAATAGACATCATCACCATAAAGACAGGCCTTTCGAAACAAGTTGCTTTATTTGATGAAGCCATCCGTAATCTTTCTTGGTTTCCAAATGGTGAAGAGCTTCTTTTCATGAAGGAACGTATAGGTTTTTTGTATAATGAAGATGAAGATCATGAGTGGATCCAAGCGCTACGTATTAAAGAGAGGTCTTTACGGACCTTAGCAAAGTTTGATGGACTTCAGCAGCTTCTTAGGCCAACCGCATCCCCAGATGGGAAGGTGGTTGCAGTTATGTATGATGCTGATAATCCCATGTATAATCATATGCTAAGTATTGGTCTCATCCCTAGTGATTCTTCGAACAGAGATACATTATCATCAATCACTCGCTTAACCCATGAGTTAAAAGTTATACTCACCTCGTTGGTCTCACGATGGTCAGCGTATCTACGTTTTAAGGGATTATGGCGCCTATAAACAGATTTATGCGATTGATGTCACAACAGGAGAGCCGTTACAAATCACCGATGCACCGTTGAATATTGAAAGCTATGCTTTTTCTCCTGATGGGACACAACTGGCTTGGATGGGTCAAGATGCACACGCGACTCATTTCATCCGTGTGGCCTCAAGTGATGGTCGTAACGTAAGGGATATTGCCATTATTCCAACTGCTCCGAATGATATGGCCTTGAGCGAAGTTCGTGAGATTGAGTGGGAGGTTCCTGATTATCCTGCGCGCATGCGTGGCCTCCTCTTTATGCCATTGAACTACAAGGCCGGGATGCGTTATCCCCTCATCGTGGATATTCATGGTGGAGGTGCTGGAGCGAGTATTCATTTGAGTGGAGGAATTTTAGGTAGCACGCCTCTTGAATGGCAGATGTGGACGGCAAAAAGCTATGCAGTATTTGTCCCAGAGTTTCGTTCGTCAGCCTCCTTTGGATCCCTTGCCATTACTCGTGACGATCTTCAAGAACATGATCTTATCAATTGTGATATCAAGGATATAGAAGCAGGTATTGATACCTTAATAGCCCAAGGTATTGTTGATCCTCAGCGTCTCGCTGTCATTGGACATAGTGCTGGGGGGAGGCGAGTAAACTGGCTTACAGCAACAACCCATCGATTCCAAGCGGTGATTTCTAAAGAAGGGTGGGCAGATGAATGGATTGAAGCTTTATCTGAGCCACTCTCCAAACGAACATCTTTAATATTTGGGGGAGCACCATGGGAAGTTCCGCAAAATTATCAAAAAAACTCAGCTCTATTCCACTGCCTGGGGGCGATAACCCACACATTATTTCTTATGGGGAATCCTGAGTTAGGGGGAGTGGACCGTTATAATACAGTTCATATGCTACACAATGCACTCAAGGGCCAAGGTATTGAAACAGAATATGTGAAATATTCCGATGAAGGACATAATTTTGAAAAGACTGAAAATCAACGAGATGCCATTGAACGAAGTATCCTCTCCGTCAAGCTGTAAGTGACCACTTTAAAACAAAGACAGTGTGGAGACGGGATAAAAGCGAAACTACCGGAATATTTCAATTAGGTATTAAGAAAAACTTAGAGCACGTTCTAACCATTTGCTTGGAAGGGCAATTTGTCAAGAAAGGCTTTATCGATAGGGAAGGGTTACATAAGACAATCATGCTAATTAGCAGTGGTGATATTAAACACTTGTGGCCTCTCACGCATCTAGCCTCACTCGAAATATTCCTCGAATTATGGCAGGAAAAATTTTTATGAGGAGTGCTATAAACCATAGACAATATGGGAAATGCATCAAAGAAATTCTTATTTCCACATTTGTAGACAAAAAAATTCGTTTAAGCTTCTTGCTCTCCACAATCGTTTTAACCTTAGGAGTTCTATCGAACTTAGCCATGCCTCTTATTCTTAAAAGAATTGTCGATTCTTTCTCTTTTTCAAACCCTACACTTATTACAGCTGTCCTTCTAAGTTATTGCTTCATATGGATAGTCAGCCAAGTCTCTGTGCATACTCGTACGATGCTTATTTATAAGATTGAACAACGCCTGACTTTTGTTTTGGGGTCAAAGGTTCTATTCCATATTTTTGATCTTTCTTTAAACTACTTTCTTAATCAACAACCAGGGGCTGTAACAAATATTATCAGAAGAGCCCAACAAAACGTCCCTCACATTGTTTTAGGAGTATTTTTTCACGCTCTCCCTACCATAATCGAGTTTTTATTTGTGATTGTCCTTATCTCTTATTTTTATCCTCTCATGTATAGCCTTCTAATGGTAACAATATTTGGAATTTTCTTTACTTACACTCTTATGGTGCTAAAAGGAGCCCAAAAAGCCCGTGAACAGGCTAATGAAGCTGATAAGGACGCAGATGGGATTGTGACAGATTGGATATCAAACTATGAAGCAGTTAAGGTGTTTGGGAAATCTAGATTGGCACTCTTTGCTTGTGAAACAGAGTTAAAAAAGCGAGAAAACGCAGAAGTTAAATTTATGAGAAACGTAAGTTTTTTCTACATTGGACAATCATTTATTTTAGGTATAGGACTTTCTGTATTTATGTATCTCGTGGGACAAGGTGTTTTGCATGGTTCACTCACAATTGGGGATTTTATATTATTCAACGGATATATTTTACAATTTGTTATGCCGGTTGCCATATTAGGTCAGGTCGTCCAAGAAATTAAAAAAACTATACTCGATATGAAAGGTGTTATTGATGTTCTTCTAACACCTGCAGAGATTGTTGAAGTTTCTCATCCTCTTCATTTG
Organism: Alphaproteobacteria bacterium; assembly: GCA_019748065.1. Lineage (GTDB taxonomy): Bacteria > Pseudomonadota > Alphaproteobacteria > UBA9655 > UBA9655 > UBA9655. Next base: position 1,783 of record JAIEQB010000029.1, on the reverse strand, counting down.
TCGAAATCCACTCCCTCTATTACGTTTGAAAATGTCTCCTTTAAATATAAAGATAGGTTTATCTTAAAGGATATTTCTTTCAAAATAGATGCAGGCCATACAGCCGTAATCGTAGGGTCCACGGGAGTTGGAAAATCCACCATTGCAAAGCTTCTCCTGCGGCTTTTTGACCCTATAGAAGGAAATATTTTTATTAACAACACAAATTTGAAGCAACTTTCTCTAAAAGCTGTGTCCGAAACTATAGGATGGATTCCTCAAGAAACTTATTTGCTAAATGATACTATTAGAAATAACCTCATTTTTGTGCACCCTGAAGCCAGTTCTCAAGAGATTAATGAGGCCTTGGAGCATGCCCATCTCTTGGAATTTATCAATAAACTTCCTCAAGGTCTTGAAACAATTGTGGGAAATCGAGGATTAAAGTTATCTGGGGGAGAAAAACAACGACTTTCTCTTGCGCGTCTTTTTTTAAAAAAACCAAAAATTTGTATCTTTGATGAATCAACCGCTTTCTTAGATAGAACAACAGAACTCATCATTCAGGATAATATTAAGAAATATCTCTTTGACAGGACTAAAGTCATTATTACTCACCGGCCTTTTATGATAAATGAGGCAGATAAAATTATTGCCCTCGATAATCTTGTTGCTCAAAAACAGTTAGCTGCTCAAGCTAACATTAGCCTGTCGTCCGTTTGTCTATGAGTTTGTCAAGTAAAGAAATCATTTGAGGAAATTACGCTTATCCATGCAGCTTTATAAGAAAATTGAAAAATATTCTACACCCACAAGTGCTCGCTCTTCCTTTCACAACAAAGCTAAATAAAAGCATAATACCTTTTAAGAAAAAAAGATGGTGCTCTTAAAATCCAGTGGGCTAGTTTCTATATGAAAGGAACAAGCATGCAAAAAAGGACTTTGCTGATCCTACACTATATCGATATGGAAAATTCTCGCTCTTTCTGTCTTAAAACTTCTTTCTCTATGTACTGTTTTTGAATTTTGAGTAAGGCTTTTTCTTGCATTTTGAGCATGTCCTGTTCTTGGGCGATGGTATGCCGATTCTCATAACAGCGTTCTCTCAACATAGAATCTGCGTCCATGCGGCGCAAGTAGACAAGGTTATGGGAGCCGAGATCTTTTTCAAGAAAATTGGGGTATTTTACCTCAATCTGGCGAGAGATTTCAGTCATGGCGGTCATTTGCGTATTGGTGGGTTTGGTACCATGGGTTTCTTGGTGCCTGAGCACATTCTTGGCACATTCAGTTGCGGCGTTTTCGGAAAGGGAAGAGTGGGTGCTGAGCTCTTGAACGAGAGTTTTGGCTTCCGCGCGATGAGCTTTGAATTCCGCTTCTGCTAAGTGTGGAATGTTGGAGGGTGGTTTTAGACCTTCTTGTTTAGCCTCAAGGAACAGGCGGCCCTCAATGGACGCTTGCCGCTCTGCAATCATATGAATGAGGAGGGGGTCCTTTTTTTCATTAAAATTGCCGCGTTTATACCACTCATCGGTGAGCTTTTCCTTGATGTGAGGAATGCGGTCGAGCTCATACTTGGCACGGAGTAGAAAGTGTTTTGTTTCTTTTTCTGTTGGCTCTGACCCGTTGAGGGTTTGAGCATAAAAGAGGAAGTTTGCCGCTCGTTCGGCTTGAAGAGGAACTCGCTCTTTCAGTTCAAGGGTCATGGAGATGTTTTCCTTAGCTATATAACCTTAGTTTTGGATAAGGAGATTTGAAAATTTAAAGGTAGGCTTGTTTTCTCTGAGCTGATAGGCGACGAGGC
>JAIEQB010000064.1 GCA_019748065.1 Alphaproteobacteria bacterium | reverse complement strand
ATGTTAACTGAAATCATTATATTGAGAGGGTGAATTCGTGATACAAAAAAATTGGCAGGCTTTAATTAAGCCCTACAAGTTAAATTTGGACCACAGTGAAGATCCAGAGTATGTTGCGACTATAACAGCTGATCCTTTGGAGCCAGGCTTTGGAATTACCTTAGGCAGTGCCCTAAGGCGCGTTTTGTTGTCTTCTCTGCAAGGTGCCTCCATAACCTCTGTGCAAATTGATGGAGTTTTGCATGAATTTTCAACGCTTCCCGGTGTTAGCGAAGACGTGACCGACATTGTCCTGAATCTTAAGGGGGTTGTTACAAAACTTCACAAGTCAGGTTCCGTTCGGGTAAAGCTTCAAGGCGAAGGCCCTTGCGTGATTACAGCTGGGCAAATCGAATCCACCGCTGACTTGGAAATTTTAAATAAGGACCACTATATTTGTACCCTCGGGCAAGGCACAAAGCTCTCTATGGAGCTGACCATCAATACAGGTAAGGGATATGTTCCTGCAGAAGGCAATAAAAAGACAGATATGCCCATTGGCTTTATTCCGATTGATGCTTTGTATAGCCCCGTCCGTAAGGTATCTTATAAGATTGAAAATACCCGTGTGGGACAACAAACAAACTATGATAAGTTGATTATGCGTGTTGAGACTGATGGTTCTGTGCGCCCTGATGATGCGGTCGCTTTAGCAGCTCGCATTTTACAAGACCAGCTTCAGAAATTCATCAACTTTGAAGAGCCAAAAGAGGCGTACGTTGAGAAGGAAGATTCTCTTCTGCCCTTTAACAGAGCTCTCTTGCGTAAAGTTGAAGAGTTAGAACTTTCCGTGCGTTCTGCTAACTGCCTCAAGAACGATAACATCATTTATATTGGTGATTTAGTTCAGAAGACAGAAGGGGAAATGCTGCGTACGCCGAACTTTGGGCGGAAGTCCTTGAATGAAATTAAGGAAGTGCTGACTCAAATGGGATTAAACTTGGGCATGGATGTTCCAAGCTGGCCCCCAGAAAACATTGAAGAGCTGATTAAAAAGCTTGATGAGCCGTTTTAAGAGAGAATAAGGAGTAATTAAGTCATGCGTCATGGTGTTAGTGGCCGTAAGCTAAATCGTCATACAGACGAAAGAAAAGCCCTTTTTAAGGCGCTTGCTGTTTCCCTTATTAAGCACGAGCAAATCAGAACGACTTTGCCCAAGGCAAAGGATCTTCGTCCCATCGTTGAGAAAATGATCACCTTGGGAAAGAAGGGGGGCTTGCACCGTCGTCGCCAAGCAATTTCCTATTTAGGAGATAAGGATCTTGCTGCGAAAATCTTGGGCCCACTTGCAGAGCGCTATAAGGACCGTCAAGGCGGTTATGTGCGCATTATCAAGGCTGGATTCCGTCAAGGTGATAATTCTGCTATGGCTGTTATTGAGCTTGTGGACCGTGATTTAGCAGCCAAAGGTCAAGATTCCGGCCCTACAGCTGAGAAACAAGCGGAAGAGGCAGAAGAGTAAAGCAAGTAGTTTTACGCTTCGCAGCCATCCTCGCGAAGGTAAGGGGTCAGAACAGTGCCCTGGCAACTATGTTGTTAAAAAGATCCTGAGCTCGCCCTACGGGCTCCTCAGGATGACATTTATCTAATAAATACAAATAGTTGTCAGCCTGAGACCCCGAGTAGCACGAGGGGGACTCTATTTCCAGTTGTTTGACGTCCCGCGGATTTACCGCGAAGTCCAGTGAAATATCGCAATTTTTTTCACGGAGCTTGGACTTCGCGAAGAAAAATTACAACAACCGAATATCAACCAAGGATTTGAACTAAGCTATTGTGGTATGGCGTTTCTCATAAACAAAAAGGACAGTTTGTGAAACTTTAATTATTCTTAATTTCAAGGTGACTCTCAATTTTATGAAAGACATCGGGTTCCCAGTTCGGGATCAAACTAAAAAGGGCAGAAATACGATACCCACTGGAATTCTTTGATTTTTTATTTTTTATAGATAAATTTATGTATTTGTTCTCGAGAGCTTTAAGTTCCTCTCTACTCTTTTTATATTGCTCCTTTGTGAGCCAAAACCCTGGACTTGATAAATAAATATCTCTGTTTTTCTGATCAACGAGAGCCATGATCTTATCATGGTAATCATTCATCATGAGCTTCGTGAGGCTTGTAGAAAGAGGGCCCCAAGCAGAAAAACTAGAGACACCTGTAATAAGAAATTGAACAGGGTCTGAAAGTCGGTTCTCCTTTTCCTTTTTTATAAGCCCAATATTCTCGAGGGTTTTAAGATAAGTAAGGCTTGTTTCATCAGAAAGGTTATATTGGGTTGCAATTTGTTGCGGTGTTTTGTGGCTTACATAGAGCTCAGAAAAGTAAGCATAAACAGGCAAATTTAAAGCAAGAAATTCTTCCTGTTCCTAAGACAAAAAAGGTTTTTCAGGAACCTTTGCAAAAATAGATGAACTGAGGCTCATATGTATTGTCAAAAAGCAAGCAGAGAGAGTGAGTCTCATCTGAGTCTCATCATGATTATCCTTTTATATTTTGCTTTGAAGCCATTGCATAACAAAGGTTGAAGGCTTCCTCATAGAGGGTATCTTCCTTTGGTGTATAGTCGCAAATTTCAACAATCAATCCTGCTTTTAATAAGCCCTTGCACAGGGATTGAGCCTCAATAAGTTGAATTGAGTTTGGTAAGGTAGACTCTAGATCAGGCAGAATTTTCCAAAGATTTTCAATATGACCGGGCCAAGGTAGTCTTGCTGCTTTTTGCTCTTCGTAGATGGGTTTGAGTAAAGCCCATTTTTTTCTCAGAGGGCTAGGAGAAGAGATATAAACAATACCGCCGGGTTTAAGAGCTTTTTGGATTTTAGTGAGGGCTAAGTCTATTTCTTTGCCCTGGAGAAAGATAAGGACACGCGATAATAAAATTCCATCAAAGGTATTTTCGGGTAAGTCAATTGTGTTGGGGAAATGACCGCAAACAGTTTCCAATGCAGATCGATAGGGGGGCGGACACTCTTTTAACAATACATCCAAATGGCGTTGATCTATATCAATTGCAAGAACCCTTCCTCCGCGTCGGAGAGCTTCTAGTGTGGCATATCCGTATGCTGCACCAATGTCCACAAAGTAACCGTCTGAATTATGGACGTGTGTTAAAAAGGCAGTGAGAGCAGGATCAGGAGAAGAAAACATCCAGCCCATTTGATTCAACGTTTTGATGCGATGTATATTATTCATTATCTATTCAATGGTAGCAGCGAAGCTTATGTGTATCAAGTGATGTTCTGAGATGCACGTCATCATCACGAGCCCACACAGTGGGCGTGATGTAGGGCAATGACGGGGGGGGTATTTGGCACAGTGACAGGCTTGAACTCAATAAGTAAATAGGGCTTTTAGAAACATGTCATCGTGCATCTTTTCATTAATTTCTTTTTTCCACTGCTCTTTCAGGAAAGATTCGTCAAAAGTTTGCAAAAAGTTATCTACTGAAAGACGATGTGTGGAAAAATCGCATGCATTTAATTCAGCATCTTCCTCAAATAATTCTTCACTTTTTAACATTTTTACAAATGTATAAAAATGATATAAGGAAGGTCGATAATGACCTGAATGGTTTGACAGAAAAGTAATTTTTCCTTTTTTAATTGAGATATGACCTGCACACCAAGCGAAGCCTCCTTTTAGAAGAACCGGGTGATGGCCCCAATTATTACCCTCTAGATAAAAGTCATTATTTGGTGAAATAGCGTAGGTTTTATTATCAATTTCATCTGCACAATATTCATATCTAAATGTAGCTTTCTATCCTCAATTGTAAGAAGACGCCTAACCGCTGAGTCTTCTCGAATGTGCAAAAAAGAAGATTCCTGCTGCAAGGAGTCATAAATATCTTTAACTCTTGTGGCTAGCCATAGAGTAGGGTCAGAAATAGGAGAAGTAAATAAAGGATTAAGAAAAATGAAATATTCGTTGTATATATCTAAGTATTCTGTTAATGAAAAAGCCTCAAAATTATAAACTACTGGCTTAGCATTTTGGGAATAAAAACCGGGATCATCTTTTGTAAAACCAAGATATCTATTACAAAACCAGGATGAAAACGTTTCAAGGTAAAATCTATTGCCATCATATCCTAGGTTCCTTACAAAACTTAAAGCTTTTTCAGGAGAATAGGCCCAAAAATTAACCTCTTTTCCGCTTTCTCTTGATGATTCAGGATGTTTGGGACTCAATATGGATGAGTCTAAATCCACAGTGTCGGTTATGGGAAACTCGTCAGAGATTATAAGTTTCGGGTAAACGCAAAAACTCATCTTAAAAGGTGTATTTATACCAGGTGAAGGATTATCTTCGGTCACCCATTCTGCAGTCAATAAGAAGTCTTGTCCTACAGATAATGTTTCCATGATTCTTGGTGACCCAATAGGCTTATACCTTGGGTAATGTGGTGATTTTACATTGAGACGATAGCTTTCCTGATGACTATAATGGAATTGATAATGGCCCGTGTCAAAATCTTCAGCCTGGATAATATGCAGTGTATCTACGGGAGAACAAGCATCTGATTGACAAAAATCTAGAAAGGATTTTTCGATGCTACTTTTTAGAGGCAATATGTTATAGCCATTTTCCTCTATGTCTTCTTGAGACATTGCATGACTTGCTAAGCCAAAAATATTAAAAATAACAAAAACACTAGCTATATAAGAAAATTTCTTTAACATATTTTTCTCAAAAAATAATTAAACATTAAATATAATATCCATGTAATCGTAGTTGATACGACTTTCAAGAGGGCCACACATAAAGGCCAGGCTAGGTGATAGGATCAATGCCATTCTCTCAGGGACTGGAGTATATAATAGCATATGCATAATAGCTCCTACAATCTTTTACTTTCTTGTGTCGCGAGCAAGTGATATGACCGAGATAGTTAGCACGTTAGTTGACCGAAATTGAGAGAATCTCCGAAAGGAGGT
>JAIEQB010000001.1 GCA_019748065.1 Alphaproteobacteria bacterium | reverse complement strand
CTGCATTTGTCAGTCCTTTCTTTAAAGTGGATTTCCCACTTATATCATTAAATGACACAGTTCTCTAAACACTCCCACGCCTCTCTTTTGGCCGGACATGTAGATCTTTGTGTTCGTTACGCCATGCCCCTTGTATCCTTTGTCCACAAACCCCTCAAGAATCTTGGCTCCAGAGAATTCCTCTGCTTTTCTGAGGCTTTTATCCAGCGTGTGTCCATCAAATTCATTTTCAGCCAATGCCAGAGATGACAAAGCCAAGCCTTGCTTATGGGTCAAAACCAATGACACCTTGCATCCAAACTCATAGGGTTTGTTGGCCTTACCCTTTGCGATACAGTAAGTTTCAGGTGCATGAAGACTGTAAAGTTCATTGGAGCTGTCTTTCTTTTGAACAAGAAGCCGATTTGCCATGCCCAGTAAATCTGCAAAGATCTCTTTCAACTCCAGAGATCCATTGATCTTGCGCTCAATATCTCGGCTCACCCTCCCCAGGTAGTTTTTTAGCTTTTTGACTTCCTTTTTCATTCTCTTGAATTGCTTAGCATGCGCATATTTGCCTGCATTAATAACGGCCTTACGACCTGTTCTTTTGTAGGTTTGGCGAAGTTTCAAATCATTCTTAGCAGCCAAAGCTGTTAGCTGTTCTCTTGCTCGGTTCAGCAGTTTTGAGTTCGTTGGAAAGGTGATGTTTTTTTCCATCACTGTGGTGTCAGCAATGACCGTCTGCAAATCTTTTGGAATTACGGTTTCAGTTCTTAAGGCAACGATAATCGTCTCAGCCAGAATTTTTTCCATCCCCTCTTTCCCAATGCGATTTCTCCATCTTGTCATAGAACTCCCATCGGCAGGTAGCTTCCACTGAAAATAGTCAAATCCGCAGAAGTATTGCCAGTAAGGATTCTGAACCCACTGTTTCACAACTTCTTCATCCGAAAGCCCGTTCATGTGCTGCAACATCATGAGCCCTACCATCAGCCTAATGGGCTTGGGTGGCTGGCCTGGACCATCGGTAACTTCTGCTCCAAAGGAGTCTTCAAATACAGACCAGTTGATTTGCCCTGCTAGAATAAATAATGGCTCTCGAGGATTCAGTTGATTAGATAGACGTTCTCTAAAAAGTTCTGTCTGAGATGTGTCGGTTTTTGATGGTTTCATATTGCAAGCTTTCGATGGGGGAAACTTCTTTTCTTGCAATTATTCCACTTCATTTCTCCAATAATATCAACTTAATTCAATAGATTATAGCATACTTCAGCGCCGACTAGGTATTAATAGCTTCATCGATAATATATAGAGGGCGTTCTTTTACTTCTTCAAAAATTTTTCGAATGTAAAGACCAACAAGTCCAATAGACAATATAACGATACCCCCTATAAAGCTTAAGAATACCATTAAGCTTGCCCAACCTGGAATGAGAGTCCCTAAGAATATCCACCTAAGAATTATATAGTTCCCATAAAGAAAGGAAAAGAAAGAAAGAACGACCCCTGTTTCGCAGATAAGTAAGAGAGGGAGACTTGAGTTTGAAATAATATTATCCACTCCACATTTCAAAAGCTTATAAAGTGTATAAGATGATTTACCTTTAAATCTTTTTGAATGTGTAATGTCAATAGAAGTGCAATTAAAACCACACCACTTTATTGAGATTGGAAAGAATCTATGTTGTTCCTTAAGTTTTAAAAAGCTATTAATAACTTTTCGAGAATATATCCCAAAATTTGCTATAGTATGATCCATTTCTACACCTACACAAAAACTATAAAATTTATAAAAAAAACGCGATATAGTTTTTTTTAAGAAGGTATCCTTCCTTTTTGACCTCCTTCCTACAACCATATCATGTCCTTCTTGAATTTTTTTGTATAAACTCTCTATGTCTTCGGGAGTATCCTGGAGATCACAGTCCATAACAACTATATTTTCTCCTTGCGCATGAGCTAATCCTGCAGTTATAGCCCTATGTTGTCCAAAATTCTTAGATAACCTAATAGCCTTTATTTTTTTATCTTGAAGAGCAAGAGTTCGGATAAGTTCCCAAGAATTATCTCTCCCTCTGTCTTCAACAAAAACCATTTCGTAGTTTAAGCTAATTTTAGATAAAGTAAGTGTAAGCCTTTGATAAAGCTCCTCTATGCAATCTTCTGCATTGTATACAGGACATACAATAGAAATCTCTATACTTTCCAAACTAGCTATTGTTTTAACTTCACTATTCATGAGCCTATTTATTTTTTCGGTTTTTGTTGTCTAGCAAAAAAGAAGGTTATGAAGATTGTTAAAAAAGATATAAACAAACCGAGATAAAAATCCCAAGGGATATATTTAAATATAATGGTATGTGCACCTTTTGGAACCTTAATAGCCATAAAGCCGCCAAATGCTCTAAGTATTTTTGTTTTTACTCCATCGATAGTTGCTTGCCAAAATGGCCAGTATACATAGCTTAGAACTAATATTTTCTCCTTATTAGTTTGTGCGTAAAGCTCAATAGTAGAGTCTTTGTTTTGTGTAACATCCACAAATGATTGTTCTTCTAAACTGTAGTTGCTATCTGTTATTTTAGGATCTTCTTCTAGTAAAACATTCTGAGGAGGAGGTAAATTTTGATAAATAATTGCCTTATATATATCTGCACGTGGTTGAATGGTATAAGCGTCCGCAAAAAATGCTATTTTTAAGGGATTATTAATTTCATATAAATAAAACGTCCCACTAAGACCACAGTCTTCAGGATTAGGAGCTCCAGTATAGTAACCTTTTATGTTACTGCACGATGTTTTATTTGGAAAAGAAGTAATATACTTAAAAGAGTTATTGCTGTTGTCAAGAGAAGTATAAGCACTCACAACATACTTAACCCCCGTAAGCTTTAATAAATTTATAGAATTAGGAATTGATTCGCTTGAAGGGCTAAAATTAGTTAACAATCGAACTTTTTTATCAAATCCGCCACGTAAAATAAAAATAAAAGGATGATTTGCATAGTTCCATGTATAAAGAGATTCAACCCCTTCAAGAGGTTGAAGAGAAGTTTGTGCTATATATTGCCAATTTCGCCCTCTATTTTGCCACCCGATACTTGCAAAAAACCTCCTAAATTCTTTGTCATATTCTTTAAAATCATCCTTTAGCTTTTTGCTTATATTTTGAGCATCTATTTTAAGAGAATCATCATGTCGGCCAAGTTCTCCCCCCATATAAAACGTTTCTAAATGAGCCCTCTGTCCGAAAGCTCCGCATAACCCCATGATAGAAATTAAAATATATGAGAATAAATTTCTTTCCTTAAAGTTTATTAAAGCAAATATATACATGAGAAGGATTAAAGACTCGCTCGCTATCATCAAAGCAGCTCGTAAAAAACGGTGAGAAGGATAAAAATATACAAAAATAGTAACAAACATACAAAATGCAAATAAAGAAACAATTGCTATATTAATTTTTCTTTTAGAAGATAAATACTTAAAAAATAAATTCGAGGATCCTTTGCCTAATTTATTTAAAGTTCTAAAAGCGTAATAAAGTCCGATCGATGATAGTAAAAACCACAAATAGGGAACTATAAGGAATTGATATCTAACTAAAAATACCTTATTTAAAGGAGTTAGCATTATAAGCAGCGGACTTATAAGGAAAAGAAAATTCATAAAAGTGAAAATTTTAATAAGCTTTATAGTAGAAGAAGGAAATTTCCATTTATTAGCTAAAAGAAGAGTAAAAAGACCAGTTATATTTAAAAAAATGGGAGTATAGTAAGAAATGTCCCTACCCTTACGACTCATAGTCGACGTAGCCAATGAGATTAAGCTATCTAAATACCCTTCTAAATTCCAATACTCATCGGAACAAATCCCCATATTTTTACACAAAAACTCTTTAAACTCAGTTATCTCAATCGTGAGATTTGCAAGAGGAATAATAAAAAAGGCTCCCACCAGAAAATAAGTCGTTATCAACTTAAGAGTAAACAATAAGGAAAATTTTAAATTTTTATTTTCTAATAAAGATATAAAAAAAGAAAAAAGAGATATTATTAAAATATTATTAATTAAACCATACGTTAACAAATTTAAGGTATGAGAGATAAAGCTTAAAATAACAAAGATTTTAAATGCCGTTTTATCCTGATGAAGAACCCGAATTATAAGTTCTAAAAATAAGGGCAAAAAGTAAACCCAAGAATCTAAAGCAGTTCCGTATCGTAGTGTCCAAGCGGCTGGAAAGAAAAGATAAAAGAAGCTTACGGCTAAAGAATAGCTGCTACTTTTTGTATATCTTTTAACAAACAGATATGTGCCAATTCCTCCTATAGTATATAGAAAAATTAATCGCATAACCCATACAACTAAGGGAGACGCGATGATTGAAAGCCAGTAGATTGGAAACAAAGGAGAAATGTAATGTCCTGGATCAGCATAAAAAATGTGACCAAAATCATAGTGAGGAGAAATATATGGGAAAGTTCCTTGTTGAAGAGCTTCTTTTAAAATATGTAGTCTTCCTACAAAATCCGCATCCACGCGAAAATGATCCCAACCTGGCAATCTTTCCATTAGGTATCTGTTTACAACAAAAACAAGAAGGATAGAAAAAATAAATATAAAGAAAAAATGAATATAATGTTTTTTTTCCATAAAATTACTTGTATTATTCATTGTATCAGGCCAAGAATCTAAAATTTAAGAAACTTGTATGTTATTTTTTTTTTTATGTCAAGAGTTAAACACAGAGTTGTATGAGTTCAGTACATATGAGACTCAAGAGGCCATAGGATAGGATTCATGAATATACTGCAAAGGAGTGACTCC
>JAIEQB010000037.1 GCA_019748065.1 Alphaproteobacteria bacterium | reverse complement strand
AGCTATCGCTTTACCCTCCACTTCACAGCCCCTACCTCAACTAACTTTTTGTCTCACTTGTATCTGAACTTATTCAATGGTGACATCATTGGTGCTATAGCGCTTACAATGGGGCTCTTGAGGTTCTGTAAGTTTTCTAAGTTTTTCCCTGGCCATGTCCAACCCTAACGTGTCGGAATCAGTGGCAGTTTTAGTCATTTCTTTTTTAATAACTTCCTTGGAAGCCTTATAGACTTCGCTCTCAATAGAGTAGTTTTTTTGATCTTTCTCATAAAGCTCAAAGGACTCCTTTTCTAAAGTTTCCAAGGGCCTTAGAATTTCTTTTAACGCAGGACTCTTCATGGTACTGGGAGCTCCAATAATCCCTCCCCACAAGTTAGGAATGACCGTCCAAGAGTCCAGAGCTTTAGGTCTGATGCCACAGCCTGCCCCAATGAGGGAAGCGGTGACAACCAAAGATCCTACAGCCACATAATCCAAGGGGCATTGCATTCGCTCTGCAATATCAACAAGCCATGGTTGATAAGGTTCAGGAATAAGCTCAGGAGGTAAAGGAATAACGGGAGCAAGATCATTTTTGATCGCATTAAGAGGAGTGGGCTCGGGCCATTCTGTTTGGTGAAGGACTTTATCAATTTGTCTTTTGACCTCCTCAATGCCCTCTAACCCATGAAGGTCATTAAAGTCCGTGGGGTGGATTTCAGTGTTTTTAAATACTGGAAACACAAGAGAACAGCCGTACTTTTGAGCGGCTTCTTCTGCTGCAGTTCTCCCTGTGTTCTTCTCTTTCCAAGAGTCATCATCGCCTGCAATTACAATAAGGCTCTTGGGATAAGCTTTTTTCAACGCCTCAATAACAGGATCAAGATTCCCAGCATCAAATGAAATTACTGTTGCTTGTTGGGTGGCTCTATGCACGCTGGCTCCTGTGGCATAGCCTTCAACAATGATAAGGGGCTTTCCATCTTCAAGAACGCCCAGAGTATGGAAACATCCTTTTTTACGTCCTCCTGTAAGGAAACGTTTTGTTCCATCAGGTGAAATATATTGAAGACTCCAAAGCGTGTCCGTAATATCCCTTAAAGGAATAATGAGTTGGTCGCTTTTAAAGCGAGTGCCAAAGGACTCTACCTTCTTCTTTTCCAAATAAGGAGAATTCCCTACATCTGAGGCAGAATTCCACTCATTCAGAGCTAACGTGGCGGATTCTTCCTGTTTTCGAGTTCTTTCTTCGTCGGCAGTTTCCTTAACCTTTTGGATCTGCTCAAAGAGTTGTTCCTTATCTAGCCCTGGCGCCTGAGCATTACTTAAGTTCCAGGTTTTAGAGAGCCCCTGACGCCAATCGCCAAAGGCTCCAGCAAGTCCATAAAAGACATACCATCCATCTTTCTGGCTTTTGTTTCCTGTAGAAAAGCGGTGAATGGTACCGTCTTCTACAATATTTCCATTAAAAGAAATCCCTGCCTGATTCATGGCTTGTATAAAGTCTTCAACATAGTTCCCTGGCAGGAAAGAGTTGAAAGAAGACGTAGGTGAGGCCCCAACTTGTTGAGTCAGAAGATTGGGGATGCTAGAAATGGATTGTAAACCTTTGGCTAGCCCCTCTCTCTCAAAGAGGGGCCTTTCTTTTTTCCAGCTCATTATGAGTTCCCTCCTTCATTTTGGGCCTCAATCCAACGAGAAAAGGCACTTTTAGAAATGAGAATCTTTCGTCCTATCCGACGGATACAGCTGTCGAATCCATTGCTTTTTGAACGAAAAATAAGGGCTCGAATTCCTCCTTCTGTGAAGGCGGGGTTACTCGTAGTGAGTTGTCTGATGGTGACGAAATCTTCTACGCTTATAGAAGGTTTTGTAGAGTCGTTATGAGTTTGCATTCTGTTTTCTCCTTTAAGATATAAGAGGCAGCCTTATTGCTGTCTATTCGGAGTAGAAATCAATTTTGAGAGAAAACAAATGGGCGAAAAGGATCAAGGCAAAAGGGGGAAACCCATTCCCCCTTCAGAAATGTGTTTAAATTCAAAAGGATATGAAGAAACGATTTTCGATGGGGTCACCCCTTATGCTTTGCTCGCCCTTGTTGCGATTCAGGTAAGTGGACTAAGGTCGCCATCGCATCAGCTAGTTTTTGGCTGGGAGGAGTGAGTTTATGATCATTAAGTTTTTTGGCAAATAAAGCGGCTACGGCCTCTTTCTTTACCTGATTTTCTCTCGAAATCCCCAGCTCCCTTATAACCTCTAACATCATCTCTAAGTAGGGAGTGGTATACCCCGAAGAAATTACAGGTGTTGTCTCTAAAGTGAGAAGATACTCATCAAGGACAGGATGATAATCAATCCCTTTCTGGGTTGCCCATTCCAATCCCTTCTTGGGCTTTAAGGTGCTTTGCGCCCAATTGTCACGATCAAGATGGATAAACTCAAAGCCCCCTCCAAGAAGTGCAGCTTTTACCAAGGGCAAGTTCTTCTCATAAAGGTCTGATCTCGTAAAGATGCGAGAAAGCCTATCAGGAAGATAGCTTTCTGGATTCTCAGATTTCAAATCCAAGGCTTCTGGATCTGAGTGGCTGATATAAGCACAAAGCTGATGTGCTGTCCAAGAATCAAAAGAAGAGAAATTTTTATAAAATTCTCTTACCTCAGATAAATCATCTAATATTAAACTTTCTCCAGTGACTTCTTTATAAGCTTCATAAAGTGCGTCCGAAAAGTAGGAGATGTATTGATACATAAGTTTTACAAATTTGGGGCGAGATCTAATAAAATATTGCAACATATAAGGATCGTAAAAATTTGCTTCAAGTGTGACAACATCATCTACGGTTACAATACCATCTAAAGCGGTAACTGAGATCCCTGCAAATTTCATTTTCCCAATAAGCTTATTTTCAAAGTGGCTTGTTTGCTCTTTGTGTAACGGTCCAACTATATCGAGATTGAAGAGTATCTCACACAATCCTCTTAAAACGTTTATGTCAGTATTGTCAGATAGCCACTTTTTGTAAGACTCGACGTCATTCTCATGCACTACTCTTAAAGACGATTTGCTCACCCAAAAATCCTTTCGTTCATGCTTTGGACAACTTTAGCTGTATGCGCCTCACTAAGATGGGCGTAGCGTTTCACCATTTGAAGGGTTTTATGACCCAATACCTCAGCGATTTCAGCAAGAGAAGCACCGTTCATGGCCAAATAACTAGCGCAACTATGACGAAGGTCATGGAAACAAAAGTCTTGAATATTCGCCTTTTTCAACGCGGACTCCCAGGCTGAGCGGCTATCCCAGGGCTTCATGGGATGAGAAGGAGAAGGAAAAACTAAGTCAGAGGCTATATTTCTAACCTTGTTGTGTTCTTCCATGAGGTGTAGCGCATAATGAGCGAGAGGCAGAAGGCGTCTTTCCTTGTTCTTTGTATCGTGCAAAGTAATAACACGGCGTTGCCAATCAACATCGCTCCAGCGTAGATTGATGAGCTCCCCATGCCTTGCCCCTGTACTTAAGGCTAGAACAACAAGTGTATGCAGCTGAGGGTTAGCTGAAGTTTTACAGGCTTCTAAAAGACGCTCGCGCTCCTCATCATCTAAGAAGCGCACCCGTCCTCGAGGTTCTGATAATTTAGAGATCTTTCTCATGGGGTTTTCATGGATCCATTCCCATTCATTCATTGCCACAGTAAAGGCATTGCCAAGGGCTGTCATATAGCGATTAACGGTAGAATTTTTGCGCTTTTCGACGTTCCTCCCTTTCGTACTGAGAAGCTTATCCCGTTGTTCAATAATAAGGAAACGGGACACGTCTGAAAGAAGATAGACACCGATTTCTCCTTTCCACCACCCCAACAATGGTTTGACATCTACAAAACGTTTCGGGTTTTTCTTTTCAATCTCACGAAGATATCGATCAATGAGCTCCCCCACCGTATGCTTTTTTGCTTCCGCTGTTTTAAAATGCCTACCTTGCCGCATGCTGACTTCAGTTTGATTGGCCCATTCCTTAGCATCCGTTTTGCGCTCAAAGGTGCCTGATTCGGAGGGAAACCCTTTGAGTCGGACCTTCGCCCGATACCCGGTTGTGCCATCTGCATTGCGCCGTGTTTCGATTGTCGCCATGTAATCCCCCGTAGTGAGTGAGGAGAGTCTATAACGAAGCATGCAAAACAGCAAGAGTCGGGCGAGAGACCGACGTATAAGCTTAAAATTCTTCAGGAAACCAAATAGATTATTGTTTTTCTTATGGTATGGGACAATCGTGGGACATTTAGGAGAGAGTTTTAAAGAAAAGTACCCTTCTTTTGGTGCAAAGGACCTATGTGCGCAGGGGTTCACATTATGCCCGTCTGTTACCCTTTAATGTCCCATGAGTGTCCCACAGAACTAGAGAGGTTTGAGAAAACCAAGAGAAACTTTGGCAGGAGTGGAGGGACTCGAACCCCCAACCCCCGGTTTTGGAGACCGGTGCTCTAGCCAGTTGAGCTACACTCCTTAAGTCAAGGCTTGCCGTTATCTTACTTTATGATAGAGGCAACGACGCCTGCACCAACCGTACGACCACCTTCACGAATCGCAAAGCGCAAACCTTCGTCCAT
>JAIEQB010000013.1 GCA_019748065.1 Alphaproteobacteria bacterium | reverse complement strand
TTATCAACTTGCAGCATAAGTTGGTTCGCTTGCTACGGCGTTACTTTATGACGCCTTCACGGGGAAAATAATTCGGACAATTGAAGTGCTATTTAGTTCGGACATTTTAAAGTACTGTTGACAGTGAAATAAAAACAAGACCTGCGCATGAAAATTTGTGAGTAAAGTCAAGCTGATTTATCTCGCTCCTTATATCTTCATTTTAGAAAGTTAGAAAGCCCTTACTTTTTTGATTTTCTAAACAGCTCTAGCAAAGTTAAGCTAGCTTTTCAGGGTGGGGAAAGGTGAATCTGTTCTCCCCTTCAGCCCTCGAGGCTGACCACAAGATAATGATCCCTTTCCCCTAATGGCTTTAGGATGGACAGTATCTTAAGAGCCCGAATCTTCGGCGACTCTGGATTTGTAAGGTTGTCCAAAACCACTACGTGAAACCTATATTAAAGGACAAGCTATAACAAAAGCAATGGTTGGCATTGGTGTCTCCAAACAAAAATTTGATGTGACCCCTCTTTTCGGTGATAACGAGGTGCGCAAAAAAGTTTTCTCCAATGATCCTAATGGACCCCAATATAACGGGGGTGTTGAAAGAGGAAATCCCATCTTTAGAGAAGAATTTTATTCGCGAAAAGATCTCTTTCCTAATTCTGTCCATGGTCTGCGCTCCCATCTCTCTAATTCACTCGAAAAATATAATTCTTATAGACCTCATTTTAGTTTGAATGGACTCACACCTTTGCAGTATATTCATGACTCCTATCCTATTACCGCTCGAGTCTCATATGTACTGAACTCATACAGATCTGAATAAAATTCTTGAGTTTTATCTATATGAAGCCTATAGATAAGGATGAAAAATTAATTTTAAGTTTTTTCAACGAGAGCCTGGTTACATGCCAATTTATGCAGAAAACTAAAATTTATCTTCCCCAAGAAATCTATACTAAGCACTTAGAAACAGTGAATGGCGTAAGATTTACGCCCAGAGAAATTGAAGTTATTGTCTATATCCTTAGTGGAAGAACAGCAAAAGCTATCTCTTCTTTTTTATCGGTTTCTCCAAAAACAATCGAAACTCACATTCGTAATATTATGATGAGATTAGAATGTAACTCTAAAGAGGGCATTATAAATTTCATTGAGAAATCTTATAAGCTTTCTTATATAAAACAATACCACTTGTGTTTATTGGCACAGAATTCTTTTGAAAAGTTTTTGAAAGAAATCCCCTCTCTAATGAAGGAAAAAGTTATTAAATGTGGCCTTATCTATTGGCACGGAAAAAATGAACATAAATTCTTTATTGATTGCCTCAAGAATCATCTACAAATTGCTGGAATTCAATTGTTAATTGAGAGTAAAGAAGGAGAAAATTTTACTTTTGACCCTATAAAAAGTCTCAGTTCTCATCAAATAGATTATATGCTTTATTCAATTCCTGACTTACTAATTAAGAAATTAAACAACAAAAGCGATTCAGAAAAAGTAGAATTATCACATTTTATTCAAAAAACAAGTCGAACTCACAATAAGGTTATTTTTCTTTTATTAGAAAAAAATAACATCAAAGAATACTTTCCTAATGTTGATGTCGTTGATCTCCTTGAAGGAGAAAATTATTACTTTTCAGTTTTCGATATTTTAAAAAAATTATTGTTTCCTATTAATATTAATAATATCATTTCAGAATTCAAAAAACAATGTCAAGTAATATATGGCTCTGCTGAGGTAGTTTATAAACCACCTCTTCTTAAAAATAGCCTCACAAAGAGGGATAATTTTCTACGAACACTAATAAAATTCTTAAATTTTAAAGCGGTAAAAAGTAGATTGGCACTCTTGAGTGTGCTTAGCATTAGCTTTTTTTGTGTTGGATTTTTAATATTTAAAGAAAATAAAACAGAGGAGATAAAATACGATCGCAAAGAGGTAGTGAGATCTGATTTGCTTATTCCCAATGATCACGCTTTTTTGAACCGTCCACAACTCATTACTCAGTTAAATGAAAAATTAAAAACACAATCAGGTATTCAAGCTGTTGCTCTTGTGGGAGTTGTGGGGATGGGTGGGATCGGGAAAACCACTATAGCACGTCAATTTGGACGTCTCCAAGAGTCTCCTGTTGTTTGGGAAATTAATGCGGAGACAAAGAATAACTTACTTAATTCATTTAAAAGCTTAGCCTATAGGTTAGCAAGAACAATAGATCAAAAAAATGATTTAATTTTCATTCAGGAAATAAAAGACCCTGATGAAAAAGAAAAACAACTTTTTTACTTTATTAAAAGCCGTTTGAAAGAAAACCCAAATTGGATTCTTATTTATGATAACGTATCTACATTCTCAGAAATTAAAAACTATTTTCCACACGATCCTACAGTATGGGGCATAGGTAAAGTTATAATCACTACAAGAAACAGTAACATTGGGGAGACAAGTTACTTAAATGCTCAACACATTATCCAAATGGAAAAATTAACTCCAATTGAAGCGCTAACTCTCTTCAGTAAAATATTCTATAACTGTGAGCCTAATAACCTATCGTCACTTCAACAAGAATCTACATTAAAATTTTTAGAAAATATTCCTCCTTTTCCTTTGGATGTTTCAGCAGCAGCTTATTATATAAAAAACGTACATCTTACATATGATCAATATCTAGAAAAAATTGGGCAAGGCAATCAAAACTTTGATAGTATGCAAGCAATGTTGTTAAATGAGGTAAGTGATTATACGAAAACCCGCTATGGCATTCTGACCTTATCTTTCAAAAAAATCATCGATACACATCCAGAATTTAAGGAGCTTCTATTTTTAATTTGTCTTTTAGATTCACAACAAATTCCTAAGTTTTTTTTGGAATCGTATAAAAGTTCTTCAGTTGTTAACCATTTTATTCATGAATTAAAAAAATATTCATTAGCGACAAGTGTATCAGAAGATAAGAAAAATCCAGAGCTTTCAGCATTCTCTCTTCATCGTAGCACACAAACGCTTGGAAAATCTTTTATAATAAAATCATTAAGCGAAAGTGAATTACAAGAATATCTAGATAAGATAATACTCTCTAGTAAATCATTTTATGAAAATTATTCAAAAAAAAATCTTCAAATTATTATCTCTCTGATTCCACATTTAGAAATGCTCTTAGAAAATTTAAAGGACCTTTCGTTATCTAACGCTATAAAATCTAAGCATAGGTTAGATTTATTTTTTATTCTTGGTTATTCCTATTATCGAGAATGGCACAGTTTATCTGCTAAAAAATACTTTTTACAAATCGTTGAATCTCCAAAAGATAACAAACACTTCCCAGATATTGTCTTAGCGACATTATTAAAAGATTTTGGGGAAGTTTCTATAGCATTAAATGACTTAGATCAACCATATAGCCAAAGAAGCATAGATTTATGTAAAAACATCAAAAATTCTGAATTAATCGTAGCTGAAAATTTGCAAATAATTGGAGACTCTTATCGTAAAAAAGATAATTTTGAGCAAGCCAATATGTATTATATAAAGGCCTTAGAGGAAATTTCTAACTTGGACAACAAAATCAAACAAGTTCTTGAATCAAAAATATATGATCGGTTAGGATGGCTTTACAGTGTAACCTATTTGCATAAAAAGGAAGCTCAGCGAGCCAGAGAGTATCTCCTGAAATCCTTGGATATCTTAAATTCCTCTCAGCTTTTTCATGCTAATAATAAAAATCACCCTCAAGAAAAACTTCCTTGTTTTGTAGCGCAACATAGGTTGAGGTTAGGTGTAATTAATAGCAGATTATGTAACTATAAGGAAGCTTTTAAGGAGGGATTTCGGGAGGCCCAATATATAATAGACAACTCGTTAGATAATTGTCCCCACGATATATTCTTAAATGCAAGAATAGCTGAAGGTGTTGGAGAAATGCTTCTTAGAGAGGGGAAAATAGATCAAGCTGAAGAAAAGTTGACAGAAGCGATAAAAGTAATTGAAATAATGGTTGGAAAGTCTATAACGCTAGTTCCTAAAAGCTTTAGGGTTGAGGCCAGGATAAGACAAGGTAAACTTGCAGATGCTTATGAAGACTGTTCAGCTGTTTTAGAGATCGCGAAAAGAGAAAAAAATAATTTTCATAATCTTATCTATCTAACAAACTTTTATCATGCTGCAATTATAAAATATAAACAAGGAGATTTAAAAAAATCTATTGAGCATTTTATTGACTTTTTTAGGGAAGTAAAAAAATTTTCTAAATCTTTTTTAAGTGAGGATGTGTATGAAACTTTGGAATCACAAAAGGTATTTACCACTCCTTCTTCCAATAAAGACATGGCTCAAATTTCTAAAGATTGCCTTGAAAAAAGTAAAAAAATATTCTTTTCCATATACACACCATCTCACCCTTTTATTAGAGACTATGTTGCTTTAAATTAAACATTAGTCCTCCTGAATTTCACTATCCGTCACTTTTTTGGAAGCTACATAACCCCAACTTCTCTAATAGCGCTTAAGTCAAGAGATGCCTCCTTCTTTTTTTCTCAGCCTTTTCTGAAGGTTAGAGTTTATAAGA
>JAIEQB010000055.1 GCA_019748065.1 Alphaproteobacteria bacterium | reverse complement strand
CTAGATATATATTTTGAAGGAAGACTCCAACTGGGGTTCAATGTTTAACCGTTGACACAGTTAATTGAACATTCTCAAATTCACCGCACTAGGCCATTATTTTGCCACTAAAACAATTCTTCAGGATCGACTAATTTAGATTAATTTGGGTTAGTTTAGACTGCTTATCCAACTCCTTATCAAAAATCTATCAAGTACCCTGCATTTTCAACTTTTAGGCGGGGCTTCGATTACCTCAGAAAATTATTTATCTAAGCTAAAACTAAAGCGTTTTCCTTACTATACACGCTATTGCGATCCCTTGTTTCTCAGTTCCTATTAAACTCTTCTCAAAAAATTATTCGGTATTGAGATTACGTCTTTTAAACCACGAATTAACTTTATGGAGAAAAGGAAGAGGTTGGCTCACATTAACTTTAAGTGTTAAATAAAATATAGCAATTGGAATTAAGGCTACTAAAAGGCGGTTGGAAGAATCATAAAGCCCATTATTATAAGGTATCCTGAAAAGACCAAAAATAAAGATGCTTAACACCATTAAACCAAAAGCGATTAAGATACTACTATCTA
Organism: Alphaproteobacteria bacterium; assembly: GCA_019748065.1. Classification (GTDB taxonomy): domain Bacteria; phylum Pseudomonadota; class Alphaproteobacteria; order UBA9655; family UBA9655; genus UBA9655. The sequence continues at coordinate 3,421 of JAIEQB010000055.1, read as the reverse complement.
GAAGAATTCTTTTTCTTTGCCTAAAACAGAGAAAACTAAGAGAGGCGACAGTAAATATGCGGACTCCTTTCCAATAATCCGTAGAGAGATTATTTATTATTGTGTTCTTGTTTTTAGAAAAAATGTCGTTGAACATAATTAATAGAATGGGAAGAAATATGAGTAAAATAATTAATGTAATGGTTAAAAAATTATTCCTTATAAAGGAGAACAGTACGATCCTATGAGCAAAAAAAGAAAGAGCAAGTCCTATATACAACAAAGCTAAAAATAACGATTTGCTTGGATTTAATATTTCACTAGTAAGGCCTAAGAGATACTGAGTTGCATACCATGTTCCCATTACAAGAAAAAAAGATTGTGCAACAAGTAAATCTAAATGTGAAAGTTCTTCTATTTTTTTATTTGTTTGTCCTTGAATCATTTTTTTTCTTTGGTTAGTAAAAAGAAATTTTAATGATTCATAATGCAAAGAATTTTTAAATAACATGCAAAGAAAAAAGATAGTAAGGTAAATTGAAGATTCTACTCGTGTAGCAGATCCAGCAAAGAGAAAAAGGTAACATAGATAATAATACCCCTTCTCTTTTTTGGCTTCGCCTAGCCAATAAAAAGCAACAAACATAAAAAGGTAATAAGTAAAGATGGCATTTGTGTGTATAAGAAGAGTAATATTTAAAAAAATAGGTGAAGTTATAACAACTAAAGAAGATGAGATGGAAGTTAAAAGACTTGCCATTTTGTTAACATCTGATGCGATTAGAGCTTTATAAGTTACTTTCTGAAAAATTAAAGTAAAGCTTAATAAAAAAAGAGGCTGAAGCGAAATAGAATAAACGTTTCCTAATTCATTATTTATGTACTGAATAACAGGATAAAAAGGCCCCCAATTTGCAAAAGGGGCTATATTTCGTGAGTTTGAGGAAAAATTTAAAGCATTACGTGTGAGTATAAAGGTATCACCACAAAATAAGTTAAAGTCATATTTATTAAATATAAAAATTAAAAAATTTAATACAAAAAGTGAGGTGAATAAACCTATCATCCTTTTTTTTAAACTGTTATTTAAATATATAAGAATTAAAAAAACACTACTTAAGATGAGCCCTATGAGTAGGAATACTTTCCAATAAATTATACCGAATATTAAAATCATAAAAAATCCAATAATAAAAAATAAAAATATTCCTATAAAAATAGAAACAATAGAAATAAAATAATTTTTTTCTTTTTGTATTATTAAAGATGCAAATAAGAAACCAATAACGTATAGCCCGTTGATGAATATAAAATCAGCTGAAATAAATATCATTCTTTTTTACTTTCTTTTAAAATACTCATTAATTTTGGTGAAAGCAATACCGTCATCATCTCAGGTGGAGAATAAATAAGATATAGGTCAGTATATGTTTCTTCTTTTAACCAAAAGGCACATAACAAATCTCTAAAACAAGCCTTTTCTGCATAGCTAGGAACAAAGTTTATAAAGTTGCTTGAGTATAAGGGAAAATTTTCTTCTTTCAACTCTTTAATTTTCATAACACTCCAAAAAGAATTACTGGAGCTACTCTTGTTTGTAAATCCATTTTCTTTATATTCTTTAGAGTAGACAATAATTTTTCCTTTAAGTATCGAAAAAACGTCATTTTTAGAGGGGCATATATTCTTATTCTTTGATGAGAACAAGTAAGAAATATTCAACATTATTATAATAAAACATGTAAAGGCAAAAAGAAGCGAAGTTTTTTTCATCAAATCAGTCTCAAGCTATCTGTTTATAAGGTAAATTTTTCAATTTGTAAATAAAATTAAATATCATGTCATACATATCATTCCGCTAAGAGATAGCTATACTTGAGGGAAGTTTTAATTTATATCAACAAAAATTTCTTCTTTCTCTAATGCTTTTTTTATCTGAAGTTTCATATTTTCTAGCCCTTCTTTTGTGTAGCCTTCGCATCTTGCTACTAAAGCATCTTGGGTATTGGAGGCCCGTAAAAGCCACCAACCCTCTTCTGATTGAATGCGAATACCATCTATATCATTTATAGAAGCACCTTGGACACTAAGCGCCTCTTTAATGTTAAGAGGTATTTGAAATTTGCGATTAGCTGGGCAAGGAATGCGTATTTCAGAGGATGAAAAAAGGTGAGGGAGTTGGTTGTAATAATCAGACAAGCTTTTTTTAGTTTCTTCTAAAATTTGAAGAAGCTTTAGGGCTGCTTTAATCCCATCATCAAAACCATAATAACCCTCTTTAAAGAAAAAATGCCCACTCATTTCTCCCCCAAGCAAAGCTCCAGATTCTCTCATCTTTTCTTTAATATGAGAATGGCCCGTCTTCCACATAAGAGCATTTCCTTTAGAATGGTTTATTCTATCAAAAACCCCTTGACTCGTTTTAATATCGACTACAATAGTTGCATGCGGGTAGCTTTTTAAAAGATCACAAGCAAATATCAAAAGAAGCTGATCTCCCGCGAAAATATGACCTTTATCATCAATTGCAGCCATTCGGTCTCCATCCCCGTCAAAAGCAATCCCTAGGTGTGCTTTACGTGTAAGAACATTTTTTTGCAACTCGTGTAAATTATTAGGTTGGGACGGATCTGGAGGATGAGAAGGAAATGTCCCATCTATTTCTCCATTAAGGATGAGATGAGTTCCAGGAAGTTTCTGAACAAGCTCTTTAAGGATTTCACAAGTAGAGCCATTTCCAGGATCCCAAACAACTGATAAGCTAGAATCTAATTTGAGATCTTTAAGTAATTGCGTAATATATGAGGAAGAAATTATTTTTTTATTTATTTTGCCTTTTCCCTTATGTAAGTCGGCTCTTATATAGCGAGGAAGGCTATGGATTAACTCACCAAAGAAAGGTCTATGATTAAGACTTATCTTAAAACCATTATAGGTAGGGGGATTATGAGATCCGGTAACCATAATGGCTCCATTTACAGGTAATACATGTTCAGCATAATAAAGAAGAGGAGTTGGCGAAATACCGATGTCATATACATCAATACCCGCTTCGCACAACCCTTTAATTAAAGAAGACTGAAGGTCAGGAGAACTTAAACGCCCATCTCGCCCCACTGCGATAGAAGAGCCCTTATTTTTTCTTATAATATGTCCTATGATACGCCCCACCCAATAAGCATCTTCTAAAAAGAGCGTTTCATCAAAGACTCCTCTAATATCATATTCACGAAGAATACTGGGGTGAAAAATGTGGTTATTCAATGGGCCTACGCTCCTTGAGTTTTAAATTTTCAGTAACTCTAATGGTGGTCTTGATTTTATGTCAAGTATTTATTTGATCCCACTGTCAACAACACTTTAAAATGTGCGAACTAAATAGCACTTCAATTGTCCGATAAGCGAGTATCTCCAGAAGGAGGTAGTTATGAAAAAAGCGGAA
>JAIEQB010000070.1 GCA_019748065.1 Alphaproteobacteria bacterium | reverse complement strand
GTGACTAAATTATTTAAGTATTTGAAATATAACGATTCTTGAACTCATGTTTACTCAAAAGTGACGAAGTCAGGAGGCCGTAAATGCTAAATCTTCACGAGTGGATTCCAAGGCTTCACACAGTAATAGATAACGTGATGCGTGATCTGTCACGGTAAGAGGATAGCAATATCTCTTATTCCCAGGGAGTGTTTAGAGAACTGTGTCAACGGTTAAAAAATGACCCAGTTAGTTGAACACTCTCCTTTCCCATGCAATTCATACAAGCTGACCCTGGAAGAGAGTTTTTTGCAAGTCTATGAACAGTTTTGCTTAGGCAGTATCATCAATCTCATCTTATATATTGTCTTAATAACTTTATCATATATACTAACTTTAAACTGCTTAGAAAAAGAGTACATTAATGTTCAGGAAACTTATTTTTTTAGTAATTTGCCTATTCTATTTTCCACATTTTTGTAATGCGTTTGCGGGCGAAGGGGAAGATCCTAATCTACCCCCTCTAGTCGCTGTAAGAAAATACATCCCCCCACAACACACTATTCGGCAAGGCGACCTTGCTTTAAAAATTGCACAAGACCCTCAAAACATAAGTGACGGTCCAGTGATTTATCTCCACACTGTCCTTTTGTCTTTAGGAAAGCAATGTTTAGAGTTTTCTAAAAAGATACCCACTTGTGCCTTCGAAGGAATCATTAACTTTTTACCTGATCGCTACTCTCCCGTTTCCGTTGATGGGAGCCACTTAACACTTTATAACAATCTTACAAAAATGACATCGCCTTTTCCCTGGATTAAAGTAAAAGAGAACCTTTTATTGCTTGCTTCATCTTATGCTGAAGCGTCGGATAAGTGTTTGCCTCGTGAAGCTACACTTAGAGTTGTTCACTCTGAAAAACTTAAAAACACTATTCTTATTGCTTGTGCTGATCCTTACGAAGTAGCAGCACATCATGAAATAAGGCCATTCAACTTCTCCCCTGACTTAAGAGCCAATCTTGCTCCTTATTGCCTTTATTACAAAACTCTCTATGAGGAATTGGTAAACAAGGAGTCCTCTTACACAGAATTTTTAGCTGGCCTTAAATATCTCATGGAAAACGCTGTCATTCTAAGGCCAACACCTGACCGTCATACCGTTTTCGAGAATCTTCCTTTGAAAAGTTTGCTCGAAGATTATATTAGGCTAAAAGATTCTTGGACTAAGCGGCACAGAGCAGTTACTGAACCCGCAAAACTTCTTGCTCCACCATCTCTCGCGACACTTGCTAGGATTGACGATAATTATGAAACGACCGTTCACTCAGAAATTAACATGCTTAAAGAACAAGTCAGCATTTTACAAGCTATCAATACCCAGCTTAAGGAATGTGTAACCACCTATCAAACAAAACTCGATAGCTTAACGTTACATGGTAGTACTTTACCCGCCACAACAACAGCTGTCTTATCTGCCAACTCAACGGCCAAGGTTATTGAAAAAGTGAGAGCATTCATTGAAAAAAATGCCTCCTTTTTTGTAGAAATCTATCATGAAAGAATAATGAGACTTTGTTCGCTTACTGGAACGCTCAAAGCGACTCAGAACCCTCTAACTATTCCTAATATTCAGAACGTTATGCTCAAGGGAGCTCATTTTGATCCTACCTCGCTTGTTAAAGCCGGCAAACGGCTTAAACAAATTAGAGATGGATTTAGACTCTTGGCTCATGATCTTAAGGAACATGAGGTAACTTCAGTTCCAGAAACATCACCTCTTCCACGCGCATCAAAATCCAACAGCACTACCCTTTTTTGGCGACAGAAGCACACTCCTACGAAACATCGTCTTGGATCCAGCAGTACACCGTCAATAAGTCACTCTATTAGTACAATCACTGGCTCCAGTATAGACTCTAGCGAAGACGAAGTGACTCTCTTCTTGCCTCAAGGAAGTCCTACCCCTACAACGAGCAGTAGTAATTCCCAAGGAACGCCTTGAGCTATACAGTGTAGGATTTTAGAAGGAACTCTTTTTAAGTTTTTAGAAAAGCTAAAGAATACATTAAAATTCAGACTTAATTCCCTGTTAACTCTTACCTTCTTCCTCCAACCTCTGAATTTTCCTTCTCAAAGCCGGTGCATAAAAAAATAGCCCAAAAAGAACAAACATTAGGGGGCAGTTGCGAACTGACAAGTTTTAAGAAATTTGATGTAAAAAGGAAAACAATTGATGGGGCTATCATGAGTCAGAGTTATTCTCGACATCCTGGAGGATGAGCACAAATTATAGCTGAGGAAGGTTCTCTCGTTAATTGAACATTCTCTTTAAGACCTTTTTTTGCGGGATATTAAAAAAAAAAGTCGGTTAAATAGATTTTTTGTTTATCTCTATTCATTTCTGTCGCTTATCTCAACCCAAGCGAATATGAACGACTTGTTCTGCCCATAAGGACTTCCTCTGCAGTAGTAGCAATTCTCAAGGAACGCCCGAGCTATACAGTGTGAAATTCTATCAGGAAAGAACCCTTTTTAAGAGAAAAAATTCATCAAAATTCAGCATTAGCCGCTGGCCTGCCTTTAGCTTTTTTGCAACCGCTTGATTTTTCTTCTCTCCTCCTTAGTCAAAGAAGCTAATAAGTCACGACGAAAGTGGTCGCCAAAATAGATAAAAGGTGAAGGACAGAGTCTACGTTGTTCATGTTCGATAAACATCCTAATCTGTCTTGCAAATTTCTTTGGTTGTACATCTGGATTCAAAGCCTGATTATAGAACCGGCTTAATTCTGTTTTATAATTATTAGGAAGTATTTCCTTTAGTCTCACCAAACAATCATATAAACCATCTGTAGAATTTGAATTTCCTTGATATGCTTTTTGTAAAATAGCTAAATATTGAGCGCAGACATCAGAGTCGCCTTCTTGGTCATAAAAATCAATGAAAGACTTAACTTGTCTGGCCACAACCTCTGATGGCACAAGTGAGTCAGAAGCCATCTCATGTAAAAAGCTTAAGAATTCTTTACGAGATTGAAGAGATTGTCGCATTAAACAATCATACAAACCGTCTATGGATTTTGGATCTCCTTGATAGGCTTTTTGTAAAATGGTTAAATATTGAGATGACGCGTCCACAGGATCCTCTTCCATCGCGTGGGCGGACGACATACTAAAAACAAGGAAAATAGAAACTATAGCTGCGTAAGAAACAACCTTATTTAACATAATTATCAAACCTCATCTTAATACTTATAAAAACTCCCTGACTGCTTTTTTTTGTCGCCACTTGGTTTTTCTCCTCCCCCCTTAAGTCAAAGAAGCCGATACGTCATGGTATTTTATCCACCTGATTTCTCCTCTCTCCTCCTCTTCTTTATATTTTTCTCGCAACCGATTGATTTTTTCTCTCTCCTTCTTAGTCACAGAAGCTAATTAGTTATTGTAAAAGCTATCGTCAGGGGTAAAACGTGGTGAAGGACCAATTCTACGATAATCACCTCTAATAAATCCTTTAACACTCTCTGCAAATTTCTTTGGTGATATACCTTCATCCAAAGCCTGCTCGTACAATTCACTTAATTTCTTTGAATAAGAATAAGGGGGGAAGCTTCTTTTTAGCTCCCTTAAAGCAGCATGTAAACCATTTATGGAATTTGGAACTCCTTCATGGGCTTTTTGTATAATGGTCAAGTATTGAGACCCCGCGTCCATAGGATTTTCTTCCATTCCATGGACAGATGATGTATAAGAAAGTAAAAATGCGCAAAAAATAATCTTCTTTAACATAAAAACCTCTTCTCAATAGTAATATTTATTAGACTTTAAAATCCCTAAAATGACTGCATTACTAAGATATGGACATTATTATGTCGCAAAAAAAATGAAGTCAATAAGGTTATAGGGAAATGTATGAGTTCAGTACATATGAGACTCAAGAGGCCATAGGATAGGATTCATGAATATACTGCAAAGGAGTGAGTCCA
>JAIEQB010000027.1 GCA_019748065.1 Alphaproteobacteria bacterium | reverse complement strand
GCTCTTCCTTCTCTGGAAAAGGCAACAGATGATACGGCGAGCTTAAGCGCTCCAGTCCCTTCTGTCAGTTCTGAGGAGACCAGTAAATTTATGGAGTTTTCAACACATATCACTGCTCTTACGAGCTTATTAGGGGGAAGCTTAGATAAATTGGGGACGGTTGGAGACAGCCAAAAAGGATCACCTAAAGGTCTATTGACTTCTAGACTAGTCAAGCTGCTTCAAAATAACCTCCATAATCAAGCACAAACTTTAGGTCTTCAAACTTCCTTTGAAAAGTTTGAGGAAGAAAGAGTGTTGAGTTATGATGAAGCCCTTTCTGCTCTTCCTCAACTACTTCAGTTTGCAAGTTCTATTCAGGCTGATACTCTAATTAATTTGACTAGTCCTACTACCTATGTAAAATTATTGAATAGTTTTTTGAGTGGATTTGTTAAAAGTCTTAACGGTGATCAAGCTCAATAGTTAACTCCTTGGAAGTTAAGGAACTTGGCCCGGAAAATTCCGGGCCTATTTTTTTTATTTCCATGATGTCATAAGGTTATGAATTAACAAAATAAAGGAAGAAAGTATGCTCATACTCATACTCATAGAATCTCTCGGTCTTGCTGCTGGGACGCTCACGACCTTTTCCTTTTTGCCTCAGGTCATAAAAATATGGCGAACACGGGACGTAAGTGCCATCTCTCTCATGATGTATGCAGCTTTTTGTTGTGGGGTTTTCCTCTGGCTCCTTTTTGGAATTGCAATTGGATCCATTGCTCTGATCTTAACAAATGGGATTACTCTTCTTTTTGCTGCCAGTATTCTTTATCTTAAAATCACTATTGAGCAGTAAAAACTTGAGTTAATCGCAAAAGTTGGTAATGGAGTGTAAATAGGAGGTGGCGTATCGTGGCGGTGAAAGACCTGCCATAACCCTTCAAAAGGAAAGATACGCCGTGAAGAAAGATAATGTAATTGAGCTGATTCAGCCAGGAGAATTTAAAGATCATCTCACAAAAGTTTTACGTCAAGGGGCTCAAGCCCTTGTTTTACAAGCCGTTGAAGTTGAATTTGCGTCCTTTTTAGAGAACCACGCGGATGAAAAGCTGGAGGATGGTCGCAAGCGTGTTGTGCGCCATGGCCATTTGCCAGAAAGGAAGGTGGTGAGAGGTATTGGAGCCATTCCCGTTAAGGTTCCTCGCTCAAGAGATCGTAAAGGACAAGCAGTAGAAGACTCGATTCGTTTTACATCCAAGTTGCTGCCTCCTTATGTGAGGCGAAGCAAGAGCATTGAAATGGCTCTCCCCTATCTGTATTTGAAAGGAATCTCCTCAGGAGATTTTTCAGATGTCATGCCTGTTTTGCTTGGCAAAGATGTGGTCGGATTTTCGGCAGATACGGTGCTTCGATTGCGGAAACAATGGAAGGAGGAGCTAGATCAATGGCATAAGCGGCGTTTGGAGAGCAAAAACTATGTTTATGTTTGAGCCGATGGTATCTATCTCCAAGCGCGCCTGGATGATGACAAACAATGCATACTGGTCATTATTGGGGCAACTCCTGAAGGAAAGAAGGAATTGGTTGGCTTTATTGATGGGTATCGTGAAAGTGCCCAAAATTGGGGGGAACTTTTACTCGATTTGAAGGCGCGGGGTCTGAGTATTCTTCCCAAATTGGCTATCTGTGATGGGGCTTTAGGTTTTTGGAGTGCCTTAGAAAAAGTGTGGCCTCAAACGAGCCAGCAACGGTGTTGGTTTCATAAGACAGCCAATGTGTTGAACAAGTTCCCCAAATCTCTCCAGAAGAAGGCCCTTGCAGACCTGCACGCTATTTGGATGGCTTCGAGTAAAGAAGAAGCCGAGAAAGCTTTTGACTTATTTGTTAAAAAATATGGGGTAAAATATCCTTCTGCAGTTGCGTGTTTAGTGAAAGATCGTGCAGAGTTGCTCGCTTTTTATGATTTTCCAGCCGAGCATTGGAAACACATTCGCACCACCAATCCTATTGAAAGTACATTTGGAACTGTTAAACACCGTACAAAACGCTCTAAGGGGTGTTTAGGAAGAGAAACGGCGTTCATCCTGGTTTTCAAATTGATCAAAGATGCAGAGAAGAGCTGGAGGAAACTTGATGGGAATAATTAATTGCCAAAAATTATTTTAGGCGTCAAATTTACTGATGGTTTGGAAGTTGTTGCTGAGGATAAAGACAATGCCGCTTGATGCTATTAAAAAATGTAAAAAAACAACAAAAATACTCTTGTATTTCTTAAACATAATAAATATATAAATCTCAAGTGTTGTTATATATTATTAAAGGATAATTTTTATGAAAAACTTTAAACTTCTTTCTACCTCTTTGATTGTTGCCCTCAGTTTTGCCGCTTCCCAGGCAAGTTGGGGGATGGAGGATGATAAATTTCACGATTTTTCAAGATTGCCAGAGCGTTTGCAGAAACACATTCTAGAATTTGATGCATATAATCGTGGAGCAGAAAACAAACATTTTGGTTCTAATAAAGCTGTTTGTAAACGTTGGAAGAATTTTTATGAAGCTAATGGTAGTAATAATAATATAAAAAATGCATGGCATGAAGGTCGGCTTGTTCATCTGCAAAAAGAGTATAATATAACTGATCCGGATAATATAGAAACTTTAAAGAGAGTTTATAACGGAAAACTGATTTATATAGAAACTTTTGTGATCTTTGGGAGTAGAGATCACCCAGAGGATATTTATTATCCTAATCCCGAAACAAAAAAGCCGACTGAGTTACTTATCTCGGAATTGCACCATCCCCTGAACGGGAAATTTAACCTATCCAAGTGTGGCGATAAAGAAAAATTTGTGAGCTTTAACATGGGGTACCGAAAAATAAAGAACCCGAAAAATGACAGCAAGATCGAGATATGGATTGCACCACGGTTTTTGATTGAGAGAGAATTCAATGCTGTATATTTCACCCCAATCATGAAGGACTGGGACGCAGAAAAAGCCAAGGTAGGTATATTCTTCAATTGGGGTGGTTGGGATAACTTTGATCGGTACGATTATATAATCGACCAAGCGCCGGAACAGTTAGGAAACACAAATTTACAAGAAAAATGGCTTTATGACACCATCGAGCGTGGACTGACGGAAGAGGAGGAGTTGAGGGACGATGGAGGGTTGGGGGGGACAGGGGGTGTGCAGCTTGAACATTTCACATTGTGTTTGTGACCTAAAATAGGAACGTCAGCGAGAAGACCCAGACGAAATCGTCTGGGTGTGCGAGCTCCAATGTAAAAAAAGCGAGGGCAGAAAAGAGTGAACACAGGTTTCAAGCTCTTTAATCATCGTGAGTCCCAACTTTAGCCAGCACGTCCATTGATCGATGTACTGCCGCACCCGCTTTAGTCTATCAGGTTGTTTAGCTGCCGCCACAAGAAGAAAGAGGATATTTTTGAAATCCTCATCTTTGGGGGCTCCTTCATTAACCTGATAGAGAGATATGTCTCGTGTATTGAGAGATTTCATATATCGTTGAGACGTGATATTTGTTCGCGGGTGCTCGTAAAACACGGTAGCACATGTCAGAAAACGCCTGATGGTTTCTTTTGCAGGGAGAATTGTTTTATCGTCAAAATAATAGTCTAAGACATTAAAACCATGCCTTATTTTTCCGATATAAGTTTGGGGCTGTCCTAGATAACATGAGAAAGTGTTATAAAGGGACATATGAGAAAGAGTGGATTAAGCAAAGCCAAAC
>JAIEQB010000041.1 GCA_019748065.1 Alphaproteobacteria bacterium | reverse complement strand
ACAAATTTGTTATATTAAATCATTATAAAAAATGATAAGATACCCCTTATGGATAAAGCACGTTCCCTGGAAAAATAGATTCAAAAACTTAAAGAAAAACGAGAGCAGATCAAAACGCGGCCGCATGTCCCTCATACAGCAACAATAAAAACCCTCAAGCGACTGAACCAGCAGATCACCAAAGCGGCAGACAAAGATACAGAAGGATGCATAGATTAGAGATCTCGAAATGCAAGAACCAATGGACAAATTGTTTAAAGGACTTCTTGTTCTGAATGAAATGATTGAGGAGAGCGAAGCTCACCTTTCCTTATGGATGCAAATCAAGTCTTGGTGGAAGTCCGAAAATTAAAAGCTCCCAAAGTTTGGATTAAGAAGGTGGAAATATCTGAAAGACCTTTACAGCATCTTTCAGCAGATCATATTAATTTGCTTCTTCTATTTCAATCCTTCGCCATCCGATGCACCAAGATGATCTGTAAGCTTTTGAAATTAAGTTCCAGCATGCTTATTTGAGTGGAAACATCCCATATATCCATTTCAAGGCGCTTTGAAAAATGAACCGATGAGGCAAGTGAATTAATGTCGTTCATGATCAACCCCTTCCTTACCAAGCCAACCATAATAGGCTGTAAACATATTCCTTAAATCTTCTCGAATCAGCTCGTGTTCAAGCCAAGCTTCATCCATAAGATCTTCAAGACGTTTAAATCGGTGAGTTAGGTGTTGAGCTGAACGCTCGAGTTGTATTAAGTTGCTTTTAACCATGATGGATACCTCGTTTATCTGTTGTGGCCAGCGCCGGGTAGATGTTAGTGCATCTGTTTGGCGCGCATTTTTATCGTGAAAATACCTTTTTAGATTAGACTTGTGGCTTGCAGAAAGCAAGAAAAAACATCCCTTTATTTTCAATGAGATGTCTGTTTTTTAACAAATATATTTACCAAATCGCGCAAAATATATTTACAAAATCGCAAAATTAAAATATATAAAATAGCAGAAGTAAAGTCTGCGAAATGCAACAGTTAAAGGTATAATCTTCTCTATGAAAAAATTTTACTCTCGATGGCAAAGACACAAAATTGAACAAGCCATGACAACGCGGAGAGTTGTCTTGCTTGTTGGTGCGAGACAGTGCGGCAAAACAACACTTGCTAAGCAGCTTATTACCGAAGAAATAGCCTATCTCACATTGGATGATACAACCCTTCGAGAGGCTGCAGAAAATGACCCGCAGAGTTTTGTAAAACATAAGCTAAAAACATTAATTATTGATGAGATTCAGCGAGTGCCTTCGCTTCTTCCCGCTATTAAAAAAGTTGTCGATGAAAACACTCAAGCTGGACAATATCTCTTAACAGGCTCAGCAAATATTCAAGCATTGCCAAGCACTCAAGAATCTTTAGCAGGACGCGTTTCCAAAGTTAGACTCCGCCCCCTTACACAAGGGGAAATTAAAGGAAGTTTGCCTGATTTCTTAACTCATGCATTCAGCCAATCCTTTGATTTTCCTTGGACATTCTATGATAAGGATGCCATCATTGAAATGGCCTTTCGAGGGGGATTCCCAGAAGCTTTAACCCTAGAAGGTAGAAACCAAAAGAAGTGGCATAGAGATTATTTGGAGGCCCTTTTAGAAAGAGACCTTCAAGATGTTGCCAAAGTACATAGATATGATGCGATGCGTGAGCTTACTAAAGTGCTTGCTGCATGGTCGAGCAAATTCCTGGATACTTCTTCTATCTCGTCAGGTTTATCTATCCATCGTCCAACTGTCGTCACTTATATTAATGCCTTAGAAGCTCTATATATTGTAGAAAGAGTCCTCCCTTGGACAAAGACAGATTATGATCGGGTCGGGAAGCAGTCAAAGCTATTTATGACCGATTCTGGTCTTATGTGCTCTATTCTTTCCTGGAATAAAGATCAAATTCGCTTTGATTCTGATCGTTTGGGAAAACTTATGGAAACTTTCATTTTCAATGAACTTGCTTCTCAAATTGATGCGAGTGAAAAGGATTATGAGCTTTATCACTATCGAGACAGGGTAAAAAGAGAGATTGATTTCCTTATTGAACGTGAGGATCAAAAAATCCTAGGTATTGAGGTCAAATCAAGTTCATCAATTCAGAAAAAAGATTTTAATCATCTCCAATGGTTTCAAGAAAACCTGGCAAAAGGTAAACCTTTCGTTGGTATTGTTCTTTATTCTGGGGATAGGCCCCTTTCTTTTGGTCAAAATCTTTGGGCTATTCCTATGAGTATGCTTTGGCCCTCTCATTCAATATAAACACTTTTTGACTGAATATTTCATCTTTTATATCATTCAAGAAAAAATTTAGAAAATCTTCCGCTGGAAAGCCTTTTAAGATTGAGGGAGACGACGTAGAGGCAATTTCTTTCCACGGTATACCTGGCGTATACCCGACGATTTTTAGATGATATGTTAGAAGTCTAAAAGCCTTGCTTTTGCTGGCTCCCCGGGACGGACTCGAACCGCCGACCCAGTGGTTAACAGCCACTTGCTCTACCGCTGAGCTACCGGGGAATTGAAAGTCTTATAGCAAAGTCTCTTGCAGGAGACCAGCACTTTTTGGAGGCCGAGACCGGAATCGAACCGGTATACAAGGATTTGCAGTCCTCTGCATCACCACTCTGCCACCCGGCCACCACTAAAATCTATACTGGTCCTTTTGTTTTTGGTCAAGGTGTTTATCAAAAGCTGTATAATCCCAGATTCCGATATAGAAAATGAATTACCTGGAGGCAGCCTTGCCTGTATAGTGATTTTAAGAAGAATAAACAAACACCTAATGGGTGCATACAAGAGTAAGGCTTATGGAGATCTTACCCTATCAACTTTCAAGAACCAAGGATCTTTTAATGTCAAAACTTACTTGTCATTCAAAATATAATTTTTAAGCCTTAGACAAAGGGTGGAATCGAGTAGAAGGGGCCTTACGGCCCCGTCCTCTCACACAACCGTACAAGCGATGTCGCGCATACGGCGGTTGAAATAAGCTGTTACCAGAACTATCTTTGCAAGAGGCTGATAAGCCCTTGTTTTTCAAACCAAGCACTAGTCATGGCGTGATGAACAGGAATACTTCTGGATAATCTCCACCAACCTTTCCCCGATTTTGCTAGATTCCAGGCACTAGGACCTGGAACTCCTAAGCTCATCAGGAATTTTGCTATCGACCAAGGCTGCTTTCGCTGCTTAAGACGATAGCATCTCAGTTTGCGTTTTATTCATTCGTCTAGCCCCCTCAACTGCGAAGGCCACTGCGTCAGTTGAAAGTAGTTGTTCCATCTCCGTAAAGTTTTGTTCAGTTCAGCTAGTACTGTTTCTAAACTCACCCCACGATTCCGCTTCGTCATCCGCCTGATTTTTTACTTAAGCGCTGTTATAGCGCTCATATTGCCTTGCGCACATAGAACTTTTAAGTGTCAACAGTACTTTAAAATGTCCGAACTAAATAGCACTTCAATTTTCCGAATTATTTTCCCCGTGAAGGCGTCATAAAGTAACGCCGTAGCAAGCGAACCAACTTATGCTGCAAGTTGATAA
>JAIEQB010000057.1 GCA_019748065.1 Alphaproteobacteria bacterium | reverse complement strand
GCAAATACCTTGCATGGATAAAAGAGCATCAGCTATCTTTGATCCCTGAAATGTAGCGTATGTAGTGAAACATCACATGTTGGTTATGTTATATGTCACAATTGAACATTCTCCTCAAACAACTTGAAATGGTCCGTACCCGAGGGGGGGGGGTCTGCCTCTATTCTTTTATGACTTACCCACATAATGGAGGTGTTTCTGTTTCTCTAAGTGTTTAGTCCCAGTCATCATCATCGTCTTCACTGTCCGTTTCTTTTCCGTACATAATTTGGCGCCTCTTTCTCATTTCAATCTCTACATTAAGACTGCTTTGAGGAGCTGGCTGTATGGTCTCCGGATTCGAAGGAGGCTGTGATGATTCTGCTTTACTTTCTTTTCTTGCTTTTTCAGCTTCCTCCAAAGCAAGTTTTTCCTTTCGCTCGTCTTCTTCCTTTATTTTTAATGCTCTCTCTTCATCTCGCTTACGGACTTCTCTTTCTTCTAGGGTAAACTCATCTTCCCCATCTTCCTCCTCTTCAACTTTCTCTATTTTAGTAGAGAGAAGAGGTAAAAATCTTAGGGTCAAATCAGAGAAACTTTCTCTTTTTTCAGCAGTTGATTTCTTCAAGGAAGAAGAACCATGTCGTTTAATTTGGTCAAGCAAATTTCCTCCTTCAGGTTTTTGAGAAATTTTCTTTTGTATATTTGACAAGCTCTCACTTCTTTTTAGTTTTTTGGTTTCTTCATGATGCCGGGCTTTAAGAAAACTCTCATAAGTTGAAATCCGTTCGCTTTCTAGCTTCTCTATGCTTCTCTGTTGATCTCCGAGGTCTATAAGTAGAGTTTTTAATTCTGTTTCCTTAGTCTTAATCTCCCTCTCCACCTCATCTTTGTCAGCGGAGAAGTCCGTTAACTCTCTCCTAATCTTTATTTTTTCTAGAACTTGTTTGGTCACACCAAGAAGACTATTTTTTTCTTGGATATTCTTATCTATTTCTTCTTTCTTTTTTTTCAATCCTTGGATTTCTTCATCTAATAAAGGAAGTTTTTTAGCATCCTGGTCAAGTTTTTGTTTTTTTTCTTGAACTATTAGAAGAAAGTCTTTATTTTTTTTCTCTCCCAACTGTGTACGAATAATACTTAACTCTTCTTTAAGTCTCTCAATTTCCTTTCTTTTATCTAAACGTTCTTTATTTAATTTCAATCTTGTTTCTTCATCACTAATCAGAGTTTGCTTTCCATCACTTCCTTCTGTGTATCCTAATCTATTGAGCTCTTTAATTTCCTCATCGAGAAAAAGAATTTGATTAGAGTAGACTGTTTCTCGTTCTTTTAATTCAGCATCCGTAAGATTAGCGTATGTTTCCTTTCTAATGTTTAGTTCTCCAACCATCTCTCTCTTTGGTAATGCTGGCAAAGAACGCTGAATCCTAGGAACATTAAGTAAAGCTGTCACAATCGAGGCATCAACAGGAATAAGAGTTGTTGTCAAGTCTGTAGAGTTGGGAAGACTTCCTATTACGACATACTCTTTTTTCTGTTTATTAAATACTTCCACAGGAGTATCGTGGTTGAGAGTACGGTGAGCTATCGAGAGGGTGTACGAATAGTTTGGATTCACTTCTTCAGCTGGGAGTCTCAATACGTATTTTATGGAATGAGCTAGCTTATCTCTACCGTCTTCAGCGAGTTGAGGATAATCTATCTCTTCTTTTGCAATTGACCATGTATTAATATCTCTCTTTTGATTTCCTTGCGTAAGTATAACACCTTCTTGTGACTCACTCGTCGTATCTCCTAAGGTCAGAGAAAAAACCGTTTGATCATCACTCGTAAGTTCCAATGAAGAAATATCACTTATCCCTTGAAATCCAAGCAAAAAGCTAAGCTGCGATAATTCGTTGGGAGATTTAGTTTTTCCAGCTAACATACTCATCATATATTTGCTATTGATAGGAAATTCTGATTTTGTGAACTTTGTTGATTGTGGTAACTCTCCTACCAACTGGTATGGAGGAGGTGTGTTAAGACCTGCACTAATAAATTCTGCATCTTCAGGTGGATTAAAAATTTTAGCATAAGGCCTATCTGTCTTAGCTAACCCTTCAAATCTTTGTTTAGCTATCATGAAGTCTGGAAACCTATTTGGTCTACTTTTACCAAATAGAATGTCAACGATCTCATCGTCAGAAGGAGGAGGTTTGAGATCAGAGTATTGAACTTTATTGTAGTCTCTAAATTCCCTTCCTAACTCCGGAAGAAATTTTTCCCAGTATTCTTCATATGTAGGAATTTGTTCAGGTGGATTAAAAATTTTAGCATAAGGCCTATCTGCCTTAGCTAACCCTTCAAATCTTTGTTTAGCTATCATGAAGTCTGGGATCCTATTTGGTCTACTTTTACCAAATAGAATGTCAACAATCTCATTGTCAGAAGGAGGAGGTTTGAGATCAGAGTATTGAACTTT
This sequence comes from Alphaproteobacteria bacterium, assembly GCA_019748065.1. GTDB lineage: Bacteria > Pseudomonadota > Alphaproteobacteria > UBA9655 > UBA9655 > UBA9655. The sequence continues at coordinate 939 of JAIEQB010000057.1, read as the reverse complement.
ATTGTAGTCTCTAAATTCCCTTCCTAACTCCGGAAGAAATTTTTCCCAATAGGCTTGATATGAAAAAATATTTCGTAAGGTTACTTTTCGTGCATCTATGTCCTGCTGCTCATATAGAATAACTTTCGTATTAAGTCCCATCGTGCGATGATTAATAATTAATTTATAACTTGCATCTTCCTTTATAACTTTTTCTGATAATTGAAATGCAATGGTTGACGGAAAAAGCTCAGGGTTTATGTTGTCTATGGTAGTTCGATATTTGATTAGCTGTGGAGGGGATAAGAAAATTTCATCTTTTCGTTCATGAATAGCTTCATCTGCCTGAATGAGTTTACTTTTTCTTCTCTTGCCTTTCGTGTCATCTATAATTAGATTAACGTTATTAATCTCATCAGCACTCATCCTTACAGATAAATCTAAAGGAGCTCTGCTTCTTACCTTTCTATAGGACTTTGTCGCCCTTGGAGGTTTGCCTACAGACCATAGGTTATTTTCGGCATCCCCACCCTTATTACCACCAAAAGCAGGAACAATAGATAACATAACCAGAGCTAAAGCTGTGCCAGCTTTTAATAATTTGGAATATAAAAATTCAACATCAAACATTGTTAAAACACCATCTAAAAAACATTCAACTATAATATAATAGTTTATATTACAATAATAACTTATATTACCATAAAAAAAGCTATAAGGCAACAGTAATTCCCGCTTAAGAAAGTAGGAATGAAGTTTTTTTAAGCAAGTACAAGAGAATGTTCGCTGGAGCAGGGAGCAGGGAGCAGGGAGCAGGGAGCAGGGAGCAGGGAGCCGAGGTTGGGTGGTTAAAGGTTCAATCAGGCACAACTTCCACTTTTACATAAGAGAATGTTCAATTAACTGTGTCAACGGTTAAACATTGAACCCCAGTTGGAGTCTTCCTTCAAAATATATATC
>JAIEQB010000005.1 GCA_019748065.1 Alphaproteobacteria bacterium | reverse complement strand
AGAACCGGATGCGTCAATCGCGCACGTCCGGGTCTGTGAGGGGTGAGGGTGATAAAACATCCTCGCCTACTCGGCGACCATCTTTGGGAAAATCGTAGGTGAAACGTGGCCCTTTACCACTTTAGCGCAAAAATCCTTTCACGAAGTAGCCGAAATACGGTCAGGGCCATTGCCTATCGGGCAGGATGCAAACTTTATGATGAGAGAACGGGCCAAACCTTTAATTATGAAGATAAGGCTGTACAACATGTAGAGCTGGTTCTTCCTCAAGATGCCCCAGAGTGGGCAGTTGAGATTCAGAAATTGATGGCAGAGGATCGTCGAAAAGGTGTTCAGGCCTTTGTTGATATTGCGGAAGCGGCTGAGAAGAGAACTGATGCTCAAGTTTGGCGGGAATTTGAGTTTTCTCTTCATCGGGAATTAACGGAAGAGCAAAACATCGCCTTGGCTCGAGAGTTTGTTCAGGATCAGCTCTGTGGGCGAGGAATGGCTGCTCAAATGAACTTTCATTTTGACGTGGATGAAGAAATGGGAGGAACAAATCCTCACTGTCATGTAACAGCTCTCACAAGACGTCTAGAAGAGGAGGGTTTAAGTGCTAAAAAAGAGCTGGAATGGGATAAAAAATCCCTCCTTTTTGAATTGCGAGAACAGTGGGCCAATTATTCTAATTTTTTCCTTAAGCTTTTCGGCCACGATGTCCAAATTGATCATCGTTCAAATAAGGAACGGGGTATTGAGATGGAGCCTCAGCCTAAGCGAGGTAGAAACGTCATTGAACAGGAAGAGAGAGCAAAAACAGAGCGCGCAAAAGAAGCTGAAGGAGCAAAGGGAGCTAATAGATCAAAGGAAGGAGTGGGATCAAAGGAATTAGAAAACAATAAATCAAAAAACGACGTTGTTGATTCTCTTGAATCTAATAAAGATGAGAATACTGATAAAACACCTCCTGTAACGGACAAGATGAAGGCGTTTCATGATGTCCAACTTCGCAATCTTTATCGGATCATAAGAAACCCTGACATGGTTCTTGATATTGTGACCAAACATCATGCGACTTTTATGTGGAATGATGTGCAGAAAAAGCTCCATCAGTATGTGGATGATCCCCATTTATTCAATCGGCTAGAAGCCAAACTTAAAAACTCTCTTGAATTGGTTTTCTTACGCCAGGAAGTGGTCAAAGATTTCTCTGGCACTCCCCGTGAAGAAGCCATTTATACAACCCGCAGTATGCTCAAAGCTGAAATCTCTCTGATTGAGAAGGCTGAAGAGTTGGGCCGTTCCAAAACCCATAGCGTTCGGAAGAAACACGTTGAATCTGCCATTGCAAAAGCCAATGAGAAATTAAAAAAACATGGGGGACTCTCTCAAGATCAAGTGAAAGCCATCCACCATTTGGTGAACGAAGGCCAGGTTAAATGCGTTGTGGGCATTGCGGGGGCTGGAAAGAGCACAGCTTTAGGCGTGTGTAATGAAATATGGAAGGCAGACGGCTATGCCGTATATGGTCTTGCCCCTACAGGAAAAGCATCTCAAAATTTAGAAGGAAGTTCCTTAGAAGGTGATGGCATTCCATCAACAACCCTGCATAAGTTTCTCAAATCCTTTAAGGAAGGGCGATGCCAATATAACTCTAAGAGCATTCTTGTCCTCGATGAAGCCGGCATGGTGGATGTGGAGCGCTTTGAGAAGCTTTTAAGTGCGGTTAAAAAGTTAGGCGTTAAGCTCATCGTTGTGGGAGATGGTGCCCAATTGCAGCCTGTTGAAGCCGGACCTGCTTTTAGGCTTGTGACAGAAAAGCTAGGAAGATCAGAACTGAATACAGTCATTCGGCAAAAAGAAGCTTGGCAGAAAGAAGCGACGGTCCTTTTTGGACAACAAAAGACAAATGAGGCCATTCAAAGGTATGCAGCTAAGGGCTGTGTTCATATTATTGAAGAAAAGCTTCCTGCCCTTAAAGACGTTTTAAAGAACAAGGACTATGAGAACCTTGTGCACCTTTATGAAACCTCTCATCGAGTTTCTTCCCTCATTTATCGAGAAATGGCAAGGGATGTACAGAAAGATTTTCCAGAGCTTAGAAATCTTTACTCTCAAATCAAGAAACATGAAGATTTTAAAAGGTATATTGATTGGAAGAGCAGAGAAAGGGACGCTGCTGACGCCATTCTTTGCAATGCAAAAGTATGCCGCCCCATTCTTGAAGAACGCGCTGTGGATCCCTTAAAAATCGCCCTCCTTTTTAAGGACAAAAGAGACACTCCCCTCATTCAACATCAAAAAGCGAGAGAAACCCTTAAAAAATGTGGTTTGGATCATCTCATCGGCGTTGAAAAACAAAGAGGTCAAGGCGTTGAAGTTCGACAAGAAGCGAAAGAAGCTTTAATCAAGGAATGGCATCGTACTTTCAAAAAAACTCCTGAAAAGAGCTCTCTTATATTGGCCTATAGCAATAAAGACGTGAATGACCTGAATGGCTCAGCAAGAGCTCTTTTAAAGAAATCCGGCCATCTCTCAAAGGAAGAGTTTACCTATACAACAAAGAAGGAAGTCGAAGACGACTTTGGTAGAAAAGCCATTCTGAAAGAAGAGAAGGAATTTTCTAAAGGAGATAGGATCGTCTTTACGCGTAACACCTATGGCCTGGGTGTTAAAAATGGAAGCATGGGTACCATTATAGATCTGAACAACAGTAAAGTTCGCGTAAAGCTTGATGAAGGAAAAGAGATCTCCTTTGCTCCAAAATTGAATCCATATTTTACCCAAGGATGGGCTGTGACTATTCATAAATCTCAAGGAACGACAATAGATCAAACTTATGTTTTGGCTTCCTTTGAGATGTCCCAGAATTTGGCTTATGTGGCTATGACCCGTCATCGGGACGGGGTGAAAGTCTTTGGGAGCTCATTAGATTTCTGGAGATCAGAAAAACTCCCTCAAGTTCTTGCAAAATCAGGAGAGAAGCTCTCCGCAGCCGATTATATCGATGCTAATTCCCTCACTAAATTAATGGTTCAGGACGATCATCTCCTCACAAAGATCTTTGATCGTATTGCGAGTGAACTGGATGCGATGGGAACAGTTTCAAAGAAAGCCTTTTG
>JAIEQB010000073.1 GCA_019748065.1 Alphaproteobacteria bacterium | reverse complement strand
CCTGTTTGGCTTTGCTTAATCCACTCTTTCTCATATGTCCCTTTATAACACTTTCTCATGTTATCTAGGACAGCCCCTAAATTATTCCCGGGATGCCGACTCACTTTCTGTATTATTCCGAGGACCTGTAAGAGACCAAAATATTTGGTTATTGTTTTTCGTAATATGAGGGAGAGCAAAATGCCATCGATTGTGGCCATTATGATATACTTTACCTCCAAATCGATTTTTTACCAGCATCTCTATAGATTCTATTTCTCCGTCATAACTTTCTGTCATGATTTCAGTAAAAATATTTCCTCCACCTCGGATAATAAATATATCATGATATATCTAATGGAAAATTGACTATATTAAATGAACATGTTATACGCTTATGCATTAAACCTCAAATAAAATCGTTAAATATGACAAATTTTATAACGCTCTTATCTTCTATTTCCATAGGTGTTCTAGTTTCATTTTTAAGCATACCAGTCTATGCAACGCTCGAGCATTCTTCAGATAAGCTAGAAAGCTCTGCATCAAATGAAGAAGAAAAGATGCCAAAAATGTCTCCTCTTAAACGAACCTCCTCAAGCTTTTCATCGACATTACCAGAGAAGAAACCTTCTGTTAAAAAACATAAGGTTGATGATCGTACGGTTAAAACTACAGGTGAAAGTACCCAATTTCAGAAGGATTTTCTGGCCACCATAGAAGGAGCTCCTGAAGCAGAAGAGAAGATTTATACGCATAAAAAACTGACTGTTGAGGATGAACGTTTAATACAAGAATATTTGGTAAAACAAAATCCTCATGCACAATCGCTTATGGGATTCCTCAATCTTCATGGATACGAAAATGCAGAGGGTAAGCAGATTAAAAACATTGTTGAAGCCTTTCTACTTTCTAAACTAGCTGCAGATCAAGGAAATGTGCGCTCGCAATATCGTGTTGGGATAATGATGTATAACGATCTGTATTATCCATATCTGGCGCAGTTCAACACAAGTATAGAAGAAGGTGTTCGTTATCATATATTAGCTGCTGACAATGGAAACAAAATAGCACAGTGCGCAGTTGGGGATTTTTATTTGAGGGGGGTAACAAATGACTTTACACCTGGGGTGACGCCCATATGGATTCTTAGCCCAGATATAAATAAGGCTATCTTTTATTTAACCTTGGCTGCTAATCAAGATGTTGAAGAGGCACAACTTGGTCTTGGGACACTGTATAAAAATGGGGCATATAGTATAGATGGAACGGTATTGCTTGAGCCAAATCCAGACCTTGCCATTTATTATTTATCTAAAAATCAAGATTGCCAGGCCTTATATGAGCTTGGAATGATGTTTAAGCAAGGCGTATATAAGCAAGACGGCACAATGCTGCTTGAGCCAAATCCAGAACTGGCTATTCATTTCTTAACTTTAAGCGCTAAGAAAAACTCTTCAGAAGCAGTAGAAGCTCTATGGGATTTGTTTAGGGATGGAATTTCTCTTCAAGACGGCACCGTGCTGCTTACACAAAATCCAGATCAAGGCATTGAGGTTTTAACCACGCTTGCTAGTGAAGGCAATGAGAATGCCAAATACGAACTTGGAGTAATACATTGGAGTGGGTGGGAAAAAAAAGATAAAACTGTTGTTCCGCCCAGTTTTCGTAAATCATTTAACTATTTTTATGAATCTAAACTTATTGAAGAATATGAGCTGGAGAATTTGAGTGATTACTTTGAGGGAAATAATAATTACGCCTCTCAAGACGTTCCTTGTGTTCCTCCTTTAGGGCAAAATTTTATTATTGAAAAAATAAATAAAATTAATTTTTTTATTACTGAAGATCCTAGATGGAAAATGGATTTTAGCAGATTAACTTCACAAGAAAGGGCCGAACTTTTAACAGACAAAAGTGCCGATATTAATAAAGAGAGTTCCCTATATATTGGGGAAAAAAAGGAAGAAATTTCTATGGCACAAAAAATTAATAATTTGCCTGAAAAAGAAGAGTTTATAGTAAAAGAGACAATACTTTCTCATTTTGCCTACAAATGCGCAGCTCTTTCTGCTGGCAATCCCATTAAAAGGGTGTCTCAATACCGGAAAGAAAATATGCAAGAATTTGAACGCAAGAATAAACTTTATTTTAAAGCTCTTAATTGTGTGACAGATTTACAAGATATAAGCTTACTCAAGTTTGTATTCGAAGCAGATTGTTTCGTAAAGCTTCCTTCCTCTTTAGCTAATAAGCTTATGCATGATTTACCTATCTTTACTTCAGCCAGGAATTTAGATCCTATAACCGAGGAAGACCAAATTCGCGTATATGACATTAATGGAACAAGGTATTTAACTTTAGGAAATGATTCTATAAAGAAAGTCAATCGTTTTATGGAATCAATTGAAACTCTTCAAGAATTGAAAATGCATTACCAAGCAAGATATAACTCTCTAAGTCAAATGGAGAAAAGCCATAAAGAAAATCTAAAAGTGCTGCAAAGCAGTAGTTATTCTAAAGCATTTTCATCAACGATCAGAGATCAAAAAATATTAGAAGAGAAAGGGTTTTTCCAAGCCTTTAGTCAAAAAGCCAAAAAAGCGCTTAATAAGGCAGAGGACTTACAAAAACTTGAGAATTTAATAAAAGAAAACCTTGAGGCAGCACAGCCACGTAAACGCAAGCTTTTGCGTGCAGCCAACACTTTCATAGGCCCCCTTGGTGAAGAGGAAGAATAATCTCGACTTAAGTCGATAGAATGAACCTTCTATTAAGTGATGAAGGTTAATTTTATTTGAACTTTTGTCACCTTGAGGTCATTTTATTTACTCCTCAGGTTTTTTACGATATAAGACCATTGTATAATTGATAAAATTTCAGGATGAGGATCCGAAACGAGAATGTTCAATTAACTGTGTCAACGGTTAAACATTGAACCCCAGTTGGAGTCTTCCTTCAAAATATATATCTAGC
>JAIEQB010000025.1 GCA_019748065.1 Alphaproteobacteria bacterium | reverse complement strand
TATATGATTCCCTCATTCTTTGTATATTTGGATAAAATTCCATTAACATCTAATGGTAAGATCGATCGTAAGTCATTAAAAAATATAAAAAATTTTACAAATAAAACTAGAAGCTTTATTCTACCTGTTAATAATATACAATTCTTACTTTTAAAAATTTGGAAAGAAATTCTAAAAGTTGAAAATATTAGTATAAATGACGATTTTTTTACAATTGGTGGGAATTCTATTTTAGCCATAAAAATGTCTTCGTATATTCAAAAGGATTTTTCTAAAAAAATATCTATTTCTGATATATTTAAGAACAGAGATATCTTCTCTCTTTCTGTGCTATTGAAAAGTCCGGAAAAATCTTACGATTCTCCCATTATTGTTATTAAAGAAGGAAAAAAAGAGCCTCCGTTATTTATGATTCATCCAGGAGGAGGATTGGCATTTTGCTACATTGGGCTGTCTCAATATATTAATATGCCCATTTATGGGATAAACAATCCCATATTTACTAACCCTAAAAGCGGGTTAAGTTCCATACAAGAGATTGCGGAAAATTACATTAATTTAATAAAAACAATTCAAAAAGTAGGACCTTATTACTTAGGAGGATGGTCGTTTGGAGGATTGATTGCTCTTGAGATAGCCCAAAAGCTTTATCTTCAAAATGAAATAGTAAACCGGCTTATACTAATTGACGTTGTGAATCCCAAAAAATCTAATGAAATTCTTGGAGAATATAAAAAATTAGATAGAAATATTAGAGAAGAAGAATCTTTTTTAGAAAAAAAAGTAAAATCAGTTGCTGAATCAAATATTTTGAATATGCTTGAGCTCAATATTAAATTATCTGAAATTAAAAGAGATAAATATGAAGTTTCAAAATACAAAGGAAAGGTAATTTTATTAAAAGCAATAGATAATGAGGATATAAACGGTTATGGTTGGGAAAATTATATAAATCAACTTCAATTTATTGATATTCCTGGAACTCATGACACACTTTTTAATCCTGAATATATTCAATCAACCGCAAAAGCCATTAAACATGCACTTGAAGTAGACTGAGTTAATCGCAAAAGTTGGTGATGGAACCAATGAAGGAGTAGCGTGAACGTCCGGTGAGTTATCTAGGGTGTTAATATCGCTTTGTTTTGAATCGTCTTCTTGGATTTTTTCAGACCGTTTCCCATATCTATGTCGCTTTAACGAATTAACTTGATGGATCAGCTGATCAATCTGATGAGCTTGTTCTTCTATTTTCTGAGTTTGCGTTGTTAGTTGCTGAGATAGGCTAAAAAGCGCAGCCAAAGGGTCCGAAATAATAGGAGTGTGAGCATTGGGAGAAGGATCGCAAAAAGTGATAAAGAGTACATTTCGAGCAAGTTTCCCAAAGAAGAGGCAACAATAACTCTTTTTTGTAACATCCTTTCTTTCATCCTCTCTCAAAAATTTTCATGATGTTTCTGCATATATATCATACACAATACTTGTTTTATATCATTAAACATACTATCATTTAATAACATAGAAGGAAAAAGATTGTATGATAAAGTTTTCCAAGTCAAAGCGAAAAATTCAAATGTTATTGTTGGCTCCTTTTATGAGCTTATACCTAAGTAATGCCCATGCATATTTTTTTTCTTGTGGACATGAGGATGAATCAGAAGTAGAGATGAGTGCGAGCAGAGCTTACGCTTCGTCTTCGCCTCATACGCAAAGAGAAATCTCCGAAGAAGATACGGATATCAATGATTCAAACACTTTTCTCTCTATTCTGCCAAATAGTGGGCTTTGTTGTCAGCTATATTTTTTGATATACCAAATGCATCGAAAAAATTTTCCTTGGTAGGATTGCTAATATTCCATATTTTGGTAAATTTATGAGGGATTTTAATCAACTCGATTATTAATGCAATCTCTGGAGGATGGGGATTAAAGGAGATAATAAATAGTGTTTTTTTGTCAATCTTACTGAGCTTATATCGTCGACGTAAGATATACTGTTGGCTTGCGAAATTTAGTCGGTATCTTATTCTCGTATTGTTACGGCAAAGTTCGCGGTAAATCGTCGATTTATGATAACCTATACGTTCGACTATTCCTTAGACTACATCCTTCAAACAATAGCTCATATATCTTTAAACGATCGTCTTCTTTTAAATGCTTGTACCTTCTTACTCTCATACAACCTCCTGTCCATAAAATTAGGTTCCTAATTTTTTAATAGAAAGTCGCACCTCATTTCTGAATGTGCTTATAATGGCGCAAAGCTTATAATGGGATGAAAGTAGATCAAACTAAGAGCTTGAGAGGGAAAATCTAAGGCTTAAACGTGCTATTGCGGATCTTACGTAAGCGTCCGGTGAAGTGCATCTTTTCAGAAAAATTAAAATAGGAGAATATTCACAAGATATAAAAAACTGCGTATTCCGGTGAAAGCGGTGGGTGATTCTGGATTTAACCGGTCGGCCGTTCTGGTTTAATCCGGGCACGTGTTCCGATTTTATCCGGTCATCTCTTCTGGTTCAATCCAGTCGTGGGTTTCTCTTTAATCAAACCACACTCCCAAGAGAAGCAATGTTCTCTATTAAATTACCTCATTGTGCCCTCCTTGGTCAAAGATTTTGCTTGTTGTAAATGTAGCCTTTAAGGATTTTGTATCTTCAGTTGTCCACAAGTCAACAGCCCACGCTCTGCCTTGGTCTTCAATAATCAATAGGCAGAGGGAGGGCTGTTGACCCTGTGGGGAACTGGGTATCATTGGCATGGCTTGATTAATCCTCATCGCTCTTCTTCACCAACAATGGATTGGGGGTTTTCTCTTCCTTTAAGCTATTTTTATCTTTTCCAATATGACTCCGAGCCTTTCTCATCGACTCTCCTTTAATCTCG
>JAIEQB010000056.1 GCA_019748065.1 Alphaproteobacteria bacterium | reverse complement strand
GAGCTCTGTTTAATCTGGTCAGAGATTCTTAAAGTTGAGAAAATAGGAATCCATGACAACTTTTTTAATTTAGGTGGAGATTCGATCAAGGGCATTCAGGTTATTTCTCTTGCACAAAAAAAGTCTATCTTCTTTTCTATTGCTGACCTTTTTAAACATCCTACCATTATTGAATTGTCTTCTATCTCTAAATTCGAAGAATGCTTTCAAGGGAGAAAACTTCAATCTTTTTCACTTATCTCATCTGAAGATCGGCTAAAAATGCCTAAATATATTGAAGACGCTTATCCTCTCACTGCTCTTCAAGCTGGTATGCTTTTTCATACACAACTCCAACCTGAGGAATCTATTTACCAAGATACTTTTTTGTATAAAATACAAGGTAAGTATTATTCAAAAGCTTTTTTAACTGCAATCAAAACCCTTACACAATATCACCCTATTTTAAGAACTTCTTTTGAATTTACTACATATACTCAACCCCTACAACTAGTCCATCCAAGCTGCTCCATTCCAGTTTACTTTGAAAATATCTGCCACCTTAGCGAAACAGAGCAAAATGTTTTTGTGGAACAATGGCTTGAACAAGAGAAAAAGCAGAAATTTTTTTGGAACTGTCCGCCTCTTCTTCGCTTAACTCTGATTCGAAGTCATACTGATATATTTTATATTGGTGTGACCTTTCACCACGCCATCCTAGACGGATGGAGTTTTGCTTCTTTAATGATGGAGCTCATTGAAACCTATGGTAAAATATTAGAAAAACAACCTCTACGTCGAGAAAATGAAAAAACCAAGTTCAATCAATATATTCTCCTTGAACAAGAGGCGATTCAATCTAAAGAACAAGAACAATTTTGGAAAGCTTACTTAAATGATTCTTCCTATCTTAGCTTACCTAAGATCAAAGAAACATCCAAAGCCGTGGAACGAAAAGGTACTATAGAAAACTACAATGTTGATCTTCCTTTCTCCTCAGAAACCCTCTCTTGTTTTGCCAGAAAGTTTCAGGTCCCTGTCAAAATTCTCTTCCTCGCTGCCCACTTTAGAACTCTTGCTCTTTTAAGTGGAAAATATGATGTTGTTACAGGGTATGTAGTGAATGGGCGCCCAGAAGTTCTTGAAAGTGAAAAAACTCTTGGCCTCTTTCTCAATACTCTTCCTCTTCGTCTTTTTCTCTCCGGAGGTACTTGGGAAGATTTAATAAAAATAACATTAGCATGTACAAGGGAGATTCTGCCTTACCGACGCTATCCTCTTTTTAAAATGCAACAACATCAGAGTCACAGCTTATTTGAAGTAACTTTTAATTACGTTAACTTTCATATTTATGAGAGTATTGTTAAGTCTAAGCACCTGCAGATTCTAAACATTCATGCTTATGAACAAACGAATTTCTATTTCTGTGCAAATGCTTCAACTGACCCTCTTACCTTAAAACATAGACTTGATCTTCAATATGATCCTTCCATTCTAACTCAAGAGCAGGTCGAAATGATTGGGGAATACTATAGAAGTATACTTAAGCAAATGATCGTAGCTCCTCTTTCACGGTATGATCATTTTTCTATTCTTTCAGACAAAGAGCAGCATCACCTTTTAATTGATTGGAATGACACAAAAACAGATTTCCCAGAAGACAAAACTATTTATCAACTATTTGAAGAGCAGGTTAAAAAGAACCCTCATAACACAGCTGTTATTTACGAAAATCAATCACTTACCTATCAGCAACTTAATGAAAGAGCCAATCAACTTGCTCGCTATCTTAGAAGTTTGGGAGTTAACCCCGACACTATTGTTGCTATTGCTGTTGAGAGGTCTTTGGAAATGATTGTCGGACTCTTGGGAATTCTCAAAGCAGGGGGAGCTTATGTTCCTCTGGACCCATTCTATCCACAAGATCGTCTCCAATTCATACTTGAGGATACAAACGCTCCAATCATTATTACAGATTTAAAAACACTTGATAAGCTCCCTTCAACCTGGGCTCAGATTATTTGTTTAGAAGAGAGATGGGACTCTATAAAAAGTTTTTCCTCAGCTAATCTAAACCATTCTACCTTTCCTCATAACCTCGCCTATGTCATCTATACCTCAGGCTCTACGGGTAGGCCTAAAGGTGTTATGATTGGGCAGAGAAACCTTACCCATTATATAAACTATTCCCAAAAAACTTATCCTCTATCAAAAGGAAATTCCCTCCTTCATTCTTCTATTGCCTTTGATATGAGTATTACCTCTCTCTTTTTGCCTCTTACCACAGGTAATGTAATTCTTATTTCTCCACAAAATTATCAAATAGATTCCTTAGATGAAATATTTAGCAAGTATGATAATAATCTTAGTTTTATTAAAATTACACCTGCTCATTTAAAAATATTAAAGAATAATAAAAATTTAAAGTTTATGCATGAACAAAAAGGAAGTGTAATCGTTGGGGGAGATATCTTTTTACAAGAAGATGCAAAATTCTGGTTAGAAGCTTCTCCTAATATCTGCCTTTTTAATGAGTATGGCCCAACTGAAGCAACGGTAGGGTGCAGTGTGTTGAGACTTGAAGATTCTCATGTTTTAGCCTTAGGCTCTGCCTCCATAGGCCGCCCGATTTTTAATACCCAGATTTATCTGTTAGACCCATGTTTAAACCTTGTTCCAGTGGGGGTGAGT